>NZ_FYDV01000006.1:0-278357 GCF_900187535.1 Pseudomonas sp. Irchel s3a18 | reverse complement strand
TGATCACTGACGCCTACTCACGGAAAATCGTGGGTCATCATGTGCATGAGAGCCTGCACACCGCGTCAGTGATCAAGGCGCTCAAGAACGCCGTCGGACAGCGCCAAACCAAGCAGACGCTGATCCATCATTCAGACCGTGGCGCCCAGTACTGCTCCGATCTTTATCAGCGGCTGCACATCAAGCACGGCATCACCTGTTCAATGACGGATGGTTATGACTGCTATCAGAACGCTATGGCTGAGCGGGTAAACGGAATCCTGAAGACGGAATTCCTGCTGCATCGCCCAAAGGATCTGGAGGAAGCGAAGAGAATGGTGGACGAATCGGTGCTGATCTATAACCGGGAGCGACCGCATTTGTCCCTGAAATACAAAACGCCCGATGCGGTGCATCGGGCGTTTGGCGACTGAAACAGGTGTAAACCTATTTCAGGACTAGACACCGTTTTTGCAGGGCACCGGGGGCAATGGTTAAAACACGAAACTGGTTTCCGGCATTGCCATCAAGGAGTCCGCGCCCGCCAGAATGGCCTCACGATGCGCACTGGCCCGGGGTAGAACCCGATCCGTATAGAACGCGGCACTGTGCAGCTTGGCCTGGTAGAACCCGGCCTCGTCAGTGCCCGAAGCCAAGGCCGCCTCGGCCCGGGCCGCCGCCTGCAGCCAGAACCCGGCAATCAGCACATAGGCCGAATACTGCAGGAAGTCCACGGAGCAGGCTCCAATCTCCTGCACATTGCGATTGCTCGCTTCCAGGACATGGGTCGTCAGTTCCCGCCACTCCTGCAGGCGAGCCTGCAGCGGCATCACCAACTGACTCAACCGGCCCTCAAGCGACTGGAGGGTGCACCACTGGCTCAGTTCGTCTTGCAGGAGGCCGAGTTCCTTGCCGCCATCACCCAGCAGTTTTCGGCGAATGAAATCCAGTGCCTGGATGCCGTTAGTCCCTTCATAAATCTGCGTGATACGGCTGTCGCGCATCAACTGCTCCATGCCCCACTCACGGATAAACCCGTGACCGCCGTATATCTGCACACCGAGGCTGGCGACTTCCTGGCCCATGTCGGTAAAGAACGATTTGACGATCGGGATCAGTAATGCCGCGCGCTTACTCGCGCGCCCGCGAGCCTCCTGATCCGGGTGAGCATGTTCCAGATCCAGTTGTTGCGCCGTGTAGGCCGACACCATCCGGCAGCCTTCGATCAAGGTTTTCTGGGTCAGCAACATCCGTCGAACATCGGGGTGAACGATGATCGGGTCTGCGGCCTTTTCCGGCGCGGCAGCCCCCTGCAACGCCCGGGATTGCAGCCGTTCTCGGGCATAGCGCACAGAACCCTGGAATGAACATTCGGCAACGCCCAGCCCTTGCAGGCCGACTTGATAGCGCGCGTCGTTCATCATCGTGAACATACAGGCCAATCCCTGGTTCGCCGAGCCGATGATCCAGCCCGTGGCGCCATCAAAGTTCATCACACAGGTCGAGGCGCCCTTGATCCCCATTTTGTGTTCGATGGCACCGCAACCGAGGCTGTTTTTTCGCCCTGGACGGCCATCGGCATCGGCGATGAATTTGGGCACCAGCAGCAGGCTGATCCCTTTGACGCCGGGCGGGGCATCCGGCAGGCGGGCCAACACCAGGTGCACAATATTCTCGGAAAGGTCTTGCTCCCCCCCGCTGATGAAAATCTTGCTGCCGGTGACGGCATAACTACCGTCCGCTTGCGCGATGGCGCGGGTTCGCAACAGTGAAAGGTCAGTGCCGGCCTGGGGCTCTGTCAGGCACATGGTCCCAGTCCAGGTGCCGTGCACCATTTTTTCCAGGTAGCTGTTTTTCAGCGCCTCGTCACCGTGCTTGTACAACGCCAGCACCGCGCCTTCTGTCAGCCCCGAGTACACCCGGAACGACAAGCTGGCAGCCATCAGCATCTCGTGGAAGCTGGCCGAGACCATTTGCGGGAACGCCTGGCCACCGTACTCGGCAGGCCCGGTCATGCTGGCCCAGCCGTTATCGACGTATTGCCGATAGGCTTGCGCAAAGCCTTTGGGGGTCGTGACCTGTCCATTGACGAGGGTCACGCCTTCTTCGTCGCTATTACGGTTCAGCGGCGCGACCACTTCTGCGGCATAACGAGCCGCTTCATCCAGGACGCCATCAATCAATGAGCGATCAAGGCCGTGCCCCAGCAGCTCACAATGGGCACTGACATCAAACAGTTCATGGAGCACGAAACGCATGTCACGCAAAGGTGCTTGGAAGCTCATACACGGCCCTTCTACATCGGCAAGGATTGGGTTTCTCCCACCTTGCCGATGAAGTTGCGGACCACCACAAGCCAAGCCTGACAAAAAATGCTCACTTGATCTGCCATGCAGAAAAAAGACCCCACCTACAGCCTGGGCGCTTAGCGATACAGCAAGCGCTCCGCCAACTCGTCCGCCACCCGTGCCGGCGAGCGTTTTTCCGCCTGGGCGTGGGCAAAGACTTCCGTGAGGCGCGAGCTGATTTTCGAGAGGTGGGCGGTGATCGTCGGCAACTCCTCGCCCTGGTGTTTCAGTGCGACATAAATCAGCCCACCGGAGTTGATCACGTAGTCCGGCGCATACAGGATGCCGCGATTCTCCAGTTGGTCCGCCACCTGCAAATTGGTCAGTTGGTTATTGGCCGATCCCGCCACCGCCGCACAGCGCAACTGCGCCACGCTGTGGCTGTTGAGCACTCCGCCCAGGCCGCACGGTGCGAGGATGTCACAAGGCGTGCTGAGCAAGGCATCGTTGGCAATCGGATGGGCCCCCAACAGTTCCATCGCCAGCTGAACTTTTCCCGCATCGATGTCGCTCACCAGCAGTTCGGCGCCCGCCGCGTGCAGCTGCTCGGCGAGGGCAAAGCCGACATTGCCCAACCCCTGGATCGCCACTCGCAGGCCCTCCAGGTTGTCACTGCCCAGTCGGGCCATGGCGGTGGCACGAATACCGGTGAACACCCCCATGGCCGAATGCGGCGAAGGGTCGCCCGAGGCCGTGGTGCTGGTGACATGCTGGGTTTGCTGGGCAATGCAGTCCATGTCGGCCACCGAGGTGCCACTGTCGATGGCGGTGATGTAGCGTCCATCGAGCTGTTCGACGCAACGGCCGAAGGCCTCGAACAGGGCCGCACGGTTCTCGACATGGGGTTGGCGCATGATCACCGCCACACCGCCCCCCAGCGGCAACCCGGCCAGGGCGGCCTTGTAGCTCATGCCTTGCGCCAGGCGCACGGCATCGATCACGGCGCTTTCATCGTCGGGATAGGCAAGGTAGCGGCAACCGCCCAGAGCGGGGCCCAAACGGCTGCAATGAATGGCGATCACGGCCTTTAACCCAGTGGCCGGGTCAACGCTCAGGTGCAGCGATTCAAGGCGAGTGCTTTGCATGAGAGCGAACATCGTAGGGCTCCCGAATCACTTCCAGTAGTCGCCAGTATAGGCTTGCGGCTAAAAATTGCTGAAGCGCACCGGAATAAGCAGGGTGAGCCATAGAGGCTTTGGGACATATCCCGCGACACCCTGTGCAAGGCACTGGACGAATGCCCGCGACGGGGCTAAAACGAGGCATTCGCCGGAGACTTCGATGAAACCGCGCCAAGCTTTTTTCGCCTGTCTGCAACGCTCGCCACCGGCGCTTTTTGAAGCGGCGCTGTGGATCGCGGCCGAACATGATCCCGAGGTGAAACCCGAGTGGCTGCTGGAGCAGTTCAAGGACGTCGAGCAACGGGTCAGCGCCGGTTTACCAATGTTGCCGGTCAGCGAACTGGGCCAGCCGTTGTTACGGCGGCTCAACGACATGGGCTATCAACAGGACGAATCCTCCCCGCTGCGCCCACAGGCGGCATTGCTGAACAAAGTGCTGGAGCGGCGGCGTGGGCAACCACTGGCGTTGGGCTTGGTTGCCCTGGAACTGGCTCGGCGGCTGGAGATCCCGATGGTTGGCGTCAACTTCCCCGGGCATTTTCTGTTACGAGTGCCTGGCGCCGACCATCTGCTTGATCCATGCGGTGGTAGACGCCTGTACCCCAACGATTGCCGAGAGCTGCTACAACGTCAGTTCGGCCCGAACATGCCGCTCAACGCCGAGCACCTGCTGACCTGCGAACCGGTGCAGATGCTCCAGCGCCTGTCACGCAATCTGCGCCAGTTGCACTTGAGCAATGACGATAACCTTAACGCCCTGATCGACGCCGAGCGGGTGCTGGAACTGGGTAATGCCAGTGCCAGCGACTACCTGGCCCGCGCCAGCCTGTATCAACGCCTGGACTGCCCCAACGCCGAACGCTACGACCTGGAGCACGCCCTGCTGCTGTGCGAAGACCCGATCCAACGCATTCGCCTGACCGAACGGCTGGGGCATCTGCCGCCCAACGCTATCGTGCACTGATACCCGCGATCCTGGCACCCCAGTGTTACTGGCAGCGCGCGTTATCGTTCATCGAGAGCAAGCTCGCCCCTAATAGGACTCGGGGCTGTATCCACGGGTGAACGCACCTGAATGATCAACAGCGCGGCAATCACTGCCGGAATCGCACAGAAGAAGAAAATCTGCTCCACGGGAACATGCATCGCCAGCAACATGCTGCCAAACAGCGGGCCAAGAATCGACCCGAAACGCCCGACGCCCAATGCCCAACCGGTGCCAGTGGTTCGAACGTGTGCCGGATAGAAGTTACTGGCAAAGGCATTGAGGGTCAGTTGACCACCAATGATGCAGAAACCCGCCGCGAACACGAAGGCCACCAGGTAGCGTGGATTGTCATGGTTCAGGCCCAGCAGGATGGTGCACACCGCGGCTGCCGCCAGCACACCCGACAACAGACGCACTTTGCGCTTGAGACGGTCGGCGATCCAGGCCATGCAGATTGCACCGACCGTGCCGGCGAACAGGAACATCGACGTCACCAGATTAGCGTCCTTGAGCGTCAGGCCGCTTTCCAGCAGCAATGACGGCAACCAACTGATCATGAAATACAGCAGGATCAAGCTGACAAAGAATGTCGACCAGATCAGCAACGTAGGCCGTGCGTAACCGTTGCGAAAGAGTTCCACCACTGTCAGTTTGCTGCCCTGTTCCTGCTCATTCTGTTGCACCGAAGCCGCCGGAGGCTGCCAGTTCGGCAGCATCCGGGCGGTGACTTTGCGCAGTCGCGCATAAGGCGGCTGATCACGCAGCAAGCGCGGCAGGGATTCAGGGAGAAACCAGAACAGGAAAGGGAACAGCAGCAAAGGCGCGACACCTCCCGCCAGGAACACCGCCTGCCAACCGAAACTGTCGATGAAACCGGCCGCCACAAAGCCACCCGCAGCGCCGCCAAACGAAAAGCCGCATGCTGCAAGCGTGACCATCAGCGTGCGCAGGCGGGGGGGTGAGTACTCGGACATCAGCGCCATGGCACTGGGCATCGCCCCGCCCATGCCTATGCCGCAAATGAACCGTGCAACCATCAAGGTGTTCAAAGAGTCGACGAAGACCATCAACACCGTGAGGCTGGCGTAGATCAATACACAGCACAGCAGAATTCGCCGCACACCGAAGCGGTCAGCCAAGGGGGTGACCGCCAGCGAGCCCAGGGTAAGACCCAGCAGGTTGGCACTGAACACCGGGCCGAACGCCGCTTTTTCCAGCCCCCAATCCTGCGCGAGCGCAGGCACTACATAACCCAGGACCTGTGCGTCGTAGCCGTCAGTCACCAGCAACAACGCGAGAAGCAACAAGAGCAACCACTGATAACGCGACACCGGACGGGCGTCGAGCGCCGACCGAAAGCTGGCAATCTGATTATGCATCGCAAGGTACCTTTATTATTTTTTGGTTATGCCGGGGGGGGATTCCACATCTCTTGCAGGAGCGGGCTTGCCCGCGATGAATGATGAAGTGGTGCAAGCAACACACCGCGCTGTTCCTGTGGGGACGAATTGGGCACCGCCCGGCCCGCCCCCACAGGAGCTGGTGTTAAGCCGGGGTATCGGGTTGATTCGCCGGATGAGCCTTGATGAAGGCCGGGTGTTGCGCCGCCAGGGCCGCCACTCGACGAATCCGGGGGAAAGCCTCAAGGGCGATGTTGAAACGCTCCGCCGCATACAGCTGTGGAATCAGGTAGACATCCGCCACGCCCGGTGCACTGCCGAAACAGTAACCCTCATCGCCGATCAACTGCTCGACCGCCGCCAGTCCCTGAGTGATCCAGTGACCGATCCACTGCACCACCTGCGGCTCGTCATGCCCCAGTTGGCGCAGTTGATTGAGCACACTGACGTTGTGCAGCGGATGAATGTCGCAACCGATCAATGCCGCCACCGAGCGTTCGTGCGCACGCTTGGCCAGGTCGCTGGACAGCAGCGGCACCTGGGGGTAACGCTCCTCCAGGTACTCGATGATCGCCGGTGACTGGATCAGCAATTCACCTTCGTCCGTGCGCAAGGCCGGCACCCGGCCTTGCGGGTTGATCTGCAAGTAGGCCGGCTGCCGGTGTTCGCCCCCTTGCGGCGCGATCAGGTTGACCGGCAGTGCCTGGTAATCCAGCCCTTTGAGCGCCAGGGCAATGCGCACCCGAAAGGATGAGGTCGAACGGTAGTAAGTAAAGAGTTCCATGGCCTGAACCTCTTAGCGTGCCGGCAGGATCTTGCCACGGCATTCGCCGAAGCCGATGGACGCAAAGCCGTCACGGCTGCAACGGGCGCGCAGGATGATTTCGTCGCCGTCTTCAAGGAACTTGCGCACCTCGCCGGACGCCAGCTCGATCGGTTTTTTACCACCCTCGGTGATTTCCAGCAGGCTGCCGAACTGACCGTTTTCCGGGCCCGACAAGGTACCCGAGCCAAACAGGTCGCCGGCCTGCAACTGGCAGCCGTTGACGCTGTGGTGCGCAACCATTTGGGCGACGGTCCAGTACATGTGCTGGGTGTTGCTCAAGGTCAGGCGATGGGCCGGCAGATGCTGTTCACGCATGGTTTCGGTGAGCAGCAGCACCTCCAGCTCGATATCAAAGGCCCCGGCGGCCTGATCGCGCTTGTCGAACAGGTACGGCAGTGGCTGCGGATCACCCTCAGGGCGCGCCGGCTGGGCACGGCGGAATGGCTCCAGCGCTTCGGCGGTCACCACCCACGGCGAAATGCTGGTGATGAAGCTTTTCGACAGGAACGGACCCAGTGGCTGGTATTCCCAGGCCTGGATATCCCGGGCCGACCAGTCATTGAGCAGGCAGAAACCGGCGATGTGTTCGGCGGCGTCACCGATGGCAATCGAATCACCCATCTCGTTACCCTGGCCGATCCAGATCCCCAGTTCCAGTTCGTAGTCCAGGCGTGCGCACGGGCCGAAAGTCGGCTCGGTCTGGCCGGCTGGCAGGGTCTGGCCTTTCGGGCGACGGACGTCGGTGCCGGAAGGACGGATGGTCGAGGCGCGGCCGTGATAACCGATCGGCACATACTTGTAGTTCGGCAGCAGAGGATTGTCCGGGCGGAACAGTTTGCCAACGTTCTGTGCGTGCTCGATGCCGACATAAAAGTCGGTGTAGTCATTGATTTTCGCCGGCAGGTGCATCTGGCAATCGGCCGCCAGTGGCAGCAGTTTCGCGCCCTGGGCTTCGATCTTGCCGTGCAGGGTGCTGCCTTCGGCAAACAGTTCCAGCAGGCGCTCACGCAGGGCAACCCGCGCACCGCGACCGAGGTCGAAGAATGCGTTCAACTGGCCGCCACGGGTGGCTTCGACGGCCGTGCGTGCAGCACCGTCAAACAGGCCCGCCTCGAGTGCCGCTTCCAGGTCAAAAATGTGCTCACCGATGGCCACGCCGCTGCGCGGCGCCGAACCCTGAGTGCTGAACACGCCCAGTGGCAGGTTCTGCAACGGGAAATCAGCGTGGCCATTGGCGGAGGCAACCCAGCTACGAGTGGGGGTGGTCTGGGTCATGGGTTATCTCCGATTCGGGTTGAAAGTGACGGGCAGCGAAGCCCAGCAAGCATCATAGGTGTTTTGCAGTTGCGGGCAGTCGAGTGCGAAACGGCTTGGACGCAATACCTGGCTGGTCTCGAACATGAACGCCATGGTGTTGTCGATCTTGCTCGGTGTCAGATCGACATTGATCGCCTTGGTGCAGGTCTCGCCATCCGGTCCGTGAGCGCTCATGCAACTGTGCAACGACGCGCCGCCAGGCAGAAAGCCTTCAGCCTTGGCGTCGTAGGCCCCCTGGATCAGGCCCATGAATTCGTTCATCAGGTTGCGATGGAACCAAGGCGGACGGAAGGTGTTCTCGGCGACCATCCAGCGTGGCGGGAAGATCACGAAGTCGAGGTTGGCCAGGCCATGAACGCTGGTGGGCGACGTCAGAACGGTGAAGATCGATGGGTCCGGATGGTCGAAGCTCACGGTGCCGATGGTGTTGAAACGACGCAGGTCGTATTTGTACGGGACGTTGTTACCGTGCCAGGCCACGACGTTGAGCGGCGAATGGTCCAGCTCGCACCCCCACAGTTCACCGAGGAATTTCTGTACCAGGGTGGTCGGCTGCCTGAGATCTTCGTAGTGCGCGACCGGGGTCAGGAAGTCCCGAGGGTTGGCCAGGCCGTTGCTGCCAATCGGCCCCAGGTCCGGCAGACGCAGCGGCGCGCCATGGTTCTCGGCCAGGTAGCCACGTGCTTGCGGGTCGAGCAGTTCGATACGGAATTTCAGGCCACGCGGCAGTACCGCTATTTCCAGCGGCTCCAGTTCCAGCACGCCCAGCTCGGTGACAATACGCAAACGGCCCAGCTCCGGCACCAGCAACCATTCGCCATCGGCATTGAAGAACACCCGCTCCATGGAGCGATTGGCGCGGTAATGGTAAATGCTGATGCCAGACGGCTTTTCCGAACCCGAGTTGGCGGCCATGCTCACCAGGCCGTCGATGAAATCAGTCGGCTCGGTGGGGATGTCCAACGGGTTCCAGCGCAGGCGGTTGGGCGTCACTTCGCCCAGCGGACCACCGGCCAGTTGCCGCTCCAGCTTGACGAACGCCGGGTGGTTGGCCGACGGCTGAATACGGTACATCCAAGTGCGCCGCGCTTCGCTGCGAACCATGGTGAATGCGGTGCCGGAGAACAGTTCGGTGTAGAGGCCGTAAGGGGCTTTTTGCGGAGAGTTCTGGCCGACAGGCAATGCGCCTGGCAGCGCTTCACTGCTGAATTCGTTGCCGAAGCCTGACTGATAAGCCAGCGCCGGCGCCGTTGAATCGAGGTTCATGGAGCCTCCTGAACAGGGAGTAGGCCGTGGCCATGGCTCCTTCTCAGAGTCTCGGCACGCCCAGGTTATTTTTATCGTAATTCGATTACGCATAACGTAATTTGATTGGTATTGACCGTCAAGCTATAAAGACGCCCATTCATCTCCAGATATGACTGAACCATGGAAAAGCCGCGCGCAACCAGCGACAGCAACGGTAAACAGAAAGTCCGCTCGGCCGAGGTCGGCACCGATATCCTCAAGGCATTGGCCGAGTTGTCGCCGTCGACGTCGTTGTCGCGCCTGGCCGAACATGTGCAGATGCCGGCAAGCAAGGTTCACCGCTATCTGCAGGCGCTGATCGCCAGCGGTTTTGCCGAGCAGAACACGACGACCAACCACTACGGTCTGGGCCGAGAAGCCTTGCGCGTTGGCCTGGCGGCCCTGAACAGTATGGACGTGCTGAAAGTCGCCGCCCTGCCTCTCAGCGAGTTACGCGACGAGCTGAATGAAACCTGTTTCCTGGCGGTGTGGGGCAATCAGGGGGCAACCGTGGTGCACATCGAGCCTGCGGTGCGTGCAGTGACGGTGGTGACCCAGTTGGGCTCGGTGTTGCCGCTGCTCAGTTCGTCCACCGGCCTGGTGTTCGGCGCGTACTTGCCGCATCGGGAAACCGCCGAGTTGCGAGAGCAGGAAGTCCAGGCCGCAGAGGCTCACCCCTTGGCCGATGAACAGGCCTACCGCAACTTGTGCGAACAAATTCGCCAACGCGGCCTGCACCATGTGCATGGTTTGCTGATGCCAGGCGTCGATGCGCTCTCGGCACCGGTGTTCAATGCAGTTGGGCAGATTGCCGCCGTGCTGACCATCGTCGGCCCGACGTCCTTGTTCCACGCCGACGAAAACGGTCCGGCGGCGCAGCGCCTGTTGGCGGCAACCCGGGCCGTGAGCTGGCGCATGGGGCATGAACCAGCCACTGCCTGGACCTGAGCACTGCACTGCGGGGAAAAAACATCGACTTGGTCTTGGCCGCCGCCTGGGTTCGACGTTCAGCCGTACGCTTTCCGAGAATGAGCCCCCTTGAGAGACAGGGACTTTGCGCCAGCCACGGACGGGCTGGATGACGGGGTATCAGCCACGCTCACGATACAAGCGAACCAGGGTCAAGATCGTGACTGTTGCCAAAGACGTAACAGTGCATGTCCCGAATAGCTATTTTTCCGATGCGAAGATAAACTTATTATTGTCTGGCTTTCACGACAAACACCCTGACTATGCAAAGGCACTCAAGTGTGGATCGTCCACTTGCCCTGCCAAAAAGTTCAGATGAGTTGAAACCTCCCCTTCAATTCATCGCCCGCTGTTCACTGACGTAGATTTGTAGCTCCTTGATCTAACGTCTTACCTTGGCCGCTGCGCTTGCAGCGGCCTTTTTTATGTGTCAGGTTTTTACTCGCTACGAACTTGCACTACAAAACCAACGATACAAAGCCAGACAACACTGGCGCCCTCTCCTACACGAGCATCAGATAAGCGCCACACAACTACCAACACCTCGCTGATAGGCTGATTTTAACTGGCGGTAAACGCCAACCAAAATACGTCTATCGCAGAGTTATCAATCATGTTCCCCATCAATACCCAATACCGTTCAACCAAAGGTTACAACAGTCGAATTCGCTTTCTGATTCTTCACTACACTGCCGGTAACTTCTCAAGTTCGATCGCAGCACTGACCGGTCCCAACGTCAGCGCTCATTACCTGATCCCCGACGTGACCGACCCCTCCTACGCCAAGGCCGGGTTCACGGATCAGCGGGTTTTCAGTCTTGTCGATGAACAGCAGCGGGCATGGCACGCCGGAGTCAGCCAGTGGGACAATCGCAGCAATCTCAATGACACCTCGATCGCTATCGAGGTGGTCAACCTGGCGAGTGACAACCAGGGACGATTCGACTTTCCGCCTTACCACCCTCTGCAAGTCGCCGCGATTGAGCAACTGGCACTGGACATACTCAAGCGCTACCCGGACATCAGTGCGCGTAATGTCCTGGGCCACTCTGACATCTCCATTGGCCGCAAGAGCGACCCTGGCCCGGCTTTTCCATGGCATGCGCTGTACTTGAAGGGTATTGGTGCCTGGTTTGACAATGGCTGCCGCGATAGCTATCTACGGCAATACAAGGAATCGGGCGTGCCGGATCGAGCAGCGCTGCTCAAACTGTTCAAGACCTACGGCTATGACACCTCGGGGGCTTCGAGTGAGTCCGGATACAGGCAACTGGTGCGGGCGTTTCAGCTGCACTTTCGTCCCGAGAGTTACGACGGGGTAATGGATGCGCAGACGGCGGCGAATTTGGCGGCACTGGTAAATAAATACGTCCCTTAAAGACCGTACGCTACACCTTGTATATTTTATCTTCCTATTCAGCCGCTGCATTTACAGCGGCTTTTTTATGCTTCGCTCTCAGACTCCAGAAAAAAAGCCGGAAACTTCCTATGTGCAACAGGGAGAACACACCACCAAAAACCAGATACTTGCTAACAACAGAACACCTACAGCATTCAACTTAAAATAATAGAGAATTTTCGCACACATTTCTCGGCTCCAGCCCCTCCAATACTCCGTTAGCATTCCAAACAAACCAGAGCGTTGAACTTAGAAAAAACGCCATCTTACGATAACCGTGCTTCAGCCTCGCCCGATACAAACACCAAGAGAGAATTACAAATATGAGTTATCAACAAGGACAAGTAACTCTGCCTGCAATTTATGTCGGTCGACAACCTTCCGCCGGGAAAGATGAAATCGGTGGAGGTTTTGGCAACCATCTCGGCAAAGGTTTTTCACCAGCACCCGGTGCTATGGAGCCTATTTTCCAACACCTGACACAGCAGACTGTCACCAAACTGGATACCACAGTCGAAGCATTAAACAATGAATACTGGGTAAACATCCAGACACTGCCGCAAGCGATTGAAGATGAACTCGCCGCCGTACGTGCTGAAGGGGCGAACCATCCCTTACCGCCAGTGGAGGCTATTCAACGGGAGTTGCACGTTCGTAACACCCTGCTCTTGCGTAAGACTGCCGAGTTTCATATCCAGACCGCTCTCGCTAACGCTTTTTATGGTGCGGATCCGATCAACCGAAGCACTATGGATTTCTTCGCCAGAGCGAGAAGATTCGCCCCCGTACAAACTCCCGATGGAAAAGCTGTCGAGCAATGGACTCGCTCCTATAAAGCCGCGTGGTCCGCACGACTTCTGAACGAAAAAATCCAGCTTTTGAATCAACAGCATGCTGGGGTACAAAACTTTCTTGCTGCCGTGCAAAACGACGAACACACACGTCAGGTTGCGCAACAAGAAGCTCAGCGTGTGGCTGCAGAATTAGCGCGTCTGGCAGCAGAAGCAGAAGCTCGCCGAATTGTTGCCGAACAAGAACGCATTGCTGCATTGGCACAGGAGCAACGCCTGGCCAACGAACAAGCACAGCTTGCCGCCTTGGCAGAAGCTCAGCGATTGGCCAATGAGCAAGCCAAGGCTGCTGCCGAAGCTGCAGCGCAGCATGCCGCTGCCGAGCAGGCTCGCCTTGAGGCACTGGCTGAAGTTCAACGTCAAGCTGAGCAGCAGCGTCTTGAAAGGGAACAACAAGAGGCGCAAAAGCGCGCACAAGAAAAAGCCAACAGACAGCCCCCCACGCTCACCCACTCCGGTTCAATGGCTGCAATCGGTCCGGTTTTTACCGCGACGGCCGGAAGCGTCGTCACCAATCCCGCCACATCGTTAGCCCTGAAGAACACACTGCGCACGGCGGTATCCGCCGCTATCGCAGCCCTAGCCACCTCGGCAACCCCGATCGTCGTTGGGTTCGCGGCACTGCTTACGCCTTCGAAGCTGAACAACGGTGACCTTTATACAGTGAGTGTTCCACTGTCGGAACTCGCCCCGGAAATGCCCGACAATCTATACGAGCTCGCAGCCGTTCAGGGAGAAGTCAATCTGAAGGTGACGCTGGCTTCGCGCGCGGCTGGCAATCAAACACAGGTCGTTGTCGCCACCACAGACGGTGTTTCGGTACCAGCCACCGTACCTGTCCGGCTCGCACGGTTTGACTCACAAAGGAACGTCTACGTTTCCACCAGTGCAGGTCCGCACACCATCACGACGACCTGGACGCCAGTAGTCGAACTCCCCCCTATATTGACCGAACTTCCAGTCAGCGAAATAGCTGTGCCGATTTATGCGGGCGCTACCGTCACGCCTGGTGAAGGACGAATCGATGCATTTCCACAACTGGATCAGTATAGCTTTGGTGGGTTCATCACTGTCTTCCCGATCGACTCCGGGATCCCTCCGATCTACACGATGTTCAGGGACAGACGGGACGAACCTGGCGTTGCCAGCGGATACGGACAAGCGGTTTCAGGGGCATGGCTAGGGGCAGCATCACAAGGAGAAGGAGCGGCGATCCCGCCACAGATTGCGGATAAACTGCGAGGACGGGAGTTTTCAAACTTTAACGCGTTTAGAAAAGCTTTTTGGAAGACAGTGGCTGCGGATCAACAACTGAGTGCAGAGCTCAGCCATATTAGTAAAATTGAGACATTACAGGGTCTAGCTGCGAGAGCGCCACAAGCAGGTCATGTCGGTAAGCGCCAAAAATTTGAGCTCCACCATGTGATACCCATCAATGAAGGAGGCGCCGTCTTCGATGCAGATAATCTTCGTATTTTGACACCAAAACAACATATTGAGACTCACTCTTACAAAGGAGAAAAGTAAAAATGATCCTAAAAAATAAATTAGAAGAATACACAGAGTCCGAGTATACGAGTCTCATATGTCGCTTATTTGATGGAAGTTACTCCACCGAAGAAGAGCTAGATTCAATTGTTGACAACATTGTAATCACGTCTGAACATCCAAACGGCTCCGACATTTTGTATTACCCAGCAGAAGGTGTTGAAGATAGCCCTGCTGGTGTACTGAAAACCATCAAAACCTGGCGAGCAGCCAATGGCAAACCTGGCTTCAAGGCCGAGGATTAATCAGCAACATCGAGCGTAAGCAACTGTTCTTACGCTCAACTCCTTCTCGCCTTTCATGGCTAGGGGCAGCATCACAAGGAGAAGGAGTGGCGATCCCGTCACAGATTGCGGATAAACTGCGAGGACGGGAGTTTTCAAGCTTCAATGCGTTTAGAAGAGCTTTTTGGGAGGCGATGGGCAACGATGCCTCTTTGAGTAGTCAATTTACAAAAATTAGGCAAATGGACATGAAGCGCAAACTTTCACCCATGGCGCCGCCAGAAGACCAAGTAGGCCTGCGAAAGAAATATGAAATTCATCATATCAAGCCCATCAGCGAAGGAGGCGAGGTTTACAGTTTAGATAACCTTAGGGTAATGACACCAAAACTACACATCAAATCCCACTCCAAAAACAAGGGAGGAGTAAAATGAATCTTCGAAATGAGTTTTCAGAATACACTGAGAAAGAATACCTAAACCTTATTAAGAGATTATTCGAAGGACACTACTCATCTGAATATGAACATGATGCGATTGTAGAAAATATTGTCCTTACCTCAGAGCACCCCGACGGAACAGGTGTCCTGTATGACCCTCGGGAAGGTATAGAGGACAGCCCCTCTGGCGTGTTGAACGCTATAAAAACCTGGCGAGCTGCCAACGGTAAACCCGGCTTCAAAGTCAAAAACCAGTCAGTAAAATCGAGCGCAGCCGTCATCCTTGCGCTCGATTCCTCTTCCCCCTTACAGCGAATATTTCTGCAAATTCCCCATCATTTCCTTCAACGCTTCAATGTTGTCCTTCGGATGCACCGCGCCTTCGAAGTCGCAGATCTGCTGCCAATGCGCCGCTACCTCCTCTGGCGAGAAACCCTCGCGCGGGTCAAACCCGGCACCGAGGCTGCGCTCCCAGCGCACTTTGCCCATCCAGCCGCCACCCACCTCGAACAGGCCGGAGGTTTCCTGGCAGTTTTCACTGGCCAGGTACACCACCAGCGGGCTGACCAGTTCCGGTTTCAGCTGCTCGAATACGTGTGGCGGGATCAGGCCTTCGGTCATGCGCGTGCCACCGGTCGGGGCGATGGCATTGACCAGAATGTTGTTTTTGCGGCCCTCGATGGCCAGGGTGCGGGTCAGGCCATAGAGGCCGAGCTTGGCCATGCCGTAGTTGGACTGGCCGAAGTTGCCGTAGATGCCCGACGTCGACGCGGTGAAGATCACCCGACCGTAGTTTTGCTCGCGCATGTGCGGCCAGGCGGCACGGGTGACTTTGTAGGCACCCTCGACGTGGACGCGGTAAACCAGGTCCCAGTCGCTATCGTCCAGTTTATGGAACGTCTTGTCCCGCAGGATCCCGGCATTGTTCACCACCACATCGATCCGGCCAAAGGTGTCGAGTGCGTGCTGAACGATTCTCTCGCCGTCGGTCACCGAGTCATGGTTGGCGATTGCGGTGCCGCCGGCCTCGCGAATCTCGGCTACCACGCGGTCAGCCGCGCTGGCGTTGGCCCCCTCGCCTTGCGCCGAGCCGCCAAGATCGTTGACCAGCACGTTGGCCCCCTGCCTGGCGAACAGCAACGCATGGGCCCGTCCCAGGCCGCCGCCCGCCCCCGTCACGATCACGACTTTATCTTCGAAGCGCACAGACTCATTCATTACCCAACTCCAGCAGGCCCAAGGACAGTGAGCCCGAGTGTCAGCCACACGGCATGCACTCACAATCAAGTGGGCTGGAGCTGAATGGTGGACGATAAGGCAGGGGGATGATCGAACGGTGTGCCAGGCGATCAGGGGATCAGGAACAGGCGACTTTCAACGCCAGGGAATTCAGATGCTCACGAAAGGCCAGGTAGTGCTTGAGCACCTGCACCGGCGCTTCAATCTGCGGGTAATGACCAATGCCTTGCAGCAACACGGTGTCCGGATTGGCAATCAGCGCCCGGTAGCGTTCGACCATGTGTCCGCCCGACACCGGGTCGGCTTCACCGTCAATCACCCGTAGCGCAACCTCTCCCGTCTGCATGGCGCGTACCCAGCGATTGCGCAGTGCACGGCGTTGCGGCACATAGGCGATCAGCTTATGCAGGATACGCGGCCCATTGTTGCTGTTGATCAAACTCCAGAAATCGTCCAGCTCGCTTTCACTGAGGCGGGACCGGGGACCGAAGATCTGCCGAAAACTCTTGACCAGGGTATCTCGCGTAAAGGCCCGCCCGATCATCCAGCCCAAGGGGCTGAGCAACAATTTCTGCATGAGCACCGGCCGATGAGTCTCGGGAAACAGCCCGCCGTTGAGGAACACGCAACTGGCAATCTCAGCTCGATCCTCTTCGTGCCGGGCCAGTAACTCCTGCGCCACGCTGTCCCCATAATCGTGGGCCAGTAGATGCACGGGTTGATCGATGCCTAAATGAATCAGTAGTGCCTGCTGCAGGTCTGTCTGCTCCAGCAGACAGTATTCATGGCCGAGGGGTTTCGCCGAGTCGCCAAAACCGAGCATGTCACAAGCAATCACCCGATAGCGCTGGGCCAAGGGCTGCCACAGGTAGTGCCAATCCCAACTGGCGGTGGGAAAGCCGTGGATCAGCAGCAAGGGTTCACCCTGTCCGGCCACCCAATAGCGGATGGTCTGGCCACGGAACACAAAGCTCTGGCTACGTTTGCGCCAGACGCATAACGGGATTTCGGCGAGAGACATTTAGAGTCTGTAGCCCGGGTATTGTTGATCGAGTTTGCGCAGCAACGCAGGCCAGGCCAGCGCGCCGCCCATTCCTTGAGCACTTTTGGTCACGCCGGCAATCATCGCGCGGGCGCCGGCGAGAATCTGCGGTTCGATGGCAATCAACTCGGCCCCGCCATTCTGCGCAAGCACCTGGATATCGCAGGCACGCTGAAAGGTGAACATCATCAAAAACGTATCGGCGATCGTGCTGCCACAGGTCAGCAGGCCGTGGTTGTGCAGCATCAGGAAATGGTTTTGTCCAAGGTCCGCTTGCAGTCGCGTCTTCTCCTCATGGTTGAGCGCGACACCTTCATAGGCGTGATACGCCAGGCTGGAGAGGACAAACAACGATTGCTGACTGATCGGCAGCACGCCTTGCTTTTGCGCAGAAACCGCTACGCCTGCCGCGGTGTGGGTATGCAGCACGCACGCCACGTCGTGACGCACTTCGTGCACCGCGCTATGGATGGTGTAGCCGGCGGGGTTGATCTCGTACGGACTGTCCATCTGCTTGTTGCCGGCCTGATCGACCTTGACCAGGCTCGAAGCGGTGATTTCGTGGAACATCATCCCGAACGGATTGATCAGAAAATCTTCGGTGCCCGGTACCTTGGCCGAAATGTGGGTGAAGATCAGATCATCCCAGCCATGCAGGGCCACTAGCCGATAACAGGCGGCCAGATCCACTCGCGTCTGCCACTCGGTGGCGCTGACCTGATCTTTGACATTCGGGGTTGATGCTGCGGGGGCTGCGCTCACGGCAAGACCTCAGTTCTTATTATTCTCAACATGTGAAAACAGTCTAGTCAGCTATCGGCATTCGGGTAGTTGCATTGGCAGCCAGCTTAATGACCTAACGAGTCAGTACATTTTCCAGTCGACTGGGTCGTGATCCATGTCACGACACCCACTTGAGCAGGGCCCCCGGCGAACGGCGTCTGGTCGCGCTGCCCTGCATAGTCGCGCGAGCGTCCGGTCAACCGCGCAGTGCGCTGATCAGCTCACTCAGCCAAGGTTCGGCATCCGTTTCGGGGGTCACACTTTCACTGGCGTCCAGGCGCAACATGGGCAGCACTTCACGCCCCCCGAGTTCGCCGAACAGCTCGCGCATCTGTTCACCGCCACCGCAGAAGGTATCACCGTAACTGGCATCGCCCAGACCGATCACCGCGCCCGGCAAACCGCGCCAGGCCGCTGGCAACGTATCGCGAATCATCGAGTACAAAGGTTGCAGGTTGTCTGGCAGCTCGCCCATGCCGGTGGTCGAGGTCACCGCCAGAAACGCTTCAGGACCAAATGCCTGAATATCCGCCAAGGTCGCGCGCGGGTTATGCCAGGTCTCGAACCCCGCCGCATTGAGTAGCTTGGCCGCATGTCGGGCGACTTCTTCAGCCGTGCCGTACACCGAGCCGGAAAGGATGGCGACTTTCATCAATCTGATCCTGAATCTGAGTGAAAACCGGAATACTAACAGCTGACACAAAAAAACTACGATTGACTCTCAATCAGCGATGATAGCCAGTGGACAGTTTCCCAGCCTGTCATAGAATGCAACGCACACTCAACGCAGAAAGGACTCTTCGATGATCAATGCTCAATTGCTGCAATTGGTGATCAACGCTTCAAACGATGGAATCGTGATTGCCGAAAGGGAAGGCGAAGACAACATCCTGATCTACGCGAATCCGGCCTTCGAAAAGCTTACCGGTTACAGCGCTGAAGAAATCCTCTATCAGGACTGTCGTTTTCTCCAGTCTGGAGATCGCGATCAGTGCGCCTTGGGCAGTATCCGTGAAACGCTGAAAAACGGCGGCTCCTGTCGCGAGGTCCTGCGCAACTACCGCAAGGATGGCACACCGTTCTGGAATGAACTGTCGCTTTCAACGGTGTACAACGAAAGCGACAAGCAGACATATTTCGTCGGTGTACAAAAAAACGTCACGACCCAAGTCAAGGCCCAACTGCGGGTCGAACAACTGGAAGCCGAGTTGAGCACATTGAAAGCCCAATTGCGGGCGCTCAATACGACCAACGGTCAAAACAAGTGAACGAATCAATGGTCACTAACTACAATCACCAATGACTTTGTAATTATATCTTTCGAGTAAACCATGCACCGCGATGCCCTTCTGACTCAGGATGAACTCGATTTCATCCAGATGATGCAACACAACCCGCAACTCAACGTGCGTGATGCGACGTCGAGCCTGCTGGTGAATGGGGGCGCCCAAATTCGCGACCTGCTGACTCGCCTGGCAGCGCACGAGCAAGTGACCATCCAGGCACAGTTTGAAAACCAGCAGATGACCTTCCCCCTGCACCTGGTCGAAGACGAGTTTCATGCGCTGCATTTGCGCCTGGGCGTACCGAGCATCTATGAAGACGGCCCCATGGTTCGCCCGTGGCGCCTGGCGCTTGAAGAGCCGGTTGCGCTGGAAAACGCCAAAGGTCAGCCAGGCCCGCTGTGGGTGCATGAAGTGTCGTTCAAGGGGATCTTGCTGGAAGTGCGCAACCGCACCAAGCCACCAAAAAGCTTCGCGCTGTGGTTCAGCCCTTCAGGTTATGAGCGTATCGCCCTGCGCGGCACCTTCGAGCGGGAAACCGAACACGGTTACTACGCCTATCGGCTCAACCAGGGCGACAAGGACGAAACCGAACGGTTGCGTCAGTACATCCTTCAGCAACACCGCCTGACCCACCCCGCCCTGCACACCTGAGCATCAGGTATCGAGCGTTCCCACCAGGAACCGCTGCAGACGCTGTTGCATCAGCCCGCCTTCGCTACCCAGGCAACCAATGGACGACCCGGCCAGACTGTCCTGTGCCAGGTCCGACGCATCGCCGGCCAATAGCAGACGGCAATCCAGGCTCATTGCCAGGCGATTCAGACGACGAGCAAAGTCCGGTGTCGGCGCCCGATTGGAAACCAGCACCAGTGCCTGGGGCTGGATTTTTTCACAGACCAGGGTCAGTTCATCGAAGGGTTTGCCCAACGCCAGCACCCTGACGCCCATGCGCTCGCAGCTCAGGTACAACGCTGCCAACAGCAACTCAACCTCATGGCAATGCCCTTCGATTGCAGCCACAGCAACCCGCACCGGCCGCGAACCGCGCAACATAACCAGACGCTGGAGCAGCCTGGAGCGCAGGAACTCGTCGAGCATCACCCACTCGCTGGTTTGTCCGAAGACGTCTTTCTGTTGCAGTGACTGCCTCCAGAGAGGCATGAAGATGTCCTGAAACACCACAATCAGTGAGTAGGTGGAAAAGACCTGACCGTAGATACGCCCCAGTTCGACATCATCGAAATGACTCAGCGCAGCCTTGATCTGGGTTTGCCACTGGGCATAATCGGCCTGGACCAGTTCATCCGGGATGAACTTCGACACAACCCGGGTTGCACGATTTTGGGTCAGAATCCGCCCTACCTTGCTGACCGCCACACCCCGGCCGATCCAGCCAAGAATGCTGCGAATCTGCTCGATATCGGTCATTGAGTACAGTCGATGCCCGCTTTCGGTGCGAGTCGGCTGAATCAAACCATAGCGCCGCTCCCAGGCACGCAGGGTTACCGGGTTGACGCCTGTCAGGCGCGCCACTTCACGAATAGGGAACAATTGCTCCTGACTGACGGCAAGAGCAGCCAATAAAGGCTCGGGAGGCTCTGTATCTACCATGGGCGCGCAGACATCCTTGTCAAGTTGAGTCTTACCTTATCTCTCAGTGCCCTCGACATTCAAGCCTGTGGCATTCGACGACTATCGTTGGTGTTTTCCGCACAATCAGGAATAATTCTTGCACATTTGTAAGCGCAGCCCTCTACCCCCGGTGCTGCGTTTTGCACACCTCCTACCCGGAGTCGCGTGCGCGTCATTATGGAGATACAAAATGTCTACCTCACCGGTCACCCTGATGGTGGCGCGTCGCGTTGCCAATGGGCGCTATCAGGACCTGATCGCCTGGTTGCGCGAAGGCGAACAACTGGCCACCGACTTCCCCGGCTATCTGGGCTCTGGCGTGCTCGCTCCGCCGCCCGACGATGACGAATTCCAGATCATCTTCCGCTTTGCCGACGAGAAAACCCTGCACGCCTGGGAACATTCCGTCTCGCGCACCACGTGGCTGGGGCGCGGCAGCGACCTGTTTGCCCACCCATCCGAGCATCGCGTCAGTGGCATCGACGGTTGGTTCGGTGCCATCGGGCAACGTCCCCCGCGCTGGAAACAGGCCGTGGCGATCTGGCTGGCGTTTTTCCCGGTCTCGCTGCTGTTCAACGTTGTCCTCGGCCCATTGCTCAACGACATGAGCATGCTGCCCCGCGTGCTCGTCAGCACCCTGGCCCTGACTCCGCTGATGGTCTACCTCTTCATTCCATTGTCGACCCGCCTGCTGGCCGGCTGGTTGAACAGCACGCCTGTGCGGTCGTTGCCCACCGAGCCCTCCACGCAGAATCGCTGATCCCCCACCGATGCGCTTGGCATAGGTTTGCAAGGCTCGTCGCTGGTATAGTTTTGCCATACCCGCCATGCGAGCCGCCCATGCCCCCCTCCCTTGCCCCGATCCTCATCACCGGCGCCAGCCAGCGTGTCGGGCTGCATTGCGCCAAACGGCTGCTCGAAGACGGTCAACCGGTGATCGTCAGCTACCGCAGTGAACGCCCCGGCGTGCAAACCCTGCGCGACTTGGGGGCGATCACGCTGTTCGCGGACTTCTCCAGCGAGTCCGGGATCCTGGCCTTTATCAGCGAACTGAAACAGCACACCCACTGTTTGCGCGCCATCGTGCATAACGCCTCCGCCTGGCTGGCGGAAACGCCTGACACCGAAGCGAGCGCATTTACCCGGATGTTCAGCGTGCACATGCTGGCGCCTTATCTGATCAACCTGCACTGTGCAGACCTGCTGGAGCGTTCCACCCCGGCGGACATCGTTCACATCAGCGACGATGTCACGCGCAAGGGCAGCAGCAAGCACATCGCCTACTGCGCCAGCAAAGCGGGGCTCGACAGCCTGACCCTTTCGTTCGCGGCAAAATACGCCCCGAAGATCAAGGTCAACGGCATCGCCCCCGCCCTGCTACTGTTCAACCCCGACGACGATGCTGCCTACCGCGCCAAGGCACTGGCCAAGTCCGCGCTGGGCATCGAGCCCGGTGCCGAAGTGATCTACCAGAGCCTGCGCTATTTGCTGGACAACCCTTATGTCACCGGCACGACCCTGACCGTCAACGGCGGACGGCACGTCAAGTAAGCCGCCCCGCGAGGATGTTCCATGACGTTATTGCCCCAGCACTACCGTGAGATCCTGATCGGCCTGGGTGAAGACCCCGACCGTGAAGGCCTGCTCGACACCCCGCTGCGCGCGGCCAAGTCCATGCAATACCTGTGTCACGGTTATGTGCAAAGTGTCGAAGAGATCGTCAACGGTGCGCTGTTCGCCTCTGACAATGATGAAATGATCATCGTCGACAACATCGAGCTCTACTCACTCTGCGAACATCACCTGCTGCCCTTCATCGGCAAGGCCCATGTCGCTTATATTCCTACCGGCAAAGTGCTGGGCCTGTCGAAGATCGCGCGCATCGTCGACATGTTCGCCCGGCGCTTGCAGATCCAGGAAAACCTCACCCGGGAAATCGCCGAGGCGGTGCAGCGTGTGACCGGCGCCGCCGGTGTTGCGGTGGTGATCGAGGCCCAGCACATGTGCATGATGATGCGCGGCGTCGAGAAACAGAATTCGATCATGAATACCTCGGTGATGCTCGGCGCCTTTCGCGAGTCGAGCACCACCCGCCAAGAATTCCTGCAATTGATTGGACGGAGCAAGTAGCAATGCCACAACTTCAACCAGGAATGGCCCGCATCCGGGTCAAGGACCTGTGTCTGCGGACCTTCATCGGGATCAATGAGGATGAAATCCTCAACAAGCAGGACATCCTGATCAACCTGACGATCCTGTATGCCGCCCAAGACGCGGTACGCGATAACGACATCGATCACGCGCTCAACTACCGCACCATCACCAAAGCGATCATCGCCCACGTGGAAGGTAACCGGTTTGCGCTGCTCGAACGCCTGACCCAGGAGTTGCTGGACCTGGTCATGGCCAACCAGAGCGTGCTCTACGCCGAGGTCGAAGTCGACAAACCCCACGCCCTGCGCTTTGCCGAGTCGGTGTCGATCACCCTCGCGGCAAGCCGCTGAGCTTTGAGCTACAAGCCGTAAGCTTTAAGCTAGAAGCCAACGTAATCCATATCTTGCAGCTTGAAGCTTGCCGCTTGAAGCTGTCTCAGAGAGACCTATGACCGACCAACAACGCCTGGAACTTGAAGCCGCCGCTTTCCGCCGGCTGGTTGCCCACCTGGACAGCCGCAAGGACGTGCAGAACATCGACCTGATGAACCTCTCGGGATTCTGCCGCAACTGCCTGTCCAAGTGGTACAAGGCCGCCGCTGACGAACGCCAGATCGAGGTCAGCCTCGACGATGCCCGTGAAGTGGTCTACGGCATGCCCTATGCCGAGTGGAAAGCCCAATACCAGCAAGAAGCCAGCGCCGAGCAACAAGCGGCGTTCGCCAAAGGAAAAACCCATGACTGACCTGAACACCCTGCGCGCCAGCCTGAACAGCGGCGAACACGCTTTCGCCGATACCCTGGCGTTCATTGCCGAAGGCTACGACTACCAGCCACAGGCCTTCAACAACGGTGGCGTGGAAAACGCCGCCGGGCAGAACGAAGGTTCGTGCAAGACCCTGGGCCTGGCCCTGCTGGAAGGCTTGAGCGATAAAGAGGCACTGCTGGCATTTGGCGAACACTACCGCTCGGTGGTGGCGACGCCTGAAGGCAGTGATCACGGCAACATCCGGGCACTGATTGCCCATGGCCTGGCGGGTGTGAAGTTCACGCAGCAGCCACTGGCGCGCCGCTGATTCTCCCTATGGAAGCGGGCTTTCCCGCTCCCATAGCAAGCGCTTCATTGCCCGTGCAATCGCGGGCATGAAAAAACCGGCCTTGGCCGGTTTTTTTCATTTCAACGCTCGCGCAATCAAGCGTTCTACAGATCGTCCAGGTAACGCTCTGCGTCCAGTGCAGCCATGCAGCCGGCGCCCGCCGAGGTGATCGCCTGACGGTAAACGTGGTCAGCCACGTCGCCGGCGGCGAAGATACCTTCGAGACTGGTAGCAGTCGCATTGCCTTCACGACCGCCCTGCACCACCAGATAACCGTCCTTGAGGGTCAACTGGCCTTCGAACAGCGATGTGTTCGGGGTATGGCCGATGGCGATGAACACACCGTCGACTTTCACTTCGTCGAAGCTGCCGTCGTTGTTTTTCAGGCGGGCACCGGTCACGCCCATGTTGTCGCCCAGCACTTCGTCCAGGGTCGCGTTCAGCTTCAGCTCGATCTTGCCTTCGGCAACCCGGGCATTGAGCTTGTCGATCAGGATCTTCTCGGCGCGGAAGGTTTCGCGTCGGTGGATCAGGGTCACCTTGCTGGCGATGTTGGCCAGGTACAGGGCTTCTTCAACAGCGGTGTTGCCGCCGCCGACCACGGCCACTGGCTTGTTGCGATAGAAGAAACCGTCGCAGGTCGCGCAGGCCGAAACGCCTTTGCCCATGAAGGTCTCTTCCGACGGCAGGCCCAGGTAGCGAGCGCTGGCGCCGGTGGCGATGATCAGGGCGTCACAGGTGTAAGTACCGCTGTCGCCGGTCAGGGTGTACGGCTTGGCAGCAAAGTCGACGGCATTGATGTGATCGAAAACGATTTCGGTCTCAAAACGCTCGGCGTGCTCTTTCATCCGCTCCATCAGCGCCGGGCCGGTCAGGCCGTGAACGTCGCCCGGCCAGTTGTCGACTTCGGTGGTGGTGGTCAACTGACCACCCGCCTGCATGCCAGTGATCAGCAACGGCTTGAGGTTAGCGCGGGCAGCATAGACCGCAGCGCTGTAACCGGCAGGGCCGGAACCGAGAATAATCACTCGCGAATGACGTACATCAGACATGACTCACTCCTATCGACCGGCCGGTACTACCTGGCGCGGATGCCGGATTGCCGGCTGGAATAAAAAAGGACCGTGCCGACGCTTGGGGAAGCGCCATAGTGGGACAGCCCTGAAAAATAATGGGTGCAGCGTATCGAGGAGGCGAAGATTAAGGAAATACGGTTTAACAATCCAGCTCATAGGCGGTCTCTATATGCTGGAGCTGCATCTATAGGCGCCTTTGTTACAGTTAATGTCGATACCGTTACCGTGCTTTCGCCTGCCGGGCAAAGCCGGTAAGGTCGGCGCGTTTCTCATTGCTCGGAGCACACTATGCCCGCCCCCGTTCTGTCCGGCCCGCAATACCTGCGCGAAGGCCTCAAGCTGATCCTGAGTCCTGGCCTGCGCTTGTTTGTGCTGTTGCCACTGGCCATCAACCTGGTGCTGTTCGTCGGATTGATCTACCTGGCCAGCCATCAGTTCAGTCTGTGGGTCGACACCTTGATGCCCTCCCTACCCGACTGGCTGAGTTTCCTCAGTTATGTGCTCTGGCCACTGTTCGTGGTGCTGGTGGTGTTGATGGTGTTTTTCAGCTTCACCATGCTGGCCAATGTGATCGCCGCCCCCTTCAACGGATTTCTCGCGGAGAAGGTTGAAGTGGTAGTGCGTGGTACCGACGATTTCCCGGCCTTCAGCTGGGGCGAACTGGTCGCCATGATCCCGCGTACCCTCGCCCGCGAGATGCGCAAACTAGGCTACTTCCTGCCTCGGGCGCTGGCGCTGTTCATCCTGTCGTTCATCCCGGTGCTCAACCTGATTGCCGCACCGCTGTGGCTGATCTTCGGCGTGTGGATGATGGCGATCCAGTACATCGACTACCCGGCGGACAACCACAAGCTGGGCTGGAACGAGATGCTCGCCTGGCTGCGCGAGAAACGCTGGCAGAGCATGGGCTTTGGCGGCAGCGTTTACCTGGTGCTGCTGATTCCCGTGGTCAATATCCTGATGATGCCCGCGGCCGTAGCCGGAGCGACACTGTTCTGGGTACGCGAGCGCGGCGCGGAAAATCTGGTGGCCAAGCAAGGCTGACCCTTCATGAATTCGTCATCGCGCTGACACAATGACGACACGGCCTCAGCCGACACTGAGGCCATGACGACAGCCCTGCATATCACCCTGATCACCGAAACCTTTCCACCCGAAATCAACGGCGTGGCCAACACCCTTGGCCGCTTGTGCGACGGATTGCGCGCGCGCGGCCACCAGGTCGAACTGGTGCGACCGCGCCAGGCTGACGATCAGGCCCGAGCCAGTGATGACGAGCTGTTGCTCTGCCGAGGCTGGCCGCTGCCCGGATACCCTGGACTGCAATGGGGCCAATCGTCGATGCACAAGCTGCTCAGGCGCTGGAAGCGCCAGCGCCCGGACGTGCTCTACATCGCCACCGAGGGGCCATTGGGCTTGTCTGCCTTGCGGGCAGCACGGCGATTGGGCATTGCCGCGGTGAGCGGTTTCCACACCAATTTCCAGCAGTACTCCAGCCAGTACGGCCTCGGGCTGTTGACCCGGCTGCTGACGCACTACCTGCGCTGGTTCCATAACCGCTCCCAACTGACGCTGGTGCCCAGCGCCAGCCAGCGACTGGAACTGGAGCGTCGGCACTTCGAGCGCCTGGCGCTGTTGTCCCGGGGAGTCGACAGCCAGTTGTTCCACCCGACCAAACGCCTGGGCTCCCTACGGGAAAGCTGGGGGCTGGCCAATGACGATATCGCGGTGATTCACGTGGGCCGGTTGGCCCCGGAAAAAAACCTGGGGTTGCTCAAGCGCTGCTACCAACACCTGCAATCGACTTATCCACAGCGCCGGATGAAATTGATCGTGGTCGGTGACGGACCACAGCGCGCCGCCCTGGAAAAGGACATGCCAGAAGCGATCTTCTGCGGCTCACAACGCGGTGAAGTCTTGGCCTGCCACTATGCATCCGGGGACATTTTCGTGTTCCCGAGCCTGACCGAAACCTTCGGCAATGTCGTACTGGAAGCACTGGCCTCGGGCCTTGGGGTGGTGGCCTACGATCAGGCCGCCGCAGCCCAGCACATTCGTCATGGCTATAACGGTGTCGTGGCGATGCCAGGGGATGAAGACGCTTTTTGCGATGCCGCTGGCTGGCTGTTGGAGGAAGCGGAAGCCCTGCGCTGCATACGCCTGAATGCACGTCAGCACGCGAGCCGCCAGGGGTGGACGGCGATCATCGAGCAGTTTGAAAGTCAGTTGCGCGGCGCGTGTGTGGGGGAGATGGCGGTACCGAATGCACCGACCTTGCCTTAACGCCATGGCGAGCCTGCTCCCACACAGGACCTTGTTGTCCTGCAGGAGCGGGCTTGCCCGTGAGGGTGTTAGCGGGTCGCCGCTTAAACCAGCGTCATCAATGCTTCGCGACTGAACGGCAGGATGTCCTCTTCACGGCCATCACGCACTTTCCGCGCCCAGTCCGGATCGACCAGCAAGGCGCGGCCCACGGCCACCAGGTCGAACTCATCGTTGTTCAGACGCTCCAGCAGTTTCTCCAGGCTGGCAGGCTGCGCGACTTTGTCGGTATTGACCATGAACTGCAGGAACTCGCCGTCCAGGCCAACGCTGCCGACCGTGATGGTCGGCTTGCCGGTCAGCTTGCGGGTCCAACCGGCCAGGTTCAGTTCAGAGCCTTCGAACTCCGGCTCCCAGAAACGGCGAGTCGAGCAGTGGAAAATATCCACACCGGCATCCGACAACGGTTGCAGGAATTCACCCAGCGCCTCAGGGGTGTGCACCAGTCGCGCGGTGTAATCCTGCTGTTTCCACTGGGAAAAGCGGAAGATGATCGGGAAGTCTTCACCGACCTCGGCACGCACGGCCTGGACCAGTTCAATAGCAAAACGCGAACGGTTGGCCAGGCTGCCACCGTATTCGTCGGTGCGCTGGTTGCTGCCTTCCCAGAAGAACTGGTCGACCAGGTAGCCGTGGGCACCATGAATTTCCACGCCGTCCATGCCGACGCTCTGTGCATCCCTGGCCGCCTGGGCAAATGCCGCGATCACCTCCTGAATGTCCTGTCGGGTCATGCCATGCACCACGACCTGACCTTCCTTGATTTTTTCCGACGGGCCGTAGCCCGGGACACTGACGTCCGGCTCGGTGCCGATGCGCCGAACGCTGCCCACATGCCACAGTTGCGGAACAATCTTGCCGCCTTCAGCGTGCACGGCATCGACCACTTTCTTCCAGCCGGCCAGCGCGGCCTGGCCATAAAAATGCGGGACGTTGGGGTAGCCGTTGGATGCCTTGTGACCCACCGTGGTGCCCTCGGTGATGATCAGGCCCACGCCAGCCGCCGCGCGACGGCGGTAGTACTCGATCACTTTTGAGTTCGGCACACCGCCCGGAGAGAACGAACGGGTCATCGGTGCCATGACCACGCGGGTCGGCAGTTCCAGCGCGCCGAGGTTGAACGGTTTGAACAAGGCTTTGACGGGCATGCGGCACTCCACAGGGACGCGAGGTTTATGACGGCGATAATATGGAGACCGAAAGGTGCTGAACAGCACTATTGATTGCAGTGATTAAGCTAAAAAGACAGAACGGATTGACAGGAGCTGGAGGGCCGAAGCGGCCCTGGCGTCTTGCGGCGATCAACAGGGACGTGATCGCAGGCAAGTCAGCTCCTGCAAAAAGAGATCACGCGAGGGCTTTTTCGATGGCCTGGATGACCGTCGGATCATCCGGCGCAGTGCGTGGCGAGAACCGCGCCAGCACGCGACCGTCCTTGCCCATCAGGAATTTTTCGAAGTTCCAGGTGATATCACCGGGAAACTCGGCCCCCTCGCCTGCCAGCAGACGATACAGCTGATGACGTTCATGGCCGTTGACTTCCAGCTTGCTGGACAACGGAAAACTCACGCCATAATTGAGGCTGCAGAACGTCTTGATCTCGTCTTCCGTGCCCGGTTCCTGCCCGGCAAACTGGTTGCACGGCAAGCCCAGCACGCTGAAGCCTTGGGCCTTGTACTGCTGATAAAGGTTTTCCAGCGCAGCGTACTGTGGCGTCAGACCACACTTGGAGGCGACGTTGACCACCAGCACGACGTGCCCCTTGAAGGGCGCCAGAGGCAACGCCTGGCCATCCAACGCTTTTAATGTAAGGTCGTGAAAAGCACTCATGACGTACTCCAGATATCCCGTGTTTTTCTCGAAACAGCCCAGCAACCGCGCAAACACCGATGGCCGGTAACGGCCACCGACTAAAAAGGCGCCCTCGGGCGCCTCTCCAGTTATCTGAGCTTAGCGCAGAAATTAGTGGTGATGACCACCTTCGCCATGGATGTGACCATGGGCGATTTCTTCCTGGCTGGCGTCACGGATGTCGATGATCTTGACCTGGAAGTTCAGGCGCTGGCCGGCCAACGGGTGGTTGCCGTCAACGGTCACGTCGTCGCCGTCCAGATCACGGATGGTGACGATCTGCATTTGGCCGTCTGGCGCGGAAGCGTGGAACTGCATGCCCACTTCCAGTTCGTCAACGCCTTCGAACATGCTGCGGCTCAGGGTGCTGACCAGTTCGGCCGCGTATTCGCCGTAGGCGTCTTCCGGTTCTACGGCAACAGTCAGTTCGTCACCGACCGCTTTGCCTTCCAGGGCTTTTTCCAGGCCTGGAATGATGTTGCCTGCGCCTTGCAGGTAAACCAGCGGTGCGCCGCCGGCAGAGCTGTCGATGACCTCACCAGCGTCGTTGGTCAGGGTATAGTCGATGGAGACAGCCTTATTGGCGGCGATCAGCATGGGGCGAGACCTTTTGCATAAGAATAAAGAATGGGTAAGTTTAGCGAAGCAAACGCCCGAAAGCGAACAGAACCCGGATAAACGGCCCGCTTCGAATGCATCGACGATTACCGGCTTCCATCAGGACGAGCAAGGACACTGGGTGGCCGAGCTGTCCTGTGGGCACACCCAGCACCTGCGCCATCAACCCCCCTGGCAAACCAGGGCCTGGGTGCTCGACCCCGTGCAACGTATTGAAAAAATAGGTCAGCCCTTTGCCTGCGGTTGGTGCGCTCAAGGCCCGGTTAGCGATAACCTTGGCGTTTGATTCAGGCAGATCGTCAGGCTTGGATGATCGCCATTGCCATGCACCTTCAGAGAATCCGCATGCAAACTTTTTTTATCGCACCCACCGATTTCGGTGTGGGCCTGACCTCCATCAGCCTCGGTCTGGTGCGCACCCTTGAGCGAGCGGGACTTAAAGTCGGCTTCTTCAAGCCGATTGCCCAGCCCCACCCCGGCGACACCGGACCGGAACGCTCCACCGAACTGGTAGCCCGCACCCACGGCCTCAAGCCACCCCAACCGCTGGGCCTGGCCCATGTCGAGCGGATGCTCGGTGACGGTCAGCTCGATGAGCTGCTGGAAGAAATCATCACCCTGTACCAGCAGGCCGCTGTCGGCAAGGACGTCCTGATCGTCGAAGGCATGGTACCGACCCGCAGCGCCAGCTATGCCGCACGGGTCAACCTGCATTTGGCCAAGAGTCTGGATGCCGAGGTGATTCTGGTGTCGGCGCCAGAAAACGAAGTGCTTACCGAGCTGTCTGGCCGGGTCGAGTTGCAGGCGCAATTGTTCGGTGGCCCGAAAGACCCGAAAGTCCTGGGTGTGATCCTCAACAAGGTCAAAACCGAAGAAAGCATGGAGGCATTCGCCGCGCGCCTGAAAGAACACTCGCCGTTACTGCGCAGTGGCGATTTCCGCTTGCTCGGCTGCATTCCGTTCCAGCCGGAGCTCAACGCGCCACGCACTCGCGACGTCGCCGACCTGATGGGCGCCCAGGTGCTCAACGCCGGCGACTACGAAACCCGGCGCATGACCAAAATCATCATTTGCGCGCGCACCATGCGCAATACGGTGGAACTGCTCAAGCCCGGCGTACTGGTGGTGACGCCCGGCGACCGTGACGACATCATCCTGGCCGTCAGCCTGGCCGCCATCAACGGCGTGCCGCTGGCCGGCTTGCTGCTGACCAGTGACACCCTGCCCGACCCTCGGATCATGGACCTGTGCCGCGGCGCCTTGCAGGCAGGCTTGCCCGTACTGTCGGTCAGCACCGGCTCCTACGACACCGCCAATCAGTTGAACGGCCTGAACAAGGAAATCCCGATCGACGACCGCGAGCGCGCGGAGATCATCACCGATTTCGTCGCCAGCCACCTGGACGCTGACTGGCTGCACCAACGCTGTGGCACCCCGCGGGAAATGCGCCTGTCGCCCGCGGTGTTCCGCTATCAATTGATCCAGCGCGCCCAGACCGCCAACAAGCGCATCGTCCTGCCCGAAGGCAGCGAGCCGCTGACCGTGCAGGCGGCAGCCATTTGCCAGGCGCGCGGTATCGCTCGCTGCGTCTTGCTGGCCAAGCCTGAAGATGTACAGGCCGTCGCCCGTGCCCAGGGCATCGAGCTGCCTGAAGGCCTGGAGATTCTCGATCCGGACCTGATCCGCCAGCGCTACGTCGAACCGATGGTCGCACTGCGCAAGACCAAGAGCCTCAACGCGCCCATGGCCGAGCAGCAACTGGAAGACACCGTGGTGATCGGCACCATGATGCTGGCGCTCGATGAAGTCGACGGGCTGGTGTCCGGGGTCATTCACTCCACCGCCAATACCATTCGCCCGGCCCTGCAGCTGATTAAAACGGCGCCGGGCTGCACCCTGGTGTCGTCGGTGTTTTTCATGCTGTTCCCGGAGGAAGTACTGGTCTACGGCGACTGCATCATGAACCCTCATCCGAGCGCCAGCGAACTGGCCGAGATCGCCTTGCAAAGCGCCGACTCCGCCGCCGCCTTCGGCATCACGCCGCGGGTGGCCATGCTCAGCTATTCCAGCGGTGAGTCGGCCAGCGGCGAAGAGGTGGAAAAAGTCCGTGAAGCCACCTTGCTGGCCCATGAAGCGCAGAACTCGCTGTTGATCGACGGGCCCCTGCAATACGACGCCGCGGCCAACGAAACAGTGGCGCGGCAATTGGCGCCGAACAGCCAGGTGGCAGGCCGGGCAACAGTGTTCATTTTCCCGGACCTGAACACCGGCAACACCACCCACAAAGCCGTGCAACGCAGCGCCGACTGCGTCAGCCTTGGCCCCATGCTGCAAGGCCTGCGCAAACCGGTGAATGACTTGCCGCGCGGCGCCCAGGTCGACGACATCGTCTACACCATCGCCTTGACGGCGATTCAAGCCGCCAACCGACCTATGGATCTCTGAATGCTGGATTTTCTACCCGCAGCCGTACGGGGCGTGATCGCCTCGTTGCTACTGGCGCTGAACACCCTGTTGTTGTGCTCGTTTCTGTTCGGCGTCGCGCTCTTCAAGGTGTTGCCATTCGCCCTCACCCAACGCTTCAGCCACTGGCTGATGAACCATACCCACGAGGCCTGGATCAGCAACAACAAAGCCTGGATGAACCTGATCGGCCGTACCCGCTGGCATCTCAGCGGGCTTGAGGGCCTGGACTATCAGCATTCCTACCTGGTCACCAGCAACCACCAGAGCTGGGTCGATATCCTGGTGCTGCAGTACGTACTCAACCGCCGTATTCGCCCACTGAAATTCTTCCTCAAGCAGGAACTGATCTGGGTACCCGTGATTGGGGTGGCCTGGTGGGCGCTGGACTTCCCGTTCATGAAGCGTTATTCCAAGGCTTACCTGGACAAGCACCCGGAGAAGAAAGGCAAGGACCTGGAAACCACCCGCAAGACCTGCGCGAAATTTCGCAACAACCCGGTGGGCATATTCAACTTCGCCGAAGGCACACGCTTTACCCTGGGCAAGCACGCACAGCAGCAGTCACCGTTTCGCCACCTGCTCAAGCCAAAGGCCGGCGGCATTGCGTTTGTACTGGACGCCATGGGCGAACAGTTGGAGTCCATCGTCAACGTGACCATCCATTACCCGGCCGGTCGTCCTGGCTTCTGGGGCCTGTTATGCGGCAATGTGAAAGACGTGGTGGTGCATTTTCAGGAACTGCAGATCCCGGCGTCATTCATCGGCAAGAACTACGAGCAGGATGGTGAGTACCGCCTGCAGTTCCAGGGTTGGATCAACCAGTTGTGGCAGGACAAGGACGCGTTGCTTGAGCAAATGCACCGCGAGTATCCCGCGAAGTAAACAGGCGCCTGTACCGGCCTCTTCGCGGGCAAGCGAATGCGTCCGACCAGACACCAAAAAGCCCGCAGACGATCACTCGCCTGCGGGCTTTTACTTGCCGCTTGAAGCTGAAAGCTTATCGCGGCTCCTGCCTCAGATCGCGCCACGCTTGCGCAGCAGATCCAGCACCTGCTTGACGCTTTCTTCCAGCGACAGCGACTGGGTGTCGACCACAAGGTCGGCGTCCAGCGGCACGTCATACGGGAAAGAGTCGCCCGGAATGTTGTCGCCAGCGGCGGCATACAGACCTTGTGGATCGCGTTCGGCACAAACGGTCGGCGAAGCCTGTACATACACCGTCAGTAAACGATCACTGCCGATCAATGCCCTGGCCTGCTCGCGCCCTTCAGCATCGGGCGCAACGAACGCTGCCAGGGTCAGCAAACCAGCCTCGTTGAACTGACGCGCGACGTGAGCCGCTCGACGCCAGTTCTCGGTGCGTCCGGCGCGGTCCTGTGGCAGGCCTTTGTTCAGGTCATGGCGCAGGTTCTGGCCATCGAGCACAAACACTGCGCGCCCCATGTCGAACAGCTTGCGTTCAACTGCATAGGCCAAGGTACTTTTGCCGGCTCCCGACAAGCCGCTGAACAGGACGGTGGCCGGTTGTTGGCCGAAGCGCTGGGCACGCTCTTCGGTCGCTACATGAGCCAACTTGCCATGGTGCGTGCTACTGCCGTGAGCCAGAGGCTGGGCGACGATCATGCCGGCGCCCACCGTGCCATTGGTCAAGCGGTCGATGATGATGAACGCGCCGGTCGTGCGGTTGCTCTCGTAACCGTCGAGGGCAATCGGCGCGTCGAGCGCGATCTTGACCTTGCCGATTTCGTTCAGCTGCAACGCGCTGGCCGGGCCTTCTTCCAGGGTGTTCACGTCGACCTTGTTGACGATGCTGGCAATGGAACCTGGCACATAACTGGTGGCGCGCTTGATGTCGTACTTCTTGCCCGGCAGCATCGGCTCTTCAGCCATCCACACCAGCATCGCTTCGAAGTGGTCGGTGACCGGAGGCACACTGTCGGCATGCACCAACAGGTCACCACGGGAGATATCGATCTCGTCTTCCATGGTCAGGGTGACGGCCTGACCGGGACCGGCGTGCTCCAGCTCACCTTCGAAGGTGACGATGGATTTCACGCGGCTGCTCTTGCCCGAAGGCAGCACCACGACGTCGTCGCCCTTCTTGACGATGCCGCTGGCCAGGGTGCCGGCAAAACCACGGAAGTTCAGGTTCGGACGGTTGACGTACTGCACCGGGAAACGCAGGTCGGTGAAGTTACGATCACCCGCCACTTCCACGGTCTCGAGGATCTCCATCAGCGACTGGCCGGTGTACCACGGCGAGCGCTCGGACTTGTTCACCACGTTGTCGCCCTTGAGGGCCGACATCGGCACGAAGTGCATGGTGGCGGGCTTCATCTTCAGGCCTTCGGCAAACGCCAGGTAATCGGCCTTGATCGACTCGAACACACCTTGGTCGAAGTCCTTGAGGTCCATCTTGTTGATGGCCACGACGATGTGCTTGATGCCCAGCAGGGAGGCGATGAAGCTGTGGCGACGGGTCTGGGTCTGCACGCCATAACGGGCATCGACCAGGATGATCGCCAGGTCACAGGTGGAAGCACCGGTCGCCATGTTACGGGTGTACTGCTCATGGCCGGGGGTGTCGGCGATGATGAATTTGCGTTTGGCGGTGGAGAAATAGCGGTAGGCAACATCGATGGTGATGCCTTGCTCGCGCTCGGCCTGCAGGCCGTCGACCAGCAATGCCAGGTCGATATCATCGCCCGTAGTACCGACTTTTTTCGAGTCGCGGGTAATGGCTTCCAGATGGTCTTCGTAGATCATCTTGGAGTCGTGCAGCAGGCGCCCGATCAGGGTGCTCTTGCCGTCGTCGACGTTACCGCAGGTCAGAAAGCGCAGCAGCTCTTTGCGTTCGTGCTGGCCCAGGTAGGCGAGGATGTCCTCGCTGATCAAATCAGATTGATGGCTCATTGGGTTTAAGCTCCAAGCTGTAAGCTTCAAGCGGCAAGCTTGTCGGCGTACAGCTAGTCAGAAATTCTATTGATCAACCCGTTCAGCATTTTTGAAAGCTCACGGGTTTCTATAATCCAAACTGCTGCCAGAGGCTCAGCGACATACGCGATCTCACTGCCGATCATCAGCTGGGTTCGCAGCTCCCCACAGGAAGCCTTGGCGATCCTCAGAAAACGACATTTATCTCTAGCAGTGAAACGCTCCATACCTTCTGCAATATTGCTCGGGATAGAGAGCGCAGAGCGCGTAATCTGACTTTTGAATACAAGGTCAGGGCATGCAGCCATTTCCTTGTACACACTCACCGTCAACGCTTTTGCTCTTTGCCAAACCAAGAGTTTCTCGAAATCCATTTCGATCACCTGCTTTTGATTTGCTTGCAGCTTCTAACTTGCCGCTTGCAGCTTAAAAGTATCCTTGCCGTTTTTTGTCTTCCATGGAGCCGGCGCCATCGTGATCGATGACCCGGCCCTGGCGCTCGGAAGTTCGCGTCAGGAGCATTTCCTGAATGATGTCCGTAAGGCTTTCGGCCTCGGACTCCACCGCGCCCGTCAACGGGTAGCAACCAAGGGTACGGAAACGGACTTTCTTCTTGACGATGCGCGCTTTGTCTTCGTCGCTCAGGTGTTCGAGGATGCGCTCGTCGTCGATCATGATCAGTGTGCCGTTCTTCTCGATGACGTTACGCTCGGCGGCGAAGTACAGCGGGACGATCGGGATGCCTTCCAGGTAGATGTACTGCCAGATGTCCAGCTCGGTCCAGTTCGACAACGGGAATACGCGGATCGACTCGCCTTTGTTGACCTTGCCGTTGTAGACGTTCCAGAGTTCCGGACGCTGGTTTTTCGGGTCCCAGCGGTGCTTGCTGTCGCGGAACGAGTACACACGCTCTTTGGCGCGGGATTTCTCTTCATCGCGACGGGCGCCGCCAAAGGCTGCGTCGAAACCATGCTTGTCCAGGGCCTGCTTCAGGCCTTCGGTCTTCATGATATCGGTGTGCTTGGCACTGCCGTGGGTGAAGGGGTTGATGCCTTGCGCCACGCCTTCCGGGTTGACGTGGGTAATCAGGTCCAGGCCCAGCTCTTCGACCATCTTGTCGCGAAAGCTGTACATCTCCTGGAACTTCCATTGGGTGTCGACGTGCATCACCGGAAACGGCAGCTTGCCCGGGAAGAATGCCTTGCGTGCCAGGTGCAGCATCACGGCGGAGTCTTTACCGATGGAGTACAGCATCACCGGGTTGTCGAACTCGGCGGCCACCTCGCGGATGATGTGGATGCTTTCCGCCTCCAGCTGTTTCAGATGCGTCAGTTTGTCGACCATGGCTACTCACGAAAGCTTTCTTATGAACGGCCAGCGGGCCGTGTTCGAGCGAGGATCCTAGCACAGCGTCATCGTCTAATCAGGACGCCAACTAGATCGAAAGGGCATATGAATATGCCTGCGCGTTCTGGCGTCCGAGGCTCGCCCTCATCGTTGAATCGTGGTGTTCAGTGAAGCGCTGAACACCCTCAAATCGGATTCGGGCAATCAATGAAAATATGCTCCAGGGCGAACCGCCGCGCCAGGTATTCCCCCAGTGCCTGCACGCCATAGCGCTCGGTGGCGTGATGGCCGGCCGCGATAAAGCTGATGCCATTCTCGCGAGCGCTGTGGAAGGTTTGCTCGGACGCCTCGCCACTGAGGTACAAATCGACGCCGGCTTGCACCGCCTGGTCGATGTAGCCCTGGCCGCCGCCGGTGCACCAGCCCACACGCCGAATCATCTCGCGACCTTCGATCAGCAAGGGTTCACGGCCCATGACGTCCCGCACATGACGGGCGAAGTCGCGCGCGGTCATGGGTTCGGCCAGCGAGCCCACCAACCCGACCACCTTGAGGTTATCCGGGTCCAGCGGACCTTCCACGGTGATATCCAGTTGGCGAGCCAGTTGCACGTTGTTGCCCACATCCGGGTGCAAATCCAGCGGCAAGTGATAGGCCAACAGGCTGATATCGTGCTTGAGCAGGGTCTTGAGCCGGCGCTGCTTCATGCCGGTGATGCAGGGGTTCTCGCCCTTCCAGAAATAACCGTGGTGGACCAGCACCAGGTCGGCCTTGGCCTCGACTGCGGCATCGAGCAAGGCCTGGCTGGCCGTGACGCCGCTGACGATGCGCATGACCTGCGGCCGACCTTCGACTTGCAGGCCGTTGGGGCAATAATCGGAAATCTTCGAACTGCTGAGGTAGCGATCCGCTTCTTCTACCAGGGTGCTCAGGGCAACGGCCATAAAAGACTCCTAAATATCCCGTTCAGAGGCGCGCGCGGCCTCGTATAATGCGCAACATTATGGGCCGTGGTTGGCCCGTCGTAACCTCCCAGGATTTGTTCAATGCTCAAGGGTCTGCGTTTTTTTGGCTGGCCGCTGTTGGCCGGCGTGCTGATTGCGTTGCTGATTATCCAGCGTTACCCGCAATGGGTCGGGCTACCGAGCCAGGATGTGAATCTTCAGCAGGCCCCGCAAACGACTCTGAACCAACATGGACAGGTGTCCTACGCCGATGCGGTGGTCATCGCGGCACCCGCGGTGGTCAACCTCTACACCACCAAAGTGGTCAACAAGACCACTCACCCTCTGTTTGAAGACCCACAGTTCCGACGCTTCTTCGGTGACAACGCGCCCAAACAGAAACGCATGGAGTCGAGCCTCGGTTCCGGCGTGATCATGAGCCCGGAAGGCTATTTGCTGACCAACAACCACGTCACCTCCGGCGCCGACCAGATCGTGGTCGCACTCAAGGATGGTCGTGAAACCCTGGCTCGCGTCATCGGCAGCGATCCGGAAACCGACCTCGCGGTGCTGAAAATCGACTTGAAGCACCTGCCATCGATCACGGTCGGCCGCTCGGAAAGCATCCGGGTCGGCGACGTTGCGCTGGCCATCGGCAACCCGTTCGGCGTCGGCCAGACCGTGACCATGGGCATCATCAGCGCCACCGGGCGCAATCAGTTGGGCCTGAACAACTACGAAGACTTCATCCAGACCGATGCCGCGATCAACCCGGGCAACTCCGGCGGCGCGCTGGTGGATGCCAACGGCAACCTGACCGGCATCAACACGGCGATTTTCTCCAAGTCCGGCGGCTCACAAGGTATCGGCTTTGCGATTCCGATCAAGCTGGCCATGGAAGTGATGAAGTCGATCATCGAGCACGGCCAGGTGATTCGCGGCTGGCTGGGCATTGAAGTGCAACCCCTGAGCCAGGAATTGGCGGAGTCGTTTGGCCTGTCGGGGCGACCGGGCATTGTCGTTGCCGGGATTTTCCGTGATGGCCCGGCACAAAAAGCCGGCCTGCAATTGGGCGACGTGATCCTCAGCATCGATGGCGAACCCGCCGGTGATGGCCGTCGTTCGATGAACCAGGTGGCACGGATCAAGCCGACCGACAAGGTCAGTATCCAGGTCATCCGCAATGGCAAGGAACTTGAGCTGACTGCGGAAATCGGCCTGCGGCCCCCCCCAGCCCCGATCGCCAAAGAAGAGTAAGCATTGACCCGGCCATGCCGGGTTAAAAGCATGCACTCTCATCGGCAATGTTATATTGTTCCAATATCACTATTGGAACGATCTCATGCCGTCTCGAAAAACCGCTTCCCTGGCAGGCCTTGCACTCGGCCTGCTGGGGAATCCGGCACTTGCCGAAGAACCCCGCCCTCTGGAACTGGACGCCATCAGCGTCAGCTCCGAGTACGAGTCCGCCACAGGACCGGTCAAGGGCTATCGCGCGACTCGCTCTGCCAGTGCGACCAAAACCGACACGGCCATTCGTGATATCCCCCAGTCCATCAGCGTGATCCCCGCCAGCGTCCTCCAGGACCTGGGCAGCAACGACATCGAGCGGGCGCTGGAGTTTGCCGGCGGCGTCTCGAAACAGAACGATTTCGGCGGCCTGACGCTTTATGAGTACAGTGTGCGCGGCTTCACCACCTCGGAGTTCTACAAGGACGGTTTCGCCGCCAACCGCGGCTACCCAAGCACTCCAGATGCCGCCAATGTCGAACGCATCGAGGTACTCAAGGGGCCTGCCGCCAGCCTTTACGGGCGCGGCGATCCCGGCGGCACGGTCAACATCGTCACCAAGAAACCCCAGCCAGAAGCCTTCAGCACCTTGCAGACCCGCGCCGGCAGCTGGGATCGCTATCGCACTGCTCTGGACGTCAATACCCCCCTCGACCCTCAGGGCGAGGTGCTGTCGCGGATCAACCTGGCCGTCGAGGACAACCACAGCTTCCGCGATCACGTGGATAGCCAGCGTGTGTTCCTCGCGCCTTCGCTCAGTTGGCAGCTCAATCCCGACACCAACCTGCTGCTGGAAAGCGAAATCGTCCGCCACAGTTCAACCTTCGACCGCGGCATCGTGGCGCCGAACAACCGCTGGAGCGGGGTCAAGCGTTCGACCTTCCTCGGCGAACCCAATGACGGCAACATCGACAACCACAACAACCTGCTGCAGGCGACCCTCGACCATCACCTCAACGACACCTGGAAGCTACGCCTGGCCAGCCACTACAAGGACGGCAAGCTCTGGGGACATGCCTCGGAAACACGCCCCCTGAACGCCGACCTGCACACCGTCAACCGCCGCTACCGTGAGCGCGATACCCGGTGGCACGACAGCATCACCCAGCTCGAATTGCGGGGTCTGTTCGACATCGGCAGTTGGCAACACGAACTGTTGATCGGCAGCGAATACGAGAACCTGCGCAAGAACGAACGAGTGACCACCCTCGCTGGCGGCCCCTATGCGATCGACATCTACAACCCGGTTTATGGTCAGCCAAAACCAGACGGCAAACGCACGGGTCCGGACTTCTTCGAGCAGGTCGAAAGCCGAGCCCTCAACCTTCAGGACCAGATCGTATTCAGCGAACGCCTGCGCGGCATTCTGGGGGTGCGCCTGGAGCATTTCGAGCAAACCATCGACGATCAGGTACTCGGCAACCGCAGCCGGCAAGACCACGACGCCCTGACCCAACGCGCCGGCCTGCTCTATCAGCTGACACCACAGCACGGCCTGTTCGCCAACGCCTCGACCTCGTTCAAGCCGAACAACGGCCTGGACGCCGCGGGCAAGTCCTTTGCTCCGCAGGAAGGCGTCGGCTACGAGGTCGGCCTCAAGAGTGAGCTGTTCGAGGATCGCCTGAGCAGCACCCTCGCCGCCTTCCACATCGAAAAAGAAAACGTCCTGGCCCTCGATCCGGCCACCGATACCTACCGGGCAATGGGCAAGGCCCGCAGCCAGGGTTTCGATCTGCAGGTGAGCGGACAACTCTCGGAGGCCGTACGGCTGATCGGTGCCCTGGCGTACATCGATGCCGAGGTGACCCAAGGCGATCCGGTCATTCCCACTGGCAGCCGGATTCTCGGGGTGGCCAAGCGCAGCGGTAGCCTGTTGGCTGTCTACCAGTTTCAAGACGGCGCATTGCGTGGCTCGGACATCGGTGCCGCCTACACCTATGTCGGTGATCGCTCGGGCGAAGCCGGTAGCGACTTCGAACTGCCGGCTTACCAGACCGTCGACCTGCTGGCCCATTACCAGGCCAGCGACCGCGTCACGTTGGGGCTGAACCTGAACAACCTCTTTGATGAACGGTACTACGAGCGCTCTTACAGCAACTACTGGGTCAACCCCGGCGAGCCGCGCAACTTCACCGTCAGCCTGACACTCAATCTGTAAAAGGGAATCACCATGCAACACGCTAAATCACTGGTCCTGCTGGGGCTGATCGGCGCACTGCTCAGCGCTCAGGTCTCGGCTCATGGCCTGTGGACCGAACAACGCCGTGGCAACATCGAAGTCATCTACGGTCACGGTGCCGAGGACAATGCTTTCAAGGCCCTGAAAGTCAGCGGCGCCTGGGCGTATGACATCACCGGAAAAATGATTCCCGTCACCGTACAGCGCCTGGTGGATCACGCCCGCCTGCAGCCGCTCAAACCGCCGGCGGTGTTGGCCGTGGCGCTGGACAACGGCATGTGGTCGCAGACGGCGGACAAAAAGTGGGTCAACGAAGGACGCAGCAAAGTGCCGGGGGCGGTCGAGTCGACCCAGACGTTCAAGTACAGCCTGGCGATCTATCAGCCGGGGGCGAAGTTGCCCGCGCTTGATCAACTGAAGCTGCTGATCTTGCCAGAGGTTGATCCGCTGACGGTGGGGCCTGGTCGATCATTACCGGTGCGCGTGCTACTGGACGGCAAACCGGCCGCTGGGGTGAAGCTGATCGGCGACTACCGCAATGCACCGAACACCCTGAGTACCGAAACCGACAAGGATGGCCGGGCACAGGTGCTGGTGCGAAATGAAGGGTTGAATGTGATAGCGGCGCAGGTGGAAGTCCAGCTCAAAGACAATCCGGATGTGGCGACGCGCGGCGTGTTCAGCTCACTGACGTTCCTGGGCGAACCGCATCACGAGTAGCACACCCGCCCTTGCTCGCGATGAGGTCACTCATGATTGTTCCACGCCCTGCGTGGGAATGCCGCCATGGACGCTGCGCGCCCATTGTGACGTGGAGCGTCACGGGAAGCTCCCACGCAAGCGCGCGGGAACGATCCGTCATAGCGATCTACAGGTCCTCGAGCGCGTCGATCAACGCCTGGTTCTGCTCTGGCGTGCCGATGGTAATGCGCAGGAACTGGGCGATCCGCTCTTGCTTGAAGTGACGAACGATCACGCCCTGCTCGCGCAACTTCGCCGCCAGGCCAGCAGCGTCGTGCCGAGGATGGCGGGCGAAAATGAAGTTCGCCGCCGACGGCAGCACGTCAAAGCCCTTCTCCTGCAGTTGCGCAACCACCTGCTCGCGACTGTCGATCACCCGTCGACAGGTCTTGTCGAAGTACTCGCGATCATCAAAGGCAGCGGCCGCGCCGACGATCGCCAGGCGATCCAGCGGATACGAGTTGAAGCTGTTCTTGATCCGCTCCAGCGCCTCGATCAGGTCCGGATGCCCCACCGCCAGGCCCACACGCAAACCCGCCAGCGAGCGTGATTTGGACAGGGTCTGGGTCACCAGCAGGTTCGGGTAGCGATCGACCAGACTGATCGCGGTTTCACCGCCGAAGTCGATGTAGGCTTCATCGACCACGACCACCGAATCCGGGCTGACCTTGAGAATCTGCTCCACGGCGTCCAGCGCCAGCAGGCAACCGGTCGGTGCATTCGGGTTGGGGAAGATGATCCCGCCGTTGGGCCTGGCGTAGTCCGCCGGATTGATCTGGAACTGCTCGTCCAACGGCACCGCGTCGAATTTGATGCCGTACAACCCACAGTAGACCGGGTAGAAGCTGTAGCTGATGTCCGGGAACAGCAGCGGCTGATCGTGTTGCAGCAACCCGTGGAAGATGTGCGCCAGGACTTCATCGGAACCGTTGCCGAGGAATACCTGATTGCCCTGCACGCCGTAGTACCTGGCCACGGCCTGCTTGAGCAGGTCGCTGTTGGGGTCCGGGTACAGGCGCAGCGTGTCGTTGAGCTCGGTCTGCATCGCCGCCAGTGCCTTGGGGGATGGACCGTAGGGGTTTTCGTTGGTGTTGAGCTTGACCAGTTTCGCCAGCTTCGGCTGTTCGCCCGGCACATAGGGCACCAGATCCTTGACGAACGAACTCCAGAATTTACTCATGTTCAGTTTCCTTCTTTGTCGTCAACGATGCGGTATTCGGCGCTGCGGGCGTGGGCCGTCAGCGATTCGCCACGGGCCAGCACGGAAGCCGTCTTGCCCAGTTCCGAAGCGCCTGCCTCGGAGCAGAAGATGATCGACGAACGCTTCTGGAAGTCATACACCCCCAGCGGCGAAGAGAAACGCGCGGTGCCAGAGGTCGGCAACACGTGGTTGGGGCCGGCGCAGTAGTCGCCCAAGGCTTCGCTGGTGTGGCGCCCCATGAAGATCGCCCCGGCGTGGCGAATCTGCGGCAGCCAGGCTTGAGGATCGGCGACCGACAGTTCGAGGTGCTCCGGCGCAATGCGATTGGCCACCTCGATGGCTTGCTGCATGTCACGCACCTGGATCAGCGCACCACGGCCATTGATCGAGGTTTCGATGATCTGGGCACGCTCCATGGTCGGCAACAGCCTGGCGATGCTCGCCGCCACCTGGTCGAGGAACCCGGCATCGGGGCTGACCAGAATCGCCTGGGCGTCTTCGTCGTGCTCGGCCTGGGAGAACAGGTCCATCGCAATCCAGTCAGGATCGGTCTGGCCGTCGCATACCACGAGGATTTCAGACGGACCGGCAATCATGTCGATGCCCACCTGGCCAAACACATGACGCTTGGCAGTGGCCACATAGATGTTGCCAGGGCCGACGACCTTGTCGACCTTCGGCACGCTTTCGGTGCCGTAGGCCAGCGCCGCCACGGCTTGCGCGCCGCCAATGGTGAACACCCGGTCGACGCCCGCGATGCACGCCGCCGCCAGCACCAGTTCGTTGACCTCACCACGCGGTGTCGGCACCACCATGACCACTTCGGTCACGCCGGCCACCTTGGCCGGAATCGCGTTCATCAGCACCGAGGACGGATAGGACGCCTTGCCGCCAGGCACGTACAGGCCGGCGCGGTCCAGTGGCGTGACCTTCTGGCCCAGTACCGTGCCGTCGGCTTCGGTGTAGGTCCAGGAGTCCTGCTTTTGTTTTTCGTGGTAGCTGCGCACCCGGGCGGCGGCTTTTTCCAGGGCTTCGCGCTGGGGCACGGTAATGCGGGTCAGTGCCAGCTCCAGACGTTCGCGTGGCAGGATCAGGTCCGCCATCGAGGCAACCTGCAGGCCATCGAACTTCTGGGTGAACTCAACCAGCGCGGCATCGCCACGCTCACGCACCGCCTTGATGATGTCCAGCACTCGCTGATTGACCGAGTCGTCAGACACACTTTCCCAGCTCAGCAGATGATCCAGATGATGCGCGAAATCCGGGTCAGCAGCGTTGAGTCGGCGAATTGCAGTCGGTGCGGTCATAGCGAGAGCCTCATAGGATTGGCAAAAACTCAGGCGCCCTAACTTAGCCGTCGTTTCCGCTTGGGCACCTGAGAATTCTGGCTATGAGGCGGATAGACGGGCGCAACTTAACGTCGCGCAGGTGAATCAGCCGCGGTGTCGAGACTCCACTGCCTTGCGCAGGGTGTCGATCAACGCCTGGATTCGGGCGTGCTGCATTTTCATCGAAGCTTTGTTGACGATCAGCCGGGAGCTGATGGCCGCAATGAAATCCTGTGGCTCCAGGCCATTGGCCCGCAGCGTGTTACCGGTATCGACCACGTCGATGATCTTGTCCGCCAGACCAATCAACGGCGCCAGCTCCATCGAGCCGTAAAGCTTGATGATGTCGACCTGACGGCCCTGCTCGGCATAGTAACGCTTGGCAACATTGACGAATTTGGTGGCAATACGCAGACGGCCCTTGGGCTCGATCGCGCCAACTTTACCGGCAGTCATCAACTTGCACTGGGCGATCTGCAGGTCCAGTGGCTCGTACAGGCCCTGGCCGCCGTATTCCATCAGCACATCTTTACCGGCGACGCCCAGGTCAGCGGCACCATGCTCGACGTAGGTCGGCACATCGGTGGCACGCACGATCAACAAGCGCACGTCGGCCTGGGTCGTGGGGATGATCAGCTTGCGGCTCTTGTCCGGATTCTCGGTCGGCACAATGCCCGCTTCAGCCAGAAGCGGCAGGGTGTCGTCGAGGATGCGGCCCTTGGACAGTGCGATGGTCAACATGGGAAACGTCAGTCCTTATCAGGCAACGATGCCCGGTCGCAAACGGCGCCGGACACAGGCCGAGCCTGAAACAGGCTCGACTTCAATCAATCTGTGGGCACTTCCCTGTGCCCTTGACGCAGGGACTAGCCCGGTACGCGGCGGATCTTCGCGCCGAGCATCTGCAACTTCTCTTCGATGCACTCGTAGCCACGGTCAATGTGGTAGATGCGATCGATCAGGGTGTCGCCTTCGGCGATCAGTGCCGAAATCACCAGGCTGGCCGAAGCCCGCAGGTCGGTAGCCATTACTGGCGCGCCCTTGAGTTTTTCGATACCGGTGACAATGGCGGTGTTGCCTTCGACCTGGATGTGAGCACCCATGCGATGCAGTTCGTAGACGTGCATGAAGCGGTTTTCGAAGATCGTCTCGATCACCGCGCCAGTGCCTTCGGCAATCGCGTTGAGGGAGATGAACTGCGCCTGCATGTCAGTCGGGAATGCCGGGTAGGGAGCCGTACGCACGTTAACAGCTTTTGGCCGCTTGCCGTGCATGTTCAGCTCGATCCAGTCTTCGCCGGTGGTGACTTCAGCACCCGACTCACGAAGCTTTTCCAGAACGGCTTCCAGAATGGTCGGATCCGTGTCCTTGACCTTCACGCGACCGCCAGTCACGGCAGCGGCGACCAGGTACGTACCGGTTTCAATACGGTCCGGCATGACTTTGTAGACCGCCGAGTGCAAGCGCGGTACGCCGTCGATGGTGATGGTGTCGGTGCCGGCACCCTGGACCTTGGCGCCCATGGCGTTGAGGAAGTTCGCCAGGTCGACGACTTCAGGCTCGCGAGCGGCGTTTGCCAGAACGCTGCGACCGTTGGCCAGAGCGGCCGCCATCATGATGTTCTCGGTACCGGTCACGCTGACGGTATCGAAGAAGAAGTGTGCACCACGCAAGCCGCCTTCCGGTGCCTTGGCCTTGATGTAGCCGCCTTCGACGTCGATGGTCGCGCCCATGGCTTCAAGGCCACGGATGTGCAGGTCGACCGGACGCGAACCGATGGCGCAACCGCCAGGCAGGGCAACTTCGGCTTCACCGAAACGCGCAACCATAGGGCCCAGCACCAGGATCGAGGCACGCATGGTTTTCACCAGTTCGTACGGTGCGATCAGGGTCTTGATGGTGCGCGGGTCGATTTCGACGCTGAGCTTCTCGTCGATCACAGGCTCAATGCCCATGCGACCGAACAGTTCGATCATGGTGGTGATGTCGTGCAGGTGCGGCAGGTTGGCGACCGTCACCGGGCCGTCACACAGCAGCGTTGCCGCCAGAATCGGCAGGGCAGAGTTCTTTGCCCCGGAGATGCGGATTTCGCCATCAAGACGAACGCCGCCGGTAATAATCAATTTATCCATAAGAATCTCGACGCCCTTGGGCTCAGGTGCGCTCGGCCCAGGCCGCGCTGCTGAAAAATTTCATAGTGACCGCGTGGATGCTGCCATCAGCGATCCATGGGTTCAAATGGGCATAGATGCTCTGTTGACGCTTGACCGGGCTCAAAGCCACCAGTTCATCGCTAATCACGTTCAGCTGAAAGTTGCAGCCTTCGCCCTCAACTTCTACCTGTACGGATAAAAGAGTCTCGGACAGCTTTCCCTCAAGGAAGCTCTTCACTTCGTTGGCCTGCATGCTCAACCTCAATCGGCGCCCTGTGCGCACGGGTCGGACATCATACAAAAAAGCCCCGCGCCTGCGAACCCCGCATGGCAGGACTCTGACGGGGGGCCTTTTTATAGATGTTAGTTAAGGGTGCGCCAAAATCCCGGTCAAACCAGAGACCTGAGCGATTTCACGCATGTCATCCGGCAATGCACGGACACTCACTGCCTTGCCACCGGCTGCCGCGTCGCGCATGAAAGCCATCAGCAACGACAAACCGACGCTGCTGGACTTCTCCACGCCCGAGCAATCCAGCACCACGGCTGGCGAGGTACTGGACTTGATCAAGGCCTGGCCCTGCTTGCGCAGTTCCGGGCCGGTGCGGTAATCGAGTACGCCACTGAGCATCAGCTCACCGGCGTCCCCCATACGGACGGCCGACTCACTCATTGCGCTTGCTTCTCGGCGGTCTGTTCAGTGTTTGCCTTGGCTTTGGCGACTTCACCGGCCCAACCATTGATGGTCTTGTCCAGGTCGTTGCCATTGCGCTGCATCGCGTCGGCGAACTGGTCACGGAACAGTTTGCCAATATTGATGCCGTTGATGATCACGTTGCGCAGCTTCCACTCGCCATTGATCTTCTCGAGTGTGTAGGACACAGGATAGATCGAGCCATTGCTACCCTTGACGGTCATGCCAACGCTGGTGCGGTTACCCGACTCATCCTTGGCTGGCTCGACGACGATGCCCTGGTTGTTGTACTCGAGCAAAGCGTTGCCATAGAACTGGAACAGGCCGGTCTTGAAGTTCTCTTCAAAGGTCTTCATCTGCGCAGGCGTGGCCTTGCGCGAGTACTTGACCGTCATGATGCTCTTGGAAATGCCCTCGGCATCCACCACGGGCCCGACAATGCTGTTCAACGCAGCATAAAAGTCCTTCGGATCCTGCCTGTACTTCTCTTTGTTGGTCGCAAGGTCTGCGAGCAACCGGTTGGTCGTATCCTGTACCAGCTCGTGCGCCGAAGGCGCAGCCACGGCGTTAGCCATCAGCGGCAAGGCCGCGAGCAAGACAAACAGGCTACGTCGCAAAGTAGAGATCATGGAAAAACTCCTCATTTGGCGTCTTTACTAACGGTATTGAGCAAGAATTTACCGATCAGGTCCTCGAGCACCAGCGCCGACTGCGTGTCATGGATGGTCTGGCCATCCTTGAGCAGACTCTCTTCACCGCCAACGCTGATACCGATGTACTTCTCGCCCAGCAAACCGGCGGTGAGGATGGATGCCGTGGAGTCAGACGGCAGATTATCTACACGTTTCTCCAGCTCCAACGTCACTCGACCGGTGAAGCTGTCGCGGTCCAGATCGATTGCCGTGACCTTGCCGATGGTCACACCGGCCATGGTCACTTTGGATCTGACCGTCAAACCGGCGATATTGTCGAAATAGGCATAAAGTTTATAGCTGTCGGTGCTCGAAACAGGGGACAGTCCACTGACCCGCAGGGCAAGCAGCAGTAAAGCCAGGATGCCAGCCAGCAAGAAAAGGCCGACACCGATTTCCAGGGTGCGGTTTTGCATCAGAAATCTCCAAACATCAAGGCGGTCAAAATAAAGTCCAGGCCGAGGATAGCCAATGAGGCATACACCACGGTCTTGGTGGTGGCACGACTGATCCCTTCCGAGGTGGGGTCACAGTCATAGCCTTGGAATACGGCGATCCAGGTCACGACAAAGGCAAAGACCATGCTTTTGATAATGCCGTTGAGCACGTCACCATTGAACGTCACGCTGTTTTGCATGTTCGACCAGTAGGAGCCTTCATACACACCCAGCCAGTCTACCGCCACCCAGGAGCCGCCCCAGATTCCGACCACGCTGAAAATCATCGCCAGCAGTGGCAGGGAGATGAAGCCCGCCCACAGGCGGGGGGCAATGATGTACTTGAGCGGATCGACACCGATCATTTCCAGGCTGGACAGTTGCTCGGTGGACTTCATGTTGCCGATTTCCGCGGTCAACGCGGAGCCCGCGCGCCCAGCGAACAGCAATGCCGTGACCACCGGCCCCAACTCGCGCAGCAGGGTCAGCGCCACCATCTGCCCGACCGCCTGCTCCGAGCCGTAGCTGGACAGAATGTTGAAGCCCTGCAGCGCCAGCACCATGCCGATGAAAATCCCGGAGACCACGATGATCACCAGGGACATGACGCCGACCGAATGCAACTGCTTGACCAGCAGGCTGAAACCGCTGCCCACGCTGCCGCGCCCGAGCAATGCGTGAAACAGGAACAGCGATGAACGACCCAGGACCGCGACGCTGTCGATGCCGGCCTGGCCGAATCGACGAACTCTTTCTATTAGTGAAATCTTGCGCATCAGCGCTTCCCCAGAAGATCTGCGCGGTAATCCGTCGCTGGAAAGTGGAACGGTACCGGCCCGTCCGGATCACCTTTCATGAATTGGCGAATTCTCGGATTATCGGAATCCATCAGCTCGGCGGGAGTGCCCTGCCCCAGCACTTGCCCATCACCGACGACATACAGATAGTCGGCAATGCTCGCGGTTTCGGCCAGGTCATGGGAAACCACGATGCTGGTAATACCCAGGGCGTCGTTGAGCAGACGGATCAGGCGTACCAGTACGCCCATGGCGATAGGGTCCTGGCCGACAAACGGTTCGTCGTACATGAGAATGCGCGGATCCAGGGCAATGGCGCGGGCGAGCGCCACACGACGCTTCATGCCACCGGACAGCTCATCGGGCATCAACTCGATTGCGCCACGCAAGCCCACTGCCTCCAGCTTCATCAATACGATGTCGCGGATCATTTCTTCCGGCAGTTGGGTATGAATACGCAACGGGAATGCGACGTTCTCGAACACATCAAGGTCGGTGAACAGCGCACCGCTCTGGAACAGCACGCCCATGTGCTTGCGCGCATCGAACAGATCGCTGCGCGACAGCTGGGGCAAATTCTGCCCGTTGACCCACACTTCGCCACCGGAAGGACGCAACTGCGCGCCCATCAGGCGCAACAGCGTGGTTTTCCCGCAGCCGGAAGGTCCCATGATGCCGGTAACCTTGCCGCGTGGAATGCGAATATCGACATTGTTGAAAATGCTACGCGCGCCGCGCTTGAAGGACACTCCCTTCAGCTCGACCGCGTAGGCGTTATCGGCACTCATCTAAACTCCTTGCGATGCAAGCCTCTCACTCGGACGCTGCGATCTCTGGCGAGAGCACATACTGCCCGGGCAGGCCGAACTGGCGACGAACTATATCACTGCCCGCCCTTGGCGCCCAAGGACGAAGACCGCTGCATTCAGCTCCAATTAAGGTTGATAGCCGCTAATCAGAGAGTTCCCGTGACTCAGACCGCAGAAAGCATGACGAACTAACGTGAGCGAATGGCCCATTACCGCTATAATCGCCACCTTTTCACCAGCTAAACGAATTCAGACATGAGCCAGTCCAGCGACCTGATTCAATCGGCACAACGTACCATCCGCCTCGAGCTTGAAGCCGTAAAAGGCTTGCTGCCCCATATCGACGCTGATTTCGTACGCGCGTGCGAGTTGATTCTGGCCGGCAAGGGGCGCGTGGTAGTGGTCGGCATGGGTAAATCCGGGCATATCGGCAGTAAAATTGCCGCGACCCTGGCCAGCACCGGCACCACGGCATTCTTCGTACACCCGGCCGAAGCCAGTCACGGCGACATGGGCATGATCACGCGCGACGACATCATTCTCGCGCTGTCCAACTCCGGCTCCACCAACGAAATCATCACGTTGCTGCCACTGATCAAGCGCCTGGGCATACAGCTGATCAGCCTGACCGGCAATCCTGACTCGCCCTTGGCCAAGGCCGCCGAGGTCAACCTCAATGTCCACGTCGAACATGAGGCCTGCCCGCTGAACCTGGCGCCAACCTCATCGACGACTGCCGCCCTGGTCATGGGCGACGCGCTGGCGGTTGCCCTGCTGGAAGCCCGCGGCTTTACGGCGGAAGACTTCGCTTTTTCGCACCCCGGTGGAGCATTGGGCCGCCGCCTGCTGCTCAAGGTGGAAAGTGTCATGCACGCCGGGGACGATTTGCCCTGCGTCGTGCGCGGCACCCCGCTCAAAGACGCATTGATGGAAATGACCCGCAAAGGCCTGGGCATGACCGCGGTACTGGAAGATGACGGAAAACTGGCCGGGATATTCACCGACGGCGACCTGCGCCGCACCCTGGATCGCAACATCGACATCCACAACACCACCATCGACGCCGTCATGACCCCTCACGGCAAGACTGCCCGCGCCGACATGCTGGCCGCCCAAGCCCTGAAAATCATGGAAGACAACAGAATCAACGCACTGGTAGTGGTGGACAAGGAGGATCGCCCCGTCGGCGCCTTCAACCTGTCCGACCTGCTGCGCGCGGGAGTCATGTAATGAACAACGACCTGCTGCAACGCGGCAAAAACATCAAACTGGCCGTGTTCGACGTCGATGGCGTCCTGACCGATGGCCGCCTGTACTTCCTCGAAGACGGCAGCGAATTCAAGTCGTTCAATACCCTCGACGGCCAGGGCATCAAAATGTTGATGGCCACGGGTGTAACAACGGCCATAATCAGTGGTCGTAAGACCCCGGTCGTCGAGAAGCGCGCAAAAAACCTCGGGATTCCCCACCTGTATCAGGGGCGCGAGGACAAACTGGTCGTACTCGACAGCCTTCTCGCGCAGCTGGGCCTAAGCTATGAGCAGGTTGCCTATCTGGGTGACGACCTGCCGGACCTGCCAGTGATTCGCCGTGTCGGCCTGGGCATGGCCGTCGCCAACGCTGCAAGTTTCGTTCGTGAGCACGCCCACGGCACTACCCTTGCCCGCGGAGGCGAAGGTGCAGCACGCGAATTTTGCGAATTGATTCTACGCGCCCAAGGCAACCTTGAAGCCGCCAACGCCGCGTACCTGTGAGCTACTTATGCTGAGCAAAAAGTTTCGCAACATATTATTTTTCGGGGCCATTGCCGCACTGCTCGCGGCTGTTGGCTATTGGAACATCAGTCCAGAACGTTTTCTCGACAAGCCCGTGACGGTGGTCAACGAGAGCGAGATCGACTTCTATGCAACCAACGCCCATAGCGTGCAGTACCTGCCCGACGGCAAGTTGCAGTACGAAATGACGTCCGACAAGGTTGAGCACGTCAAGGCCAGCGATGTGACCCTGGTGACCAAGCCGGACCTGCAGCTGTATCGCGGCACCGAGTTCCCCTGGCACGTCCAGAGTGAGCGTGGCGAGGTCAACCCTGGCGGCACCGAAGTCGAACTGATCGACTCGGTACGCATTGCGCGCACCGACGAAAAGGACCGCGCGATGATCATTACCAGCAGCCGCATGACCGTATTCCCGCAGCAGCAATATGCGCAGACCCAGCAAGCCGTTAGAATCGACGGTGCTGGCGGTGTATCGACGGGGACCGGCATGAAAGCGTATTTGAAAGAAAGCAGGATACACCTGCTATCGAACGTAAGAGGACAGTATGAGGCTCGTTAAAACCCTCCCTATTTTGCTCAGTCTGGGCGCAGCACTGGGAAGCGTGAGCGCCTGGGCTCTGCCGAACGATAGAGATCAACCTATCCGCATTCAGGCCGACGACGCACAGCTGGACGACAAGAATGGCATCGCCACCTACAAAGGTGACGTGATCATCACCCAGGGCACGATGAAGGTCACCGGCAACACCGTGACCATCACTCGCACAGCGGCTGGCGATATCGACGTCGTGACCTCGGTGGGCAACCTGGCCTACTTCGAGCAGATGCAAACTGCCGGCGACACCAAGCCTGTCCAAGGCTATGGGGTGACTATCCAGTACCACGCTTCGCAAGACCGCGTAGTACTGATCGATCGCGCCAAAGTCGTCGATAAGGATGGCAACATCACCCAAGGCGAGAAAATCGTCTACGACACCAACAAAAAGCTCGCCAGCGCCGGTCGCGCGACGGGTAGCAAGGTCACCGAACAACGCCCGCGCATCGACATGGTGATTCAGCCTAAAAAGAAAACCGACGAGCAAAAGGCCCCTTAAATGGCAACTCTGAAAGCCCAGCATCTGGCCAAGAGCTACAAGAGCCGCCAGGTCGTGCGTGACGTCAGCCTGTCCATCGACAGCGGCCAGATTGTCGGTTTGCTAGGCCCGAACGGCGCTGGCAAGACCACCTGTTTCTACATGATCGTGGGCCTGGTCCAGGCCGACCAGGGACGCGTGCTGATCGATGACCTGGACGTCAGCCACCAACCCATGCACGGTCGTGCACGGGCAGGTATCGGCTATCTTCCGCAAGAAGCGTCGATCTTCCGCAAACTGTCAGTCGCCGACAACATCATGGCCATTCTCGAAACCCGCAAGGAACTCGACAAGGCCGGTCGCCGCAAAGAGCTGGAAAGCCTGCTTCAGGAATTCCACATCAACCATATCCGTGAAAACCTGGGCATGAGCCTTTCCGGCGGTGAACGTCGCCGCGTGGAAATCGCGCGCGCGCTGGCCACGGCACCGAAATTCATCCTGCTCGACGAACCCTTCGCCGGCGTGGACCCGATCTCGGTAGGTGACATCAAGCAGATCATCCACCACCTCAAGGCCAAGGGCATTGGTGTACTGATCACGGACCACAACGTCCGCGAAACCCTCGACATCTGCGAAACCGCCTACATCGTCAACGACGGCCAACTGATCGCCGAAGGCGACGCCGAAACCATCCTGGCCAACGAATTGGTCAAGGAAGTGTATCTGGGCCATGAGTTCCGCCTCTAAGCGCTGAGGCGCCTGAGAGTTGCCGGGGCGTAATGTCAATGCGGCCGTGAATGTTTTTATTGTCTCGACACTCTAGGCAAACACTTCAGTTTCAGGCATATAATTTGCTTATGTTTGGCGCTTCGGCGCCCTGTAGTGGATGGCGCATGTGCGCCGGCGAATAAGGTGTTAAGCCCCTGCCATGAAACCATCGCTAGTCTTGAGAATGGGCCAGCAGCTGACGATGACACCGCAGCTGCAACAGGCCATCCGCCTGCTCCAATTGTCGACCCTGGACCTGCAACAGGAAATCCAGGAAGCATTGGAATCCAATCCAATGCTCGAACGTCAGGAAGACGGCGACGACTTCGATAACGCCGATCCAATGGCGGACAACATCGAGCAGAAACCCAACACCGAGATCCAGGAACCCTCCTACCAGGAAACCGCCCCCACGGTGGACAACCTTGAAGAGGGTGAATGGAACGAACGCATTCCCAACGAACTCCCCGTCGACACCGCCTGGGAAGACGTTTACCAGACCAGCGCCAGCAGCCTGCCCAGCAACGATGACGACGAGTGGGACTTCACCACCCGTACATCAGCTGGCGAGAGCCTGCAGAGCCACCTGCTCTGGCAGTTGAACCTGGCACCGATGTCCGACACCGATCGTCTGATCGCCGTCACGCTGATCGACTGCATCAACAATCAGGGCTACCTGGACGAAAGCCTCGAAGAGATTCTCGAGGCCTTCGACCCGGAACTGGACATCGAACTGGACGAAATCGAAGCCGTCCTGCACCGCATCCAGCAATTCGAACCTGCCGGCATCGGCGCCCGCAACCTGGGCGAGTGCCTGCTGCTGCAATTGCGCCAGTTGCCGGTCAAGACCCCTTGGCTGGCCGAAGCCAAACGCCTGGTCACCGACTACATCGACTTGCTCGGCAGCCGCGACTACAGCCAGCTGATGCGCCGCATGAAGCTCAAGGAAGACGAACTGCGCCAGGTCATCGAACTGGTACAGAGCCTCAATCCGCGCCCGGGCTCGCAAATCGAGTCCAGCGAAGCCGAGTACGTGGTGCCCGACGTCATCGTACGCAAGGACAACGAACGCTGGCTGGTGGAGCTCAACCAGGAATCGGTGCCGCGCCTGCGCGTCAACCCACAGTACGCCGGCTTCGTCCGCCGTGCCGACACCAGCGCCGACAACACCTTCATGCGCAACCAGTTGCAGGAGGCCCGCTGGTTCATCAAGAGCCTGCAAAGCCGCAACGAAACCCTGATGAAAGTTGCCACCCAGATCGTCGAGCACCAGCGCGGTTTTCTCGAGTATGGCGACGAGGCGATGAAGCCGCTGGTCCTGCACGACATCGCGGAAGCCGTCGGCATGCACGAGTCGACCATTTCACGGGTGACCACGCAAAAATTCATGCATACCCCACGCGGTATTTATGAACTGAAATACTTTTTCTCCAGTCACGTCAGCACCTCCGAAGGCGGTGAATGCTCGTCCACAGCGATTCGCGCGATCATCAAAAAACTGGTTGCCGCGGAAAATCAGAAAAAGCCGTTGAGTGACAGCAAGATCGCTGGTTTACTGGAGGCACAAGGCATTCAGGTAGCCCGCCGCACCGTCGCCAAGTACCGCGAGTCCCTCGGGATCGCGCCTTCGAGCGAACGCAAGCGATTGATGTAACGGGCCACGCCACCGCGTTCCAGGGTGTATTCGATTTTTCGGAAACATCCTAGTGGCAGGCAACTCAGCCTGCCACCTTATGCACTGGCAACGAAGGAGAAGCTGTATGCAAGTCAACATCAGTGGACACCAACTGGAAGTGACCGAACCTCTGCGCACCTACATCGGCGAAAAACTCGACCGATTGGAGCGGCATTTCGACAAGATCACCAACGTGCAGGTCACGATGAATGTCGAGAAGCTGTTGCAGAAAATCGAAGCCACGCTGCATATTCCCGGCGGAGAAGTGGTTGCCAATGCCGAGCACACGGACATGTATGCCGCCATCGACCTGCTGACCGACAAGCTGGATCGCCAACTCAAAAAGCATAAGGAAAAGACCCAGAGCCTCCTTCAGGGCGCGACCGGTCGTTAACACCCCAAACCCATGATCCGACTTGAAAGCATCCTGACCCCCGGCCGTTCCCTGGTGAACGTGCCGGGCGGCAGTAAAAAACGCGCCCTTGAACAGATTGCCAACCTGATCGCCCGGGAAGTCCCGGAGCTGGAGATGCAGGATGTCTTCGAGAGCCTGATTGCCCGTGAAAAACTCGGCTCGACCGGTTTTGGCAACGGCATCGCTATTCCCCACTGCCGTCTCAAAGGTTGCGAGTCGCCCATCAGCGCCTTGATGCACCTGGACGCGCCTATTGATTTCGACGCTATCGACGGCGCACCGGTCGACCTGCTGTTTGTCCTGCTGGTCCCCCAGGCAGCTACCGATGCGCACCTGGAACTGCTACGCCAGATCGCCAGCATGCTCGACCGCAAGGAAGTCCGCGACCGTTTGCGCAGCGCCACCAGCAGCGAAGCCTTGTATCAGGTTGTCCTGGACGAGCAGAACGGTCACTAACCATGCGCCTGATCATCGTCAGCGGCCGCTCCGGCTCCGGTAAAAGCACAGCCCTCGATGTACTGGAGGACAACGGCTATTACTGCATTGACAACCTGCCAGCCGGCCTGCTGCCGGAACTGGCCGAACGTGCCCTGATCCACAACGAATTGACCCAGCCACTGGTGGCGGTGTCCATCGACGCGCGTAACTTGCCCAGCCACTTGACGCGCTTCCCCGAGCTGTTGGAAGAAGTCCGCGCCCGGCACATAAAATGCGACGTACTGTATCTGGACGCCGACGAAGAGACCCTGCTCAAGCGCTTCTCGGAAACCCGCCGTCGCCATCCGCTGAGCAGCGCCAATCGCTCGCTGGCCGAAGCCATTCAGGATGAGACCACCCTGCTGGGGCCGATAGCCGATCTGGCGGACCTCAAGGTCAATACGACCAACCTGAACCTCTACCAGCTTCGTGACACCATCAAGCTGCGCCTGCTGAACCAGCCCGAGCCAGGCACCGCCTTCCTGGTGGAGTCTTTCGGGTTCAAGCGTGGCATGCCGGTCGATGCCGACCTGGTATTCGATGTGCGCTGCCTGCCCAACCCTTACTGGAAACCAGAACTGCGCGAACAATCCGGGCTGGATCAACCGGTCGCCGAATACCTGGCTGCCCAGCCGGATGTTGAGGAAATGTTCCAGGACATTTCCAGCTACCTGCTCAAATGGCTACCCCGCTTTGCGGCAAGTAATCGCGCCTACGTCACTATTGGCATTGGCTGTACCGGTGGGCATCACCGCTCCGTCTACCTGACCGAGCGCCTGGGTCAACTCCTGCAAAAAACCTTGAAGAACGTCCAGGTTCGCCACCGCGACCTTAGCTAAAGGATTCACACCGCGATGCCTGCTCTGGAAATTGAAATCATCAACAAACTGGGTCTGCATGCCCGCGCTTCCGCTAAATTCGTGGGTATTGCAGGTCAGTATCCCTGCCAGATCAGGGCCGGTCGCAGCCCCGAAAGCATGGTCGACGGTAAAAGCATCATGGCGATGATGATGCTGGCGGCTGGCAAAGGCACCAGAATCCATCTGAAAACCGAAGGTGAGCAAGAGCAGGAAGCACTGGACGCGCTGGTGGCATTGATCAACAACTTCTTCGACGAAGGCGAGTAAGCGCACGCCTTTTTGACGAACAAGCTTGCTCCCTCGCCACACCTCAACCCAACGCCGTATCCATCACCATCATCAGGCAGAACCCTACCAGCAACCCAAGGCTGGCCAGTTTGTCGTGACCATTACGACGCGATTCAGGGATAACGTCGTGAGTCACCACCAACAGCATTGCGCCGGCCGCCAGCGCCAGGCCTAACGGCAAGATGACCTCGGCCAGGCTCACCAACCAGGCACACAGCAACGCAAAAACCGGCTCGACCAGGCCTGATGCTGCGCCGATCAGGAATGACCTGGCCCGTGACATCCCGGCCCCGGCCAACACCAAGGCAATCACCAGCCCTTCCGGCACGTCCTGCAGCGCGATGCCCATGGCGAGGCTGTCGGCATCCGGCATACCGCCACCGGCCGAGACACCCACCGCCATGCCTTCAGGGATGTTGTGAGCAATGATTGCAAACACGAACAGCCAGATACGCGGAGGGACGACCGGGTGCTCCAGGGTACCGACCAGCATCTGCGGTGTCGCACCGGACACCTTGCGATCCACCACAAACAGTCCAAACGCCCCCAGCATGATGCCGAGACAGATCAGGCCGCTGGACGCCCAGGGTGTCAGCCCCAGGCTTTCAGCCGCCGCGATACCGGGCACGATCAGCGAAAACGCCGTGGCGGCCAGCATGACCCCGGCGCCAAAGCCCAGCAAAGTATCACTGAGCGCCACCGGCATCCGGCGGATGACCAGTACCGGCACCGCCCCCAAGGCCGTACCCAGCGTACAGATAGCCCCGCCTTGCAGTGCCCGCATCAACTTTGGATCAAGGCTCAGCCACGCCAGGCCGTGGGCAACCAGCAAAGTAGAGCCCGCCAACAACAAGAGCGCCCCCACTGCATAACGAAACATTCGCCCACTGCTGATCGCCAGTATTTCAGTGCCCATAGTCGGCCTTATTTCTTTTTATTGTGAGGACTCAAACCAGCGCTGCCTGGTAGCGCCGGGCAACCTCCGGCCAATGGATCACGTTATAGAACGCATTGATGTATTCAGGGCGACGGTTCTGATAACACAAGTAATAGGCGTGCTCCCAGACGTCCAGGCCGAGGATCGGCGTATTACCGCTCATCAACGGACTGTCCTGGTTACCACTGCTTTCCACTACCAGGGTCTTGTGCGGGGTGACGCTCAACCACGCCCAACCGCTACCGAACCGCGTCAGCGCTGCCTTGGTGAACGCGTCCTTGAAGCTGTCGAAACCACCCAGTTGCTTGTCGATGGCCTTGGCCAGTTCGCCTTCTGGCTTGCCGCCGCCATTGGGTACCATGACCGCCCAGAACAGCGAATGGTTAGCGTGCCCGCCGCCTTGATTGATCACGGCAGCCCGAAGGTTTTCCGGCAACTGTGCAACGCCGGCCACCAGGCGCTCCACCGGCCACTCGGCAAATTCAGTGCCTTCAACGGCTGCATTGAGGTTGTTGATGTAGGCCTGATGGTGCTTGGAGTAATGGATTTCCATGGTTTGCGCATCGATATGCGGTTCCAGTGCATCGTAGGCGTATGGCAGGGCCGGCAAGGTAAAAGCCATTTCAATGAACTCCATGATGAGCGCGCGCCCTGGTTGGCTGCGCTGCGGTATCGATATGCAGCAAACGGTGGGTGCGCGGGTATTCGCCGTGCTCGCTAATGAAATTGAGCAACTCGACGTAGGTCTTGCTGCTTTGGCGGAGCGCGGCTTCGCGCAGGGCGGGCACCAGCCGCGAGTCCTGCATGGTCTGTAACAGCCGTTGATGGATGGCGCACAAGTATTCGGCGCTCTCCTCCGGCTGGTTCAGACGTAAATGCAGGTCGGCGAGGTTGTGATGGGAAATCACGCAGGCAGCGACCGCTTCGTCGGCATCCGGCCACCGCTCGTACAACACCTGGGCCAGCGCCAGTGCCTGCAGATAGTGCTCGCGGGCATCCACCAACTCGCCCAGCATGAAGCAGCGGTTGGCCCTTTCGATCGTGCGTTTCCAATGCTCCATGGTGAATCTCCAAAGCGATAGCGGTGATTACACGCCGCCTGCGGTGAGCTTCTCGGGATTGAGTAACTCTTCCAGTTGGCGGAGCGTGAGATCGGTGTGCTCTAGCGCCACATCGATCACCGGGCGACCTTGCTGATAGGCCGTCTTGGCAATTTCCGCAGCCTTCTGATAGCCAATGATCGGATTGAGCGCCGTGACCAGGATCGGATTGCGTGACAGCGCTTCCTTGAGCTTGGCCTCGTTGACCTTGAAACTGGCAATGGCCTTGTCAGCGAGCAGGCGACTGGAATTGGCCAGCAGTTCAATGCTGCTCAACAGGTTCTGGGCAATGATCGGCAGCATGACGTTCAGCTCGAAGTTGCCCGACTGACCCGCCACCGTGATGACCGTGTCATTGCCGATCACTTGGGCGGCAACCATCGCCGTCGCCTCCGGAATCACCGGATTGACCTTGCCCGGCATGATCGACGATCCCGGCTGCAAGCCTTCAAGTTCGATTTCACCCAGGCCTGCCAAGGGGCCAGAGTTCATCCAGCGCAGGTCATTGGCGATTTTCATCAGTGACACGGCCGTGGTCTTGAGTTGGCCCGAAACCGCAACCGCCGTGTCCTGGGAGCCGATCAGCGCGAACAGATCCTTGCCCGGCGTGAACTGCACCTGGGTCAGCGCGCTCAACTGCTGACTGAACAGCGCTGCAAACTGCGGGTGAGCGTTGATCCCGGTACCGACTGCCGTGCCACCCTGAGCCAGGGATTGCAGGGCGGGCATCAGACTCTGCAAATGGCCGATGTTCGCCTTGAGTTGTTGTGCCCAACCGTTGAGCACCTGACTCATGCGCACCGGCATGGCGTCCATCAAATGCGTACGGCCAGTCTTGATGAAGGGGTGAACCTGTTCAGCCTTGCGCTCGATCACCTGGACCAGATGCACCAGTGCAGGCAGCAATTGCTCGTGAAGCGAAAGCGCCGCGCTGACGTGGATGGTGGTCGGGATGATGTCGTTGCTGCTCTGGCCGCAATTGACATGATCGTTCGGATTGACCGGTTCGCCGAGTAATCGGCTGGCCAGGGTGGCGATCACCTCGTTGGCGTTCATATTGGAGCTGGTGCCGGAGCCGGTCTGGAAGATATCCACCGGGAAGTGTCGCATGTAGTCGCCTTCGAGCAGGCCTTGGGCGGCATCGACAATGGCCTTGCCCTGAGCTTCGCTCAGCTGCTTGAGCTCGACGTTGGCTTTGGCGGCGGCGGCCTTGGCGAGGATCAGGGCACGAATGAACTGGGCCGGCATCCGCTGCCCACTGACGGGAAAGTTATCCACGGCGCGCTGGGTCTGGGCACCATACAAGGCGTCTGCCGGGACTTGCAGTTCGCCCATGCTGTCACGTTCGATACGAGTGTTACTCATCAGGAAATCCTTGCACCAGTTCAGTCAGAGAAATCGAAGGCTGCAACTCGCAGGTCGCCAGTTGCCAGGTGTAGCGTTGCCAGCGTTTGAGCCGGCAGTTGCACAACGAGAGGCGCTCCAGCTCACGCAGCGGGCGCCAGGCCTGGTCCAGGCACAGGTTGCGCCAGTGCCAGGGCAGCGCCGTATCTGCCGCCGTGTCGAGCAGCAAGCGAAATGAGGTTTCAGCAATGGTCCAGGGCGAAGTCACTGTGCAACAGCCCAGATAGCGGCCTTCGGCCAGGTAGTGTTCGATCAGGCGCGGTTCGTCAGGATCCAGCGCGCAACGGATCTGGCGGCTCATCCAGCGCCAGCTTTCGAGATAGGGCTGCTCGTGCAAGGCGGAACTCATGATCCGGGCTCATTCGATAATGAGATTCATTATTATATGATAATAAAACCCAACACAAGAGCGCCGATGCAAGCTCCCACAGCGGACCCGCCTAGCGCCCATAAAAAAGGCGCATTACCCAATGGGTAACGCGCCCTTGTGTGTAACGGCAAGGAGTTAACTGCCCGCCACTGTCATCCGCTCGATCAACACCGAACCGGTGCGAATGTTGCTGCGCAGTTCCAGGTCATTACCCACCGCCAGGATTTGCTTGAACATGTCGCGCATGTTGCCGGCGATGGTCACTTCCTGGACGGCGAACTGGATCTCACCATTTTCCACCCAGAAGCCCGCTGCACCGCGCGAGTAATCGCCAGTCACCATGTTCAGGCCCTGACCCATCAGTTCGGTCACCAGCAAGCCGCGTCCCATGCGTCGCAGCAGGGCCGCCTGGTCTTCGTCGCCATGGGTGACGAACAGGTTGTGCACGCCACCGGAGTTGGCCGTGCTCGGCATGCCGAGTTTGCGCCCGGAATAGGTGCCCAGCACATAGGACACCAACTCACCGTTCTCGACGAACGGCTTGGCATAGGTCGCCAGGCCATCACCGTCGAACGCCGAGCTGCCCATGGCACGCATCAGGTGTGGCCGCTCATCAATGGTCAGCCACTCCGGGAACAGCTTCTGCCCCAAGGCGCCTTCAAGGAACGATGACTTGCGGTACAGATTGCCACCGGAAATCGCCCCCAGGAAACTGCCGAACAAACCACCCGCCAGCTCAGCGGAAAACAGCACCGGCACTTCGCAGGTCGGTACCGGGCGCGCACCGAGACGGCTGGCCGCCCGTTGCGCCGCGCGCTGGCCGATGCTCACCGGATCGGCCAGCAAATGGCCCAGGCGATTGACGTCGTACCAGTAGTCACGCTGCATCTGACCATCAGCTTCGGCGATCATCACGCAACTCAAGCTGTGGCGCGTCGAGGCATAACCACCGATAAAGCCGTGGCTGTTGCCGTAGACACGGCAGCCCTGATGGGTGCTCAGGGTGGTGCCATCGGCGTTCTTGATCCGGCTGTCGGTGGCAAACGCTGCCGCTTCGCAGGCCAGCGCCTTCTCGATCGCCTGCTCAGGGGTAATGTCCCATTCGTGGAACAGATCAAAGTCCGACAAGTCCCTGGCCATCAGGGCAGCATCGGCCAGGCCCGAGTGTTCGTCTTCGGAAGTGTGTTTGGCGATGGCCAGCGCCGCGGCGACGGTTTCGCGAATCGCTTCGGGGCCACTGGCCGAGGTACTGGCCGAGCCTTTGCGCTGACCGGCATACAGGGTGATGCCAAAGCCCTGGTCACGGTTGAACTCGACCGTTTCGACTTCGCGCTGACGCACTGAAGTCGACAGGCCTTGCTCCAGAGACACAGCTACTTCGCAGGCACTGGCACCCTGACGCCTGGCTTCGGCGATGATCTGCTCGACTTGCTCTTGCAGTGCCGGCAATGCTTGTGGGCCGACGCTTTCAACTGCACTCATGCTGTTCTCCACTCAAATTCTGCTTTCGGTTAAGGCCATCGAGCGACCGGGCCGGACAAGCGGCCCCCGACTGGTTATCATGGCGGCGTTTCTTTGCGGACTGCCACCATGGTTGATTCTTACGACGACTCCCTCGACGGGGGAGAAAAAAGCAAAACCCAGGTCAAACGCGAGCTGCATGCTCTGGTTGACCTCGGCGAGCGCCTTACAACACTCAAGCCTGACTTGCTGGCAAAACTGCCCCTGACCGACGCTCTGCGCCGGGCCCTGGGTGATGCGCCCAAGCACACCGCGAACATCGCGCGTAAACGGCACCTGCAGTTCATCGGCAAACTGATGCGCGATCAGGACACTGACGCCATTCTGGTCTTGCTTGATCAACTCGATGCCTCCACTCGCCAGTACAACGAACGCTTCCATAACCTGGAGCGCTGGCGCGATCGCCTGATCGCCGGCGACGATGCCGTTCTGGAAAAATTCGTCGTCGACTACCCGGACGCGGACCGCCAGCAATTGCGCTCCCTGATCCGTCAGGCCCAGCATGAGGTTGCGCAAAGCAAGCCGCCTGCCTCCAGCCGAAAAATCTTCAAGTACATCCGTGAGCTGGACGAGACGCAACGCGGTCTGCGTTAAACCTCGTCCCGGGTGGGTTGCCTGGCAATCCACCCGAAGCTCCATCCCTTACGCGCCCGTGCCACCCACGGTGATCGCGTCGATTTTCAAGGTTGGCTGACCGACACCCACCGGCACCGACTGACCATCCTTGCCGCACGTCCCCACACCGCTGTCCAGCGACAGGTCGTTACCGACCATCGACACTCGACTCATGGCTTCCGGCCCGTTACCGATCAGGGTGGCGCCTTTGACCGGCGCGGTAATCTTGCCGTCCTCGATCAGGTACGCTTCGCTGGTGGAGAACACGAACTTGCCACTGGTGATGTCGACCTGACCGCCGCCCAGGTTGGCGCAGTAGATCCCCTTCTTCACCGACGCGATGATTTCCGCCGGATCGCTTTCGCCACCCAGCATGTAGGTGTTGGTCATGCGCGGCATCGGCAGGTGTGCGTAAGACTCGCGACGACCGTTGCCGGTACGCGCCACGCCCATCAGGCGGGCGTTGAGCTTGTCCTGCATGTAGCCCTTGAGCACGCCGTTTTCGATCAGCGTGGTGCACTCGGTCGGGGTGCCCTCGTCATCGATGCTCAGCGAGCCTCGGCGACCGGCTAGCGTGCCGTCATCGACAATGGTGCAGAGTTTCGAGGCGACCATCTCGCCCATGCGCCCGCTATAGGCGGAACTGCCCTTGCGGTTGAAATCGCCTTCCAGGCCGTGACCCACCGCCTCGTGCAGCAAGACCCCGGACCAACCAGAACCCAACACCACCGGCAAGGTGCCCGCCGGCGCCGGAATCGCTTCCAGGTTCACCAACGCCTGGCGCAACGCCTCGCAGGCATAGCCCATGGCACGATCTTCCGCGAGGAAGTAGCGGTAGTCGGTACGCCCGCCACCGCCATGACCACCGCGTTCTCGGCGACCGTTCTGCTCGACAATCACGCTGACATTGAAGCGCACCAAGGGGCGCACATCCGCCGCCAGGCCGCCGTCGGTGGAGGCCACCAGAATGCGCTCCCAGACCCCGGCCATGCTCACGGTCACTTGCTGGATACGCGGATCCAGAGCGCGAGTCGCCACGTCGATACGCTTGAGCAGCTCGACTTTTTCAGCACGTGTCATCACTTCCAGCGGATTATCGGGCGCGTACAGCTGGGCGACATCCTGGGTGGTAAATGCCTGCACCGTACCGTTTTGCCCGGCACGGGAGATCGAACGGGCCGCACGCGCCGCCAGCCCCAAGGCTTCAAGGGTGATGGCATTGCTGTAGGCAAAACCGGTTTTTTCACCCGATTGCGCCCGCACGCCCACACCTTGGTCCAGGTTGAAGCTGCCTTCCTTGACGATTCCGTCTTCCAGCGCCCACGACTCGGAAATCTGCCCCTGGAAATACAGGTCGGCGGCATCGATCCCCGGCCCGGCCAGATCTCCCAGCACGCTTTGCAGGTTCTCGATCGTCACGCCGCCCGGCGCTAGCAGATGTTCACTGACTGAGGACAACAACTCGCTCATGGTTTTACGCCTTAATTCAACGTTCTGAGGCAGGTCGCTGGGCGCCCTGCGAGAAAAAGCGCCGGTGACTGGACACCGGCATCCGCGCCCTGATGGACGCCTGTTCATTGCTGTCGCGGTCGGCCAGCAGCACGGCCTCGCCTTGGTCCTGCTGCGCCAGCACGCGGCCCCAGGGGTCGACAATGGCCGCATGGCCAAAGGTCTCGCGTGGCCCCGGGTGTATGCCGCCCTGAGCCGCCGCCAGCACATAACACTGGGTCTCGATGGCCCGCGCACGGATCAGTACATCCCAATGGGCGGCACCGGTCACGGCCGTAAACGCCGAGGGCGCGGTAATCAGTTCGGCCCCCGCTTGCCGCAACTCGCTGTAGAGTTCGGGGAAGCGCAAGTCATAACACACGGTAAGACCAACCCGGCCCACCGGTGTGTCGGCCACCACGACCTGATTGCCATGAGCATAGTCATCGGACTCACGGTAGCGTCCGCGATTGTCCGCGACATCGACATCAAACAAATGCAGCTTGTCATAACGCGCTACGGTCTCGCCGTGTTCATCGACCAGCAATGAGCAGGCATTGGATTTGGCCCGGGGTTGATCGACCGGCGGTAGCGGCAGAGTGCCGGCCACTATCCATAACTTGAGGTCGCGAGCCGTCTGTTTCAACCAGGGAAGAATCGGGCCTGTGCCCTCGGCCTCGGCGCGGCCGATATCCGCGACGTCACCACGGCCCATGGCCGCAAAGTTTTCCGGCAACACCGCCAGCCGTGCGCCGCCCGCGGCCGCCTGTGCAAGCAAGCGCCGAGCCTGGGCCAGATTGGCCAGCACGTCGCTCTGGCTGACCATTTGAATCACCGCAAGAGACATGACGCACTCCGTTTCGGGTATGCGCTCATGCTACTCCATCGACCTTGAGAACGGCGTCTCAAAAAGGTTTTTCAAAAGTGATTTTCGGCTCTTTCCATGGACCCTTGACGGTGTATTTGACGCTGGCGAAACGCGCCACGCGATCACCGATCAGTTTGTCGATCAGGAACAAGGCGCCGCCTACGGCCGGGGCACCGACGAGCAGGGCGGCAATCGGCAGGTTGTTGGTCAGCGGCAAGGTCAGCAGCAACTTGGCATCGATCCTGTCATTCATCATGTCCAGGGTACCGTTGAGCTCCAGGTTGCTCGACGGGCCGGTCAAGGTGATCGGCTCACGCGTGACATAGACGCCATTGCTGGCCACCAGCAACCCTTTGACCCGGTCGTAACTCAAGCCCTTGTCGAACAGATCGGAGAAGTCCAGCTGCAAGCGTCGGCCAATCGAGTTGAAGTTGAGCAGGCCAAACACGCGCAATGCCTGGGCGCCGCCCTCGACTTGCGCAAACTGCCCTTTGTGCAGCGATGCATCAAGGCTGCCGGAGTATCGTTTGACGCCAACCCAGGCCGGCGATCCTGGCCAGCGCCCGTCGACATCCAGGTGAAATTTTTCGCTGGTCACGGTAGGCGCAAAGCCCCAGCCCTTGAGCACATCCGCCAGGTTCTTGCCCTCGATACGCCCTTTGAACCAGCTGCTGGTGGCGCCCGGCACACCTTCCCAGCCGCCCGCCCCTTGCAGTTGCATGCCTTTGAGCCCCAGGCTCAGGCTGTTGAAAGCCAGCCCCTTGGCAATCGGCCGCACTTTCAGCGACCAGGCACCGACCAGGTCCTGACCTTGAAACAGCTGGGCAATGGCGATATCCAGTGCCGGGACCTTGGTCGGGTCGACGGACGCCAGCGGGTCAGGCGCATTTTCGTCAGCCTGCACCGCAGGATCGGCCGCCGGCAGGCGCACGTATTGCAGGTTGACCGCAATGGGCGCGGCCTTGGCGTCGGGAAGTCCCACCGTGCCTTTGGCCTGCTGGCTATCGAGTTGCAAAGCCCAGGCAGCCGGTTTGCGATCGAGTTGCACGCGAGCCTGATCCAGGGTGGTGCCAAAACCGGTGAGCTTGCCCACTCTGAAGTCGGCGCCACTGAGCAATTGCTTGGCGCTGCCGCTCGGGTCTTTCCCGGCATAGCGATCGACCAGGACCTTCCACGGTTCGACATCCAGTTCCGAAAGCACGCCGCGAATGCGCAAGCCCTTGTTTCCTGGCAACACTGCGTTGCCGCTGCCCAGGAACAACTCGCCCCGGCCGTCGGCGAAGTTGGCGCTTGGCGCGGCGAAGGTGAAGTCCGCCAGGTCGCCGTAGTCGAACCAGTAACGTCGTTCAGACCCTTGCAGGGTCATGCGGAACACCGTGTCGCGACCTTGTTCGGCGGGCATGCCGAACGGCGCTGGCAAGTCGACCGCCACGCCCTTGAGGTTGGAGCTGACCATCAACTGGCTGTCGGGGCCGTCAAGGCTCAGTTGCAACTGGTACGGAATATCCCCCGAGACCGGCAACGGCTGAGTGACTTTCAGCCACTCGGTGAGCTTCTTCACCGTGACCTTCCCGTCGGCGGTGACCCGGGTATTGAGCTTACCCGGGCTCCCTTCGGCAACTATCCGCGCACTGACCGGCCGATCGAAGGCGCGCGCGGTAATCCCCTGCCCGCTCAGCCCCTTGGCACTGTCAAAACGGAAATCGCCTTTGAGCTGAGACAGCTCAAGCTCGGGCTCGCTGAGTTTGAGGCGTGCCTTGGCGGTCTTGAAATCCACCTGGATCTTCGGTTCTTCCCCCTTGTCCAGAGGGATATCGAGCTTCAACTTGCCCTGCAGATCACCCTCGCCCTGCCAGCCGGCAAAGGTCGATCCCGTGCCGATCGGCGCCTCCTGAAGGATCTTCAGGCCATCGCCCAGCCCACCGGCGAAGGCGCCGTCGATGAACATATGGGTGTTCTGCCCGGCGGGCACATGGGGAATATTGACGGTGACATCCCGCACCTGGGTATCGAGCAACTGGCCCTGGCTGGCCAGAATCCGCACGCCGCTGTCCTCGACGAACACATCGCCACTGATCTTGCTCAGGTGCGGCCAACCTGGCTGAAAGGCCAGCTCGGCATCGTGGACCTTGAAGAACAGGCTGATGCTGCGCGCCGTGTCGGTAGCTTCATGACTCAACGACCCTTGGTACTGGAAGAATCCTTCGTCCACCGCGCCCTTGAGAATCGCCGTGCGCAACCACTCGTCCAGTGCCGGGCTCAAGACCTTCGGCAGGTACTTGCCGGTATAGCGCCCGTCCCCCTCCAGCAGTCCGACCCGCAAGTCCATATAGTCTTCCCGGGCGGGATCGAAATACAGCCGGATCAGGAAGTCGCCGGCAATCTTGCCCTCCTCGCCCAGCACCTTCAGGTACGGAGCGATCAGGGTGAAGCCTTGCTTGTCGAGTTTCCAGGTCAGCCGCGCATTGGCCTGTATGTACTGCCACGGCTTGGCGAAGATCGGGTCCAGGTGCAGGGAAAAGTCCTTGCTGTCCATGCGCAGCTCGCCCTGACCGAGGTCGCCACTGATACTCCCGGAAACGTTGCGGGCCGCCGGAGCCCCGTAGTAGGCATCAAAACCAACGCGCTCCAGGTTAGCCGCGAAGCTGAACTTACTGTCATCGGTCGCCTCGGGCCGCACGTCGATCAATACATTACGCAAGGCGCCGGTGAATTTGAGCCGTTCGACCGCCGTTGCAACACCCTCGGGCAATGGGCCCAAGGCATTGAGCAGCGGGGTGAGCGGTGTCAGGTCAAGGCGATCAGCCTCCAGGTGCCAGAGCTCCCGAATCTGTTCCGTCGGCCTCGTCTGTCGCACCTGCAGGCGGGTTTCCCAGCGGGTCTCGCCCAGGCTCATGGCCAGAGAATCCAGGGTGATCTGCGCCCCTTCGGCACTGCGCTGGTAATACCCATTGAGCGCCAGGTTGTTGATCTGGATCGGCTTGCGCTCGGCGTATGCGCCTTTGAGTTGAGGGGCATTGAGACGCACCGCTGCGCTTTGCAGCACCCCTTGGCCCCAGTTCACCCAGAGCTCGCCACCGGCCTTGATTTCGGAAAAATTCCATTGCTGGGTCACCCGCTCAGGCAACCACTTCGACCAATCGCTTTGCGGCAGGCTCAGGTAGGCATCGATTTGCGCGTCTTTCCAGTGACTGGCGCGAATCCGGCTGCGCAGGCTCATGGCCAGTGGCTGGCCATCGGGCAAGGTCAACCGTGCGTCGAGACGCTGGCGGCTGACACCGGTTTTAAGCGTCAGGCCAACGTACGTCAGGGTCAGCGGCTTGTGGTCGAGCGGTTGCAAAGTGACCTGGCTGTCGAGCACCGAGAGTCGGGACACCATTTGCATCTGATTGAGCAGTCGCTCGGGGTCCAGGGGCTGGTTCTGCTGTACCGGAAGGCCTTCCAGCGCCCATTGACCGTCCGCGCCTTCCTTGAGGCTGAGCTTCAGGCCATTGAGCTCCAGGTGTTCGATCCGTACCGCGCGTGACAACAAGCTGGTCCAGACATCCGGCACGACCCGGACCTGATCCAGGTACAGAGCGTTGGCACCCTCGCCAACCACCACGTCATGGACCATCAGGACCGGCCCCATGCCACTCCAGCCGCCCTTGAGGCTGCCAATGCGCAAGGGTATGCCCAGCGTGTCACGGGCTTTGGTCTCGACCTCGGCGCGGTACTCGGCGACCAACGGAACCAGCTCGCGACCGAGGTTGACGTAGAGTGCGACCAACACCAGCAGCAACGCACTGAGCCCCAGGCCCCAGCGAGTCAGCGCGCCTAAAATGCGGATCAGACGCTCCATGTCAGTGGGCTCCCATAGCGAACGCGTGCGGCGAGCGCAGGCCAGCCGTCATTAGTGATACACCCCGACTCAGAGCAACACCACGTCGTATTGTTCCTGGGAGTACATGGTTTCCACTTGAAAACGAATGGTTCGACCAATGAAGCTTTCAAGTTCGGCCACGTTACCCGACTCTTCATCCAGGAGCCGGTCCACCACTTTCTGGTTGGCCAGTACACGGTAGCCTTCGGCCTGATAGGCGCGCGCCTCGCGCAGGATCTCTCGGAAGATCTCATAGCACACGGTTTCCGGGGTCTTGAGCTTGCCCCGCCCCTGGCAACTGTTGCAGGGCTCGCACAACACCTGTTCCAGGCTTTCGCGCGTGCGCTTGCGGGTCATCTGCACCAGGCCCAGCTCGGTAATCCCTATGATGTTGGTCTTGGCGTGATCACGCTCCAGTTGCTTCTCCAGAGTGCGCAGTACCTGGCGCTGGTGTTCTTCATCTTCCATGTCGATGAAGTCGATGATGATGATCCCGCCCAGGTTGCGCAGGCGCAGTTGCCGGGCGATGGCCGTCGCTGCTTCCAGATTAGTCTTGAAGATAGTCTCTTCGAGGTTCCGGTGCCCGACGAACGCACCGGTGTTGACGTCAATGGTACTCATCGCCTCGGCCGGATCGACCACCAGATAACCGCCGGACTTGAGTGGAACCTTGCGCTCCAGCGCCTTTTGAATCTCGTCTTCGACGCCATACAGGTCAAAAATCGGTCGCTCGCCCGGATAGTGTTCCAGGCGATCGGCGATTTCCGGCATCAGTTCGGCGACAAACTGCGTCGTTCTCTGAAAGGTTTCCCTGGAGTCGATGCGAATCTTCTCGATCTTCGGGCTGACGAGGTCGCGCAAGGTGCGCAGGGCCAGGCCGAGGTCTTCGTAGATCACGCTGGGGGCACCCACCGTCTTGATCTGTGCCCCGATCTGGTCCCAGAGACGGCGCAGGTAGCGGATGTCCATCAGGATTTCATCGGCACCCGCCCCTTCGGCCGCGGTGCGCAGAATGAAGCCGCCCGCTTCCTTGATGCCTTCTTTGGCTACGCAATCGGTGACCACCTGCTTGAGGCGCTCGCGCTCGGCTTCGTCTTCGATCTTCAGCGAAATACCGACGTGCGCCGTGCGCGGCATGTACACCAGGTAGCGTGAAGGAATCGACAACTGGGTAGTCAGACGGGCGCCCTTGGAGCCGATCGGATCCTTGGTGACCTGCACCACCAGGCTCTGGCCTTCGTGGACCAGGGCACTGATGCTTTCGACCGCCGGGCCTTCGCGCAGGGAGATCTCCGAAGCGTGGATGAACGCGGCGCGGTCCAGGCCGATATCGACGAACGCCGCCTGCATGCCCGGCAACACCCGCACGACCTTGCCTTTGTAGATATTACCGACGATCCCGCGCTTTTGTGTGCGCTCGACATGCACTTCTTGCAGGACACCGTTTTCGACCACCGCCACACGCGATTCCATCGGCGTGATGTTGATCAGAATCTCTTCACTCATGGCAAGGTCTCGTTCAGGCATGTTCACGATTATGGCCGCATCAGATCAGTACGGCGCAGAGCGCGCGATAAGGTTTTGCCAACAGGGTATGCCGAAATGGCCAAGCAATTCTGCGGTTTCGCATAGAGGCAGGCCGACCACGGCGGAGTAACTGCCGTCGAGCCCAGCCACAAACACGGCGCCAAGCCCCTGAATACCGTAGCCACCGGCCTTGTCCTGCGGCTCGCCGCTGGCCCAATAGGCCCCAGCTTCGTCACTGTCGATGGCGCGAAAACGCACCAGGCTGCGCACCACTCGTGACTCGCAACGCCGGGCATCAAGCACGGCAATCGCCGTCAGGACTTCATGCTCACGCCCCGCAAGGCTCATCAACATGGCCCGCGCGCCTGCTTCGTCCTGCGGCTTGCCAAGAATCTGCCCATCCAGCACGACAGCCGTGTCGGCGCCCAGGACGCACGCAGCGGTGCCAGGCTCGACAGCGGCCAGCGACTGGAACCCGGCCAGTGCCTTGCCGCGCGCCAGGCGCTCGACATAGGCCGCAGGGGATTCATCTGTCAGAGGGGTTTCATCGATATCCGCGCTGATGGCGGTGAACGGCACGCCGATCTGCGTGAGCAGTTCACGCCGGCGTGGCGAACCTGAGGCGAGGTAAAGCGGATTCATCAAGACATCTCCCTGTCGAGGTGCGGGCTAATGCCTGACCGAATGATTAATTGATTTTGTAGCGGCGACTCAACCCACGCAATCCAAAGCTGACCCAGGGCCAGAGCAACGCGCTGATCAGCGCAGGCAAGAGCACCGCCAGCGTTTGACGATTGCCGGTCAGGGCACTGAGCCACAGTTGCAACAGCTGGGCGAGCCCCAGTACCACCATGATCACCAGGCTTTGCTGCCACATGGGGAACATCCGCAAACGCTGTTGCAGCGACAGGATCAGAAAGGTGATCAGGGTCAGGATCAGCGCGTTGTGCCCCAGCAGAGTGCCGAACAGCACGTCTTGTGCAAGCCCCAGGCAAAAGGCACTGGCCATCCCGACTTTCTGCGGCAGTTCCAGTGCCCAGTACGCCAAGGGCAGTGCCAGGAACATCGGACGCAAGATTTCGACATGGGGAAAGGGCACGACGCTGAGCAGCAAGCCGATCGCGAACGTCAGCCAGATGATCCAGCCATTACGGGAACGGGTGCTGGCCATTATTCTCTTCCCCGGGTGATAGCTTCAGGCGTCGTGACAGGCGGCTTGGTGGCCGGTGGCTTGACGACAGGCGCAGGTGCTGCGGGAGGCTTGGCCGGGGTCACGGGCTTGGGTGCGACCGCGGGCACCGCGACTGGCACAGTGGCCGCCGGCGCTGCCGCAGGACCTGGTGCAGGCGCAGTAGTGGCAGCAGGATTGGTCGCGGTTGCAGGCACTGTCACGGCACTACCGGCGTGCTGGTCCTGTGCATCCTGGGCTTGAGCGGCTGCATTCGCGCGCTCTTCCGGGGTGCGGCTGTCACTGAACACCAGCAACATGTAGCGACTGCGATTGAGCGCTGCGGTCGGAACCGCACGGACGATCGCGAACGGCTGGCCCGAGTCATGGATCACTTCCTTGACGGTGGCCACCGGGTAGCCTGCCGGAAAACGCTGACCGAGGCCGGAGCTGACCAACAGATCGCCTTCCTTGATGTCCGCCGTATCCGCGACATGACGCAACTCCAGGCGCTCCGGGTTACCCGTGCCGCTGGCAATCGCCCGCAGGCCATTGCGGTTCACTTGCACCGGAATGCTGTGGGTGGAGTCCGTCAGCAGCAACACCCGCGAGGTGTACGGCATCAACTCGACCACCTGGCCCATCAGCCCACGGGCATCGAGCACCGGCTGGCCGAGCACCACGCCGTCGCGCTCACCCTTGTTGATGATGATGCGGTGCGTGAAGGGGTTGGGGTCGACGCCAATCAGCTCGGCCACTTCGACCTTTTCGTTCACCAGCGCCGACGAGTTGAGCAACTCGCGCAGCCGAACGTTCTGCTCGGTGAGGGCCGCCAGCTTTTGCATGCGCCCCTGCAGCAGCAGGTTTTCAGTCTTGAGTTTTTCGTTTTCGGCGACAAGCTCGGTGCGGCTGCCAAACTGGCTGCTCACACCCTGCCACAACCGTTCAGGCAGGTCGGTCACCCAATAGGCGTCCATCAAGACCCGTGACATCTGACTGCGCGCCGGTTTGAGCACTTCAAAGCGGGCATCAACCACCATCAGTGCGACCGATAGCGCGGCCAGCACCAGAAAGCGCACGCCCAATGAGGGGCCTTTAGTGAAAAGCGGTTTAATAAGCCGCTCCTCCCAGGCAAATGTTCTGTTTATTCATACGGCATCAAACCGGCCTGGATGCAGACTGACAGAAGATAAACGCAGGCAGGCAGCACTGCAAAGTGCTGCCTGTGCGCGAACAGCATAGTTGCCACCCAACGACTTATTCGCTGGAGAGCAGGTCCATGGTGTGCTTATCCATCATTTCCAATGCACGGCCACCGCCGCGAGCCACACAGGTCAACGGATCTTCGGCAACAATAACCGGCAGGCCGGTTTCCTGGGCCAGCAACTTGTCGAGGTCACGCAGCAAGGCGCCACCACCGGTCAGGACCAGGCCACGCTCGGCGATATCCGACGCCAGTTCCGGCGGCGATTGCTCCAGCGCGCTTTTTACCGCCTGAACGATGGTTGCCAGCGACTCTTGCAGCGCTTCCAGCACTTCATTGGAGTTCAGGGTAAAGGCACGTGGAACGCCTTCGGCCAGGTTACGGCCGCGAACATCCACTTCGCGAACTTCACCGCCCGGGTAGGCCGTACCGATTTCCTGCTTGATGCGCTCGGCCGTGGACTCGCCGATCAGGCTGCCATAGTTGCGACGCACATAGGTGATGATCGCTTCGTCGAAGCGGTCGCCGCCAACCCGTACGGATTCGGCGTAAACCACGCCATTGAGGGAGATCAGCGCGATTTCAGTGGTACCACCACCGATATCCACAACCATCGAGCCGCGCGCCTCTTCAACCGGCAGGCCGGCACCGATCGCGGCCGCCATTGGCTCTTCGATCAGGAACACTTCGCGGGCACCGGCCCCCAGGGCCGACTCACGGATCGCACGACGCTCGACCTGGGTGGATTTGCAGGGAACGCAGATCAACACACGAGGGCTAGGCTGCAGAAAGCTGTTTTCGTGAACTTTGTTGATAAAATACTGCAGCATCTTTTCGCAAACGCTGAAGTCGGCGATGACACCGTCCTTCATCGGACGAATGGCAGCAATGTTGCCCGGCGTACGACCGAGCATGCGCTTGGCCTCGGTGCCGACAGCAACGACACTTTTCTGGTTACCGTGCGTCCGAATGGCCACAACCGATGGTTCATTCAGGACGATACCGCGCTCGCGCACGTAAATAAGGGTGTTGGCAGTGCCCAGGTCAATGGAAAGATCGCTGGAAAACATGCCACGCAGTTTCTTGAACATGGGAAAGGGACCCTAGGCAACGCGTGGGTAAAAAAGTGCGGCAAACTCTAACAACGACAGGGATTTTGGGCAAGGCGCCAATATGTTAAATTGGACGCTTTTCTGTGCACCAACCCCCACAATCGCGGCCTTATGACCGTAGAAATGCGGTAGTGTTCCGACAATCTAACACACGGACGACGTCCGTTTTGTTTTCCACTGGAGAATCCCATGGCGCTTGAACGCTCCGACGTGGAAAAAATCGCTCATCTGGCCTCTCTGGGCCTCAATGATGCCGATCTTCCACACATCACTTCGGCCCTGAACAGCATTCTCGGTCTGGTCGACGAAATGCAGGCGGTCAATACCGACGGCATCGAACCCCTGGCCCACCCACTGGAAGCCAGCCAGCGCCTGCGCGCAGACGTTGTGACCGAGTCCAATCACCGCGAGGCCTATCAGTCCATCGCACCAGCGGTCGAAAACGGCCTGTATCTGGTTCCGAAAGTCATCGACTAAAGGGAAAGAGCCTGCAATGCATCAATTGACTCTGGCCGAGATCGCCCGCGGACTCGCCGACAAGAAGTTTTCCTCCGAAGAGCTGACCAAGGTTCTGCTGGCGCGTATCGCCCAGCTCGACCCACAGCTCAACAGTTTCATCAGCCTCACCGAAGACCTGGCGCTTCAGCAGGCAAAAGCCGCTGACGCACGCCGTGCCAAGGGTGAGAGCGGCGCCCTGCTCGGCGCGCCGATCGCCCACAAGGACCTGTTCTGCACCCAGGGCATTCGCACCAGCTGCGGCTCGAAGATGCTCGACAACTTCAAGGCACCGTATGACGCCACCGTGGTCGCCAAGCTGGCCGAGGCCGGCGCCGTGACCCTGGGCAAGACCAACATGGACGAATTCGCCATGGGGTCGGCCAACGAGTCGAGCTACTACGGCGCCGTGAAGAACCCGTGGAACCTGGAACACGTACCCGGAGGTTCGTCCGGTGGTTCGGCCGCGGCCGTGGCCGCGCGCCTGTTGCCCGCCGCCACCGCCACCGACACCGGCGGCTCCATTCGCCAACCGGCCGCGTTCACCAACCTCACCGGCTTGAAGCCGACGTACGGTCGTGTTTCGCGCTGGGGCATGATCGCCTACGCCTCCAGCCTCGACCAGGGTGGCCCGCTGGCACGCACCGCCGAAGACTGCGCCATCTTGTTGCAAGGCATGGCCGGTTTCGACCCGAAGGACTCCACCAGCATCGACGAGCCCGTGCCGGACTACAGCGCCAGCCTCAATGGCTCGCTGCAAGGCCTGCGCATCGGCGTGCCGAAGGAATACTTCAGCGCCGGCCTGGACCCGCGTATCGCCGAGCTGATCCATAACAGCGTCAAGGAGCTGGAAAAGCTCGGTGCCGTGGTCAAGGAAATCAGCCTGCCGAACATGCAGCACGCGATCCCTGCGTACTACGTGATCGCGCCCGCCGAAGCCTCTTCCAACCTGTCGCGGTTCGACGGCGTGCGCTTTGGCTATCGCTGTGAAGACCCCAAAGACCTGACCGACCTGTACAAGCGTTCGCGCGGTGAAGGTTTCGGTCCGGAAGTGCAGCGCCGGATCATGGTCGGCGCCTATGCCCTGTCGGCCGGTTACTACGACGCCTACTACCTCAAGGCGCAAAAGATCCGCCGCCTGGTCAAGAACGACTTCATGGCCGCCTTCAATGAGGTCGACATCATCCTCGGCCCAACCACGCCGAACCCGGCCTGGAAGCTTGGCGCCAAGAACAGCGACCCGGTCGCGGCCTACCTGGAAGACGTCTACACCATCACCGCCAACCTCGCGGGCCTGCCAGGCCTGTCGATGCCAGCCGGTTTTGTCGATGGCTTGCCGGTCGGCGTGCAACTGCTCGCCCCGTATTTCCAGGAAGGCCGCCTGTTGAACGTCGCCCACCAGTATCAGCTCAACACTGACTGGCACACCCGCACCCCGACAGGCTTCTGAGGAGAAACACATGCAATGGGAAGTCGTGATCGGGCTGGAGATTCATACCCAGCTCGCCACCCAATCGAAGATTTTCTCCGGTAGCGCCACCACGTTCGGTTCCGAACCGAACACCCAGGCCAGCCTGATCGACCTGGGCATGCCCGGCGTCCTGCCAGTGCTGAACCAGGAAGCGGTGCGCATGGCGGTGATGTTCGGCCTGGCGATTGACGCCGAAATCGGCCAGCACAACGTGTTCGCCCGCAAGAACTACTTCTACCCCGACCTGCCCAAGGGCTACCAGATCAGCCAGATGGAATTGCCGATCGTCGGCAAGGGCCACCTGGATATCCCCCTGGAGGACGGCACGGTCAAGCGCGTGGGCATCACCCGTGCGCACCTGGAAGAAGACGCCGGCAAGAGCCTGCACGAAGAATTCAGCGGCGCCACCGGCATCGACCTGAACCGTGCCGGCACCCCGCTGCTGGAAATCGTCTCCGAGCCGGACATGCGCAGCGCCAAGGAAGCCGTGGCCTACGTCAAGTCGATCCACGCCCTGGTACGCTACCTGGGGATCTGCGACGGCAACATGGCCGAAGGCTCCCTGCGTTGCGACTGCAACGTCTCGGTCCGCCCCAAGGGCCAGGTTGAGTACGGTACGCGCTGCGAGATCAAGAACGTCAACTCGTTCCGTTTCATCGAGAAGGCGATCAACACCGAAGTGCGTCGCCAGATCGAACTGATCGAGGACGGCGGCAAGGTGATCCAGCAGACACGCCTGTACGATCCGAACAAAGACGAAACCCGCGCCATGCGCAGCAAAGAGGAAGCCAACGACTACCGTTACTTCCCGGACCCGGACCTGTTGCCGGTGGTCATCGAGGATTCGTTCCTCAATGACATCCGCGGCACCCTGCCGGAATTGCCACCGCAAAAACGCGAGCGCTTCCAGGAGCAGTTCGGCCTGTCGGTCTACGATGCCAGCGTCTTGGCGTCGAGCCGTGAACAAGCCGACTACTTCGAAAAAGTCGTGAGCATTGCCGGCGACGCCAAGCTGGCGGCCAACTGGGTCATGGTCGAACTGGGCAGCCTGCTGAACAAGCAAGGCCTGGAAATCGACGAAGCCCCAGTCTCGGCCGAGCAGTTGGGCGGCATGCTGCTGCGCATCAAGGACAACACCATCTCCGGCAAAATCGCCAAGACGGTGTTCGAGGCCATGGCCAGCGGCGAAGGCAGCGCTGACGAGATCATCGACAAGCGCGGTCTCAAGCAAGTCACCGACACCGGTGCGATCTCGGCCGTTCTCGATGAAATGCTGGCAGCCAACGCCGAACAGGTTGAACAGTACCGCGCGGCCGATGAAGCCAAGCGCGGCAAGATGTTCGGCTTCTTTGTCGGCCAGGCGATGAAGGCCTCCAAGGGCAAAGCCAACCCGCAGCAAGTGAACGAATTGCTCAAAAGCAAGCTCGAAGGCTAACGGAGTGGAGCCAGCGTTGAAAACTGGCCCCATTCCCCGTGGCGAGGGCGCATGCTCGCGCTGGTCTGCAAAGCAGGCCCAGATCGGCCAATGCATTCTTTCAGAAGGAATGCATCAGCCGATTTTGCGACCACTACGCGGTCGAGCGGGAGCAAGCTCCCTCGCCACATTCGTTTTTGGGAGCCTTTGAATGAAACGCCTGCTTGGCGCTTGCGCCCTCTTCTCTCTACTGGCCGGTTGCGCCAGTTACGACGTCGATCCCCGCGGTTATGACAAAACCGGAGTCGCCTCCTATTACGGCGCCAAACATCATGGCAAACGCACCGCCAGCGGCGAACCGTTTGACCAGTACGCAATGACCGCCGCCCACCGGCAGCTGCCGTTCGGCACCCGGGTCAAGGTCACCAACCTGAAAAACGACAAGACCGTCGTGGTCCGCATCAATGATCGCGGTCCGCACACCCGTGGTCGCTTGATTGACTTGTCACGCGCGGCGGCCGACAAGTTGGGTATGCTGCGCAGCGGCACTGCGCGTGTTCGCGTGCAAGCCTTGAACGACTGACCTGGAGTTGTCACCATTTTTGCACTAACCGACTTGCCACTGCTCAGCGTGCTGCAACTGCTCGGTGGGCTGGTATTGCTGATCGCCGGCGCCGAGTTGCTGGTGCGCGCCGCCGTACGCCTGGTCGCACACCTGAAGGTCCGTCCGCTGATCTTCGGCCTGACCATCGTCGCCTTCGGCAGCAGCGCGCCGCAGATGACCGTGAGCCTGCAAGCGACCCTCGCCAACAATGCCGACATCGCCGTTGGCAGCGTGATTGGCAGCAGCATCTTCAACATCCTCGTCACCCTGGGCCTGTCGGCACTGATCATTCCGCTGCGGGTGTCCCGGCAACTGGTGCGCCTGGACATCCCGCTGATGATCGGGGCCAGCCTGCTGGTGTTCGCCCTGGCCTGGGATGAAACGCTGACGCCGCTGGACGGCGCCGTGCTACTGGCCGCACTGGTGCTGTATCTCGCGTTGCTGCTACGCCAGTCGCGGCACAGCGCTCGCCCCCATGGCGCCACGGTACACAGCCATCACCCACGCACCCCCTGGGTCAGCAGTGCGCTGCTCATGCTGGCGGGCCTGACGTTGCTGATATTCGCCGGCCATCTGTTACTCGATGCGGTGGTTGAGGTCGCCAGCGAACTGGGCCTGTCGGAGCGAATCATCGGCCTGACCATCGTGGCCGTCAGCACTTCGCTGCCGCAACTGGCCACCTCGCTGCTCGCCGCCGTGCGTGGCCAGCGCGACATCGCCGTGGGCAACGTGATCGGCAGCAACCTGTTCAACCTGCTGGGTGTCCTCGGGTTCACCGCGCTCGTGGCGCCCTCTGCGCTCTCGGTGTCGCCCAACGCCCTGGCCTTTGACCTGCCAGTGCTGCTCGGCGTAACCGCCCTGTGCCTGCCGGTGTTCTATTCCGGCTACCGGATTACCCGCGCCGAAGGCTTACTGTTCCTGGCCTTGTACCTGGCCTACGGGCTGCACGTGGTGTCGTTTACCACGGGCATGCCACTGGCCGGCAAGCTTGAACAGCTGATGCTGGTGTTCGTCCTGCCGGCGCTGCTGGCCTTCTTGCTGTTCACATCACTGCGCGCCTGGCGCCACCAACACAATAAAAAGGAATCGCCATGACCGACACGCCCTCCACTCGCAAACCGACCGGCATCGAAGTGCGTCGCCAGGTCATGGGCGACGCCTTCGTCGACCGCTCCATGGGCAATGCCACCGAACTGACCCGGCCGTTCCAGGAGTTCGTCAATGAACACGCCTGGGGCGCCGTCTGGAACCGCGGCGGCCTTGAGCTGAAGACCCGCAGCCTGATCACCCTCGCCGCCCTCACATCACTCAAGTGCCCGCTGGAACTCAAAGGCCATGTGCGCGGTGCGCTGAACAACGGTTGCACAGTGGATGAGATCCGCGAAACCCTGATGCACTGCGCGGTGTACGCCGGTGTACCCGCTGCAATGGAAGCGTTTCGCGCGGCGCAGGAAGTGATCGACAGCTATCAGCAAGCGCAATAGTGGCATACAGCGGAAAAGTCCCGACTCAATTTAGCCTGCCACGGGGAGCCACTGGTGGCCTCCCCGCCAGCGCTTGCTGACAGGCGACTGCCCCGACTCGTACACATATTTCGATAATAAATGGCACCCCGCCCCCTCCTCACACCCCCATTCTTTTAAGACAGACTGCGCGGCCACACACTCACAAGAGGTGATGGTCGCTGAAGGGTACTGCCCTCGTTAATCGCACCATCGCTGCCTGACAAGGAGGTTTTCATGGTGCGACCCAAGGGTGCTGTCAGCCTGTCAAAACTGGTGCTCTTTGGTCTGTTCATCAATGGCACGGCACACGCCTCGGCCCAGGCCTGTTTCGAAGCCAACGGTCAGGATTTCAGCGAGGTTCTGGCCTGCTACAAAAAAGCCGAAGCCGCCAAGCCATTGGTCTACACCGCCAAAGGAACACAAACCTTTCCCGGTGTGGAAAAACGCAGCTTTGACCTGGTTTCCGGGCAATGGTCGCCAGAAGGCCTGGTCAGCCCTGAACATTGGCGGCACGACGTCGATATTTACATCCCGGACAATGCCCTGCAGGGTCGCGCCTTGCTGGTGGCCAACAATGGCACTCTTATCGCCCGAGAGGGCAAGGAACCAAGTGGCCCCACTGATTTCACGCAAGCCATGGCTCTCGAAGTGGCCCACCAGACCCGCACCATCGTGATCTCTGTCAGCAACATCCCCAATCAGCACTTGACCTATGCCGACGACGGCATTGCACGCCACGAAGATGCAAGCGTCGCCCACAGCTGGAAGCTATTTCTCGACGATCCACACAAGCGTCCGTTCATGTCACTGCGCCTGCCGATGGTGGTGTCGCTGGTCAAGGCCATGGATCTGGCACAGCAGGAGTTACAGCCCTGGCAAATCAACCAGTTCATCGCCAGCGGAGCCTCAAAACGCGGCTGGACTGCCTGGCTGGCAACCATCGCCGATGAACGGATCAATGGGGTCGTGCCCTTCGTCATCGACATCCTAGGCATGGACAAGGTGCTCGAACACACCTATCAAAGCTATGGCAAGAATTGGCCCTTGGCGTTTTATGACTATCATCACGAAGGCATTACCCGACAAATCAAGACGGAAAACTTTGCCCGACTCCAGAAAATCGAGGACCCACTGAGCTACCTGAATACGCCATACGCTGCACGCCTGTCGATTCCCAAATATATCGTCAACGCCAGCAGCGACGACTTCTTCCTACCGGACAATACGAATTACTTTTACGACTCGCTGCCCGGCCCGAAAGCCTTACGAGTCACACCCAACGCCAGCCACTACGGCGTGAAGGCATTCGTCGAAAACTCGCTGATTTCAGTCATCAACCGCTGGCAGCAAGACCGCGCCCTGCCCGTCATTTCAACACGCTCGCATCTGGAGGGGGCCCGGAAAACACTGGAGCTGGATTTTTCAGAAGTCCCGGTCCGGGTCACGCAGTGGACCGCAGTCAACCCGCAGGCTCGAGACTTTCGTCACCCCTGTGGCGTTCGTTATGAATCCAGCGACATCACCCCCTCGGGCCCGCTCAATGCGCAGGTGCTGATCGATACGCCGGATAAAGGGTGGAAGGCAACCTTTGTCGAGGCCGTCTTTGCCGACGGCTTCGTTACCACGACACCGGTGCAAGTGACACCCAGAGACTATCCGAACGCTGCGCCCCCGATCATCGAACCGACCTGCAAAACCCTGAGCGATGAAGAGCAGCGCTAGATCCACCCGCTCCATTGCAACAAAAAGATCCCGATGTTGGTGGTGACCGCCGCCATCACTGTGGTGATGACGATGATCGCTGCCGCCAGCTCATGATTGCCATTGGCCGCCCGGGCCATGACAAAACTGGCCGCGGCGGTCGGGCTGCCGAAGTACAGGAACAGAATCCCCAGTTCCGCCCCACGAAAGCCCCAGAGCCAGGCACCGAGGGTTGCCAGGATCGGCAGGCCGATCATCTTTACCAGGCTCGAACTCAAGGCCATGCCGCCGCTCTTGCGCAATGCCGCCAGCGATAACGTACCGCCGATACAGATCAACGCCAACGGCAAGGTCATCTGCGCCAGGTAGCCGCCGGACGTCTCCAGCCAGCCAGGCAAACCAATCTGGAAATAAGCAAAAGGCGCCGCCGCGACCACGCTGATGATCAACGGGTTGCGGAGCACGCTCTTGCAGATACTCCACGGATCGGACTTGATCACCGGGCTGTACACCGCCAGCACGATGGTCGACAGCGTGTTGTAGAGCAGAATCACCAGGCCCGCGAGAATCGCCCCGAGGGAAATTCCGTAGTCGCCGTACATGCTCGCCGCCAACGCCAGGCCAATCACGCCGTTATTGCCACGAAACGCGCCCTGGGTGTAGACCCCCCGGTCTTCGCGCGGACAACGAACAATCGCCCAGACCCAGGCAATGGCGAAACACACCAGGGTCGCGATGGAAAAATAGATCAGCAGTGACGGCTTCAGCGCGGCATGCAGGTCGGCGTGGAAAATCCCGAGAAACAACAAGGCCGGCATGGTGACGTTGAACACCAGGGACGATGCGCTGTGGATAAAGTTATCGTCGATCCAGTTGATGCGCTTGAGCAGCACGCCCAGAAACAGCATGGCAAAGACTGGCGCCGTGATGTTCAGGGTTTCGAGAAAGATTGCCAGCATGCCGGGAGAGCCTTGAGGGACGTCGTTAGGGGGCTAATGATAAGCCAGTCATCGCCCAACCTGAAAAGTAACGGTCACGGCACTTCCTCCGCTTGCGGATAATCAGACCAAGAAAATTACTTCCTTGACGTAGGAAACTTCCCTGCTACGCTCGACAACTACTGTATATCCATACAGCAAACAAAGAAACAACCTACGGCATATCAAGGAGCAAGAAATGTCAGGTCTACACAGTCAATCCCAAGAAAACCTTAAACATGATGGTCGAATCATTGCCGACCTGGATCAGCTGTTCTCCGAACGCGGGATTGCCATCGCCGCCAACGGTGATCACCTCACGCTGGTCAGCGACAGGTCCCACAACCGCAAACACCCTACGCCCGGCATGCTGCCCCCCGCACCTGAAAACCCACGCCAGGCCCAGCCTGCGCTGAGGTTCGAGGGCGGCGAACACACCGCCATTGGGGACTCCGCGTTGCTGCGCTTCACCAAGGACGCACCCGCCGTTCCCGCCTGGCAAGTGCAATTGCACCTGCCCAATGGCCTGGCACTGACCTATGGGCAGATCGTTTCATTGGGGGGGGATTTCTACGGGATTCCCGACCAGCCCATCTGCGACGGCGCAACTCCGGCCGATCGCCTTCAGCGCTTTATCAATGCCTTCAACTCGCTGGCCGCACTGCCAGCGTCCAAGGCAGAAGCCATGTTGATTCTCGGCGTCATGCAAAAGGAAGTCAGTGCAGCCAACCAAGCGATCAGAGACGGCAAACAACCTCACGAAGTCTACGATGCCCTTGGTGATACGCTGTCTGAAGAGTGGAACAAAATCACGGGCGGCGGCAGCTTCGTCTCGGCGTTGTTTCCTCTAGGCCGCTACCTGAAACTGGCCGCGAACAACACCGACCACTTTGGCGAGTGGGCACTGCTGGCGTACATCGCCGGACACACTGCCGCCCTCCAACAGGCGGTTATCGCACGCACCAGCGGCGACGAAAAACAGCTGGAACTGGCCTACGCAATGAACGCGTTTGCCGATCACTACCTGACCGACCTGTTTTCCGCGGGGCATTTGCGCATCCCGCGCAAGCAGTTGGCAGCCGTGGTCACCCCCAGCGATCTGGGGTCGTTGGTTACCCGATTCATGCATGATGAAGACAGCAAATACGGTCTCAACGTGAGCAATGCCAACGGCGATCAGTGGCATATCTACGGTGACAAACGCTATTTCGACTCAGTCGACAGTGCGAACCGCAAACAGGTCAAACTCGCGGTCCAGCGCTCGGTCGACGAAGTCTTCGACACCTTCCAAAGCGGCGTTGTCCCCACCCCTTCCAGCTACTTGGCTTTGAAACACGTACCAGACCTGAACGCGGTGAAAAAACCGGAGGGCAATTTTTCCGGACTCTTTGTGCTCGACGGCAACCAGGTGCTGCGCCGCAGCGACGTCAACAATCTCAACGACACGCAGCGGATCGACAACTGGTGGGGCTGGAGCACTTACCTGCTGCTCAAGGACTACACACCCAACAAGCCGGCTGGTTATCTCGAGCCCCCCACTGCCGCCCCGACGCTTCAGGCCGATGGATGGCAGAGCCAGACACCCAGCGAACCCAACTGGTTGCCGGGCAATGCCGTGCGTTACGCCTTCAGCTACACCAGCGGCTTGAACGAATCCTACATCGGGCCCTGGTCGACTTACACCGAACTGAGCGAATGGTTCCAGCCAACACTGAACGTGCCGGGCAACGGCAGCACTCGCAACATCTTCCGCCAGTTCCGTGGCGGATCACCGGAGCTGATCGACTCGATCAACGCCCAGGCCACCACCTTCATTGACCGTAACGCGTGATAAGGAAATCACTGATGACTATCAAACTGACACTCGAACTGGCCTCAGGGCAATCCCTCAAAAGTGCACCGCTGGAACTGTTGGCCGACGGTGTACCGATTGCTCGAGCAATTGTGGATAACCAGGGGCAAGCAGTATTCGACGCCAACCCCAAAGCCGCGCAACTGTCGGTCAGGGTAGATCGCTCGATCCTCAAAACCTGTTAAGCCCCCACCACTCCCGCGCACCGCGTGGGAGTGTTCAAACAACTCTCGTAGTTACCCCCTGGCGGTTGTCGACGACCGCCGGGAGGGGCGATCATTGAACCTTCACCCGCGCTGCGCCTGCGCCTTCTTGTGGGCGCAGCGCAGCCGTTCGCGGCTGTTTCAAGTGCAGGGAAATGACGTTCAGGCAGTCACGGTCTGCTCCATCAGATGACCGTTGTCGATCCGCACATGTCGTGGGTGGAAGCGTTTCAGGCTGCTGCGATGGCCGACGCTGACAATGCTCAACCCCGGCAGTTGATCGATCAACGCCTGATAGAGCGACGCCTCGTCTTCCTCATCCATCGCCGAGGTGGCTTCGTCCATGTACAGCCATTGCGGTGCATACAGCAGCGCCCGCGCAAACGCCAAGCGTTGCTGCTCGCCCGGTGACAACAGGCGCTGCCAGTGATTGGCTTCGTCGAGACGGCTGACCAGATGGGGCAATCGGCAGGTTTCCAGCACCTGCACATAGCGGTCATGGGAATAGATGTCGCCAGATTGTGGATAACTCAGGGCGTCACGCAGCGTGCCAATCGGCAGATAAGGCTTTTGTGGCAGGAACAGATAACGCGCGGCTGGCAGGCGGATCGCGCCATGGCCCGCCGGCCAGAGGCCACCCATTGCCCGCAACAAGGTACTTTTGCCACTGCCGGAGCGACCACTGAGCATCAATCGGTCACCCTGCTCCACCGTCATATCGGCGCTGGTCAGCAGATGACGACCATCCGCCAGGTCCAGGCCCACATGCTGCACCTTCAGGTCATCGCCCTGCTGCTGTACATCGATGGCTGGCAGGCGGTCTTCGTTGTCGCTCATGGCCTGGCGGAAACTCAGCAGTCGGTCGCAGGTGGCACGCCACGAGGCCAGGTCCGAATACGCGCTGATGAACCAGCTGAAGTTCTCCTGGACGTTGCCGAATGCCGAGTTGATTTGCATCAGCTCGCCCAGTTCGATCTTGCCGGCGAAGTAGCGCGGTGCGGCAACGATGAATGGAAAGATAATCGCGATCTGGCCATAACCGGCTGTGAAGAAAGTCAGGCGCTTGGACACCTTCATGATCTCCCAGAAGTTGTGCCAGACCATGCTGAAGCGGGAACTCAGGCGCTGATTCTCACTCTGTTCGCCGTTGTACAAGGCAATACTTTCGGCATTCTCGCGGACCCTGACCATGGAGAAACGCAAGTCTGCTTCAAAGCGCTGTTGCTGGTTGTTCAGGCCGATCAGGCGCCGACCGATCAGGTGCGTGATCCAGCTGCCGACCAGTGCGTAAACCAGCGCACACCAGAACATGTAACCGGGGATGGTGTAACCGAACACCTCGATACTGCCGGACACGCCCCACAAAATGATCGAGAACGACACCAGGCTGACCACGGTGCGAATCAGCCCCAGGCCCAGACTCAAGGTGTTGTTGGTGAAGTTGTTGAGGTCTTCGGAAATCCGCTGGTCCGGGTTATCGGTGTATCCGCCCTGCTCCAGCTGGTAGTAGTTCTTGTGCCCGAGCCAGCGGGCAAAGTGTTTCTCGGTGAGCCACGCCCGCCAGCGGATGGTCAGCATCTGGGTCAGGTACAACCGATACACCGCTCCCAGAATCGCTATGGCGGCAATCCCGCAGAAATACAGGATCAGGCTCCAGAATGCCGCGTCATCTTTCTTTTGCAGGGCGTTGTAGAAGTCCTTGTACCAACTGTTGATCCACACCGAAATCGCTACGCTGAACAGCGACAAGCCGATCACCGCAATCAGCAGCAACCAGGCCTTGCCCTTCTCTTCACTGCGCCAATAGGGCGTGATCATCTGCCAGACACGGCGGAAAAACTGCCCGCGCACCGCATCGTTGACCGCGGAATATTCAGCGTTCTGAGTCATGGTTAAGGCTCGATAAAGAAAGAAACAGACACGAACCGATCATAAATGATCGGTCCGGATTGTTGCGAGGGTCGGCGATGATCGTTCAGCGCTGGGTCAGCGACGAACAGGCCGCTTCTGCAACTTGCGCTGCAGGGTGCGCCGGTGCATGCCCAGGGCACGGGCAGTGGCGGAGATGTTGCCTTCGTGCTCGGTGAGTACGCGCTGGATATGCTCCCACTGCAGGCGGTCGACCGACATCGGGTTTTCCGGCACCAGGCTGTCCAGATCGGCGTGCTCGGACAGCAAGGCCGCCAGCACATCGTCGGCGTCGGCCGGTTTGCACAGGTAGTTGCAGGCGCCACGCTTGATCGCTTCGACCGCGGTGGCGATGCTCGAATAACCGGTCAGGATCACGACGCGCATTTCCGGATCGAGTTCGAGCAGCTTGGGCAACAGCACCAGCCCCGAATCGCCGTCCATTTTCAGGTCCAGGGCCGCGTAGTCCGGCAGGTCCTGCTGAGCGATGACCAGGCCCTCTTCGGCGGAGCCTGCGGTGCTGACGCGAAAGCCGCGTCGGCTCATGGCGCGGGCCATGACGCGGGTGAAGGTAGCGTCATCGTCTACCAGCAATAGATGCGGCAGGTCTTCGCCTTCGACTTGGATCTCGTCACTCATGTTCGTCTCCTCGTGCGGCACGGGGCAGGCGCAGCTCGGTGAGCGTGCCGCCTTCCTCATGACTATAGAGTTTCACTGAGCCGCCAGCGCGTGTCACGCTGGCCTTGCTCAAAAACAGGCCCAGGCCGAAACCTTTGCCCTTGGTGGTAAAAAATGGCTTGCCGATCTGTTCGGCAATCGCCAGCGGCACGCCGGCACCGTGGTCGCGAATACTGATGGTCAGCTCCTCGGCATCCCAGTCCAGTGTCACTTCCAGCCCTTCCGGGCAGGCATCGGCGGCGTTGTTGAGTAAATTGAGCAAGGCCTGGGTCAGGTCCGGCGGCGGCGCCAGGCGCGGCTCCGGACCCGTCCCCAAACGTTGCAGACGATAGGTCGCTTCAGGGCGCATCAGGTGCCAGCGGTCGAGGGCTTCGTTGAGCCAGGCGCTGACGTCCTGCATTTCCACCGCCAGACGACGATTGGCCTCGGCGGCGCGCACCAGTTGCTGCAAGGTCTGCTTGCACAGCTTCACCTGGTCCTGCAGCACGCTCAAGTCTTCGCGCAGCATCGGATCAGGGTGGTCTTGCTGCATCTCGTTGAGCAGCACGCTCATGGTCGCCAGAGGCGTGCCCAGTTCATGGGCAGCGCCCGCCGCCTGGGTCGCCACGGCCAGCAGTTGCTGATCGCGCAGGCCCTCTTCGCGACGGATCGCGCGCAGTTCTTCCTGGCGGCGCAACTCTTCAGCCATGCGCGCGGCAAAGAAGGTGATCACCGCCGCGGCCAGGGCGAAGCTCAGCCACATGCCGTAGATCTGCATTTTTTCCCGGTACATCGGGAAGGTTTCCAGCGGATAAAACTGCGCCAGCAGCATGGTGTACAGCGCCAGCGCAATACCCGACAGGATCACCGAGTAGCGCCACGGCAGCGTGACAGCGGCGATGGTCAGTGGCACCAGATAATAGGAAACGAACGGGTTGGTCGAGCCGCCCGAGAAATACAGCAGTGCACTGTGGATAAACAGGTCACAAGCCAACTGCACCGCGTATTCAAGCTCGGTCACCGGCCATGACGTGCGCAACCGGACGGCGGTGAACACACACAGCAGCATCGAGCAGCCAAGGGTCATCGCCAGCTCGACCCAGGGCAGTGGCAACAGATCGAACCAGTAGGCAAGCCCCACCGAACCGGCCTGGGCGGCCAGCACCAGGGTGCGGATGAATGTCAGTCGCCACAGGTTCTGGCGAGTGGCGGAAAGCAGTTGTACGGGGGCGAGCATGAGCTCTCCTGATGAGCGCTCCAGGCGGATCGCGCCAAGTATAACCAGGCGGGGGCCCTGACAGGCAAAAGTGCGGCAAAGCGTCACATAGAAGCGGTTGCAAGTTTCAAGCGGCAAGCTACAAGTAAAAGCTTGAAGCGCGCCGTTTAAAACTTGCAGCTTACAGCTTGAAACTTGCAGCTGCTCCATTGAGTCTGATGGTTTCACGCAGGTTCGCATTTTTATCCCTGCGCACCACCCAAGGAGCTTTCATGACTACATTGCGCCGCAGTGCCGCCCTTCTCGCCCTCAGTGCCGGCACCCTCGCCAGCCTCCCGGCCCTGGCCGCGGACGAGCTGCATTACAACCAGATTTCCCTGCGCGCCGAAGTCAGCCAGGAAGTGGCTCGCGACCTGATGATCGTGACCCTTTACACCGAAGCGCAGAACACCGACCCGGCCAAACTCGCCGCCGAGGTCAGCACCACCATGAACAAGGCACTGGGCCAGGCCAAACAGGTCAAGGACATTTCCCTGCGTCAAGGCAGCCGCAACAGCTACCCGATCTACGACGCCAAGGGCCAGAAGATCACCGGCTGGCGTGAACGCGCCGAACTGCGCCTGGAAAGCTCGGACTTTGCGGCGCTGTCCAAACTCACCGGCGAACTGCTGACCGACCTGAAAATGGGCGGTATGGATTTCGCCATCGCCACGCCGACCCGCAAGGCCAGCGAAGACGCACTGCTCAAGGAAGCCGTGAACGCCTTCAAGGCCCGCGCTCAACTGACCACCGAGGCGCTGGGTGGCAAGGGCTACAAGATCGTCAACCTGAACCTCCATACCAGTGGCTATCCACAGCCTTACCTGCGTGCGCCGATGATGATGAAAGCTGCCGCCATGGATGCCGCTCCGGTCACCCCGGACGTCGAGGCCGGTACCAGCCAGGTCGGCATGACCGCCGATGGCTCGATCGAAGTGCTGATGCCGTAACCCGCCCCATGATCCTTCCCGCGCCCGGGAAGGATCCCCCCATCAGCCTGTAAGGCTGGCGCGGTAAAAAACCGCTTCACACCCTTCGATACACTTCCCCGCTACCGAGCCGAAACCCGTCTAGGCTGAGGTCTGGATAAGTAACAACATGCTCCGGCGAGGTGCGAAAAACCCGCCTTGCGCACCGATTCAGGGCGCCATTTGCACCGAAAACACCCCGCGCAAACGGTCAAATGCGTCAGGACTTACACAAATGCGACATTAAGGTACGTTCGTGCCACTGTTTAAGGCTTGTAGCCGCTCTGGATCTTGCATTGGGTACAGGCCCTGCATAAGTATCCGCAGGTCGACTCACGAGGTCGTCCTCTAATTCCAAAAATGACAACAAATCATGAGGCCACCATGCTTAAACACGCGGTCATTCCGTTTTTAGTCGGCGCAAGCCTGTTGGCTAGCGCACCTTTCGCCTCCGCTGCGACTAACCTGGTGTTTTGCTCCGAAGGGAGTCCGGCCGGTTTCGACCCTGGTCAGTACACCACCGGAACCGACTTCGACGCCTCAGCAGAAACCATGTTCAACCGCTTGAGTCAGTTCGAACGTGGCGGCACCGCCGTTATTCCAGGCCTGGCCACCAGCTGGGACGTTTCCCCGGATGGCCTGACTTACACCTTCCATCTGCGCGAAGGGGTGAAGTTCCATACCACGCCGTATTTCAAGCCGACTCGTGAGTTCAACGCCGACGACGTGCTGTTCACCTTCAACCGCATGATCGACAAGGACATGCCGTTCCGCAAAGCCTACCCCACCGAGTTCCCGTACTTCACGGACATGGGGATGGACACCAACATCAAGAACATCGAAAAGATCGACGACCATACCGTCAAGTTCACGCTGGGCACGGTCGACGCCGCGTTCATCCAGAACATGGCCATGAGCTTCGCCTCCATCCAGTCCGCCGAATACGCCGACAAACTGTTGAAGGAAGGCAAGCCGGGCGACATCAACCAGAAGCCGATCGGCACCGGTCCGTTCGTGTTCAAGAGCTACCAGAAAGACTCCAACATCCGTTACACGGGTAACAAGGAGTACTGGAAGCCGGAAGACGTGAAGATCGACAACCTGATCTTCGCCATCACCACCGACCCGTCGGTACGTATCCAGAAGCTGAAGAAAAACGAATGCCAGGTCACCCTCTTCCCGCGTCCGGCCGATCTCAAGGCCCTGGGTGAAGACAAAAACCTGAAACTGCCAAGCCAGGCCGGCTTCAACCTGGGCTACATCGCCTATAACGTCATGCCGGTCCTCAAGGGCCGCACCGACGCCAACCCACTGGCCAAGCTCGAAGTACGCCAGGCGCTGGACATGGCGGTGAACAAGCAGCAGATCATCGACTCGGTGTACCAGGGTGCCGGCCAGCTGGCGGTCAACGCCATGCCACCGACCCAGTGGTCCTACGACGACACCATCAAGGATGCCAAGTACGATCCGGAGAAGGCCAAGGAGCTGCTCAAGAAAGCCGACATCAAGCCAGGCACCGAGATCACCCTGTGGGCCATGCCGGTTCAACGTCCGTACAACCCGAACGCCAAGTTGATGGCTGAAATGCTGCAGTCGGACTGGGCGAAGATCGGCTTGAAGGTCAACATCGTCAGCTACGAATGGGGCGAGTACATCAAGCGCTCCAAAGGTGGCGAGAACCAGGCCATGATCATTGGCTGGAGCGGTGACAACGGTGACCCGGACAACTGGTTGAACGTACTGTTCGGCTGCGACTCCCTGAGCGGCAACAACTTCTCGAAATGGTGCGACAAGCCTTACGACGCCATCATCAAGCAAGCCAAGGCCACCACCGACGTCGCCGAACGCACCAAGCTGTACAAGCAGGCGCAACACCTCCTCAAAGATGCAGTCCCGATGACACCTATCGCGCACTCGACGGTGTATCAACCCATGCGCAACTCCGTACAGGACTACAAGATCAGCCCGTTTGGGTTGAACTCCTTCTACGGCGTCAGCGTCAGCAAATAAGGTTTTGTCGTGGCGACGTCCCTGACGTCGCCACGGCTCAATCTGCCAAGACAGCGGAAATCGCCTACATCCCAAACCACTGTGGACTACCGCTGCAGGTTTAGGACCCGTCGCATTTTCCTACCTGTTTTTCAGACCTTATGCATTTACTGCCTGGTCTTCGACTCCTACCGTCGGAGTCCGACCGTATTGCACCTGCTGAATCCATGGCTTTGGACCAGTGATACCTGCACGCCCTCGGACGGGGCGACGACTCACTGCTTAACATCTAAAAAAGAGGGAGCGTCATGCGCCATACCTTGGTTTTATCCGCATTGTTGGGCACCGGCCTGCTGGCCGCCACATCCATCAGCCACGCCGCCAACAACAGCCTGGTGTTTTGCTCCGAAGGCAGCCCGGCGGGCTTCGACACGGCGCAATACACCACCGCTACCGACAACGATGCCGCCGAGCCGCTGTACAACCGGCTGGCCGAGTTTGAAAAGGGTGCCACCACTGTCGTACCCGGCCTGGCTACCCGCTGGGATGTTTCCGAAGATGGCCTCACGTACACTTTCCACCTGCGCGAAGGGGTGAAATTCCACACCACCAAGTACTTCACACCGAGCCGGGATTTCAATGCCGATGACGTGCTGTTCACCTTCAACCGCATGCTCAACCCCGAGCACCCCTTCCGTAAGGCTTACCCGACCGAGTTCCCATACTTCAACGGGATGAGCCTGAACAAGAACATCGCCAAGGTCGAAAAGACCGGGCCGCTGACCGTGGTCATGACCCTGAACTCGGTCGACGCCGCGTTCATCCAGAACATCGCCATGAGCTTCGCCTCGATCCTCTCCGCCGAATACGCCGACCAGTTGCTCGCCGCCGGCAAGCCCAGCGAGATCAACCAGAAGCCGGTCGGCACCGGTCCGTTCGTGTTCCAGCGCTACCAGAAAGACTCGCAGATCCGCTACGCGGGCAACAAACAGTACTGGGACCCGAGCCGCGTCAAGCTCGACCAGCTGATTTTCGCCATCAACACCGACGCCTCGGTACGTGTGCAGAAGCTCAAGGCTGGCGAATGCCAGATCACCCTGCACCCTCGCCCGGCCGATGTCGACGCGCTGAAAAAAGACCCCAAGCTGCAACTGATCGAGAAGCCGGGCTTCAACCTCGGCTACATCGCCTACAACGTGCGGCATAAACCCTTCGACCAGCTCGAAGTGCGTCAGGCGCTGGACATGGCGGTGAACAAGCAAGGCATCCTCAACGCCGTGTACCAGGGCGCCGGGCAACTGGCCGTCAACGCCATGCCACCGACCCAGTGGTCCTACGACGAGACGATCAAGGACGCCGCCTACAACCCGGAAAAAGCCAAGGAGTTGCTCAAGGCCGCCGGGGTCAAGGAAGGCACCGAAATCACCTTGTGGGCCATGCCGGTACAGCGCCCCTACAACCCGAACGCCAAGCTGATGGCTGAAATGCTCCAGGCGGACTGGGCGAAAATCGGCCTGAACGTGAAGATCGTCAGCTACGAATGGGGCGAGTACATCAAGCGCACCAAAAATGGCGAGCACGACATCAGCCTGATCGGCTGGACCGGTGACAACGGGGACCCGGACAACTGGCTGGGCACCCTGTACAGCTGCGATGCGATTGGCGGCAACAACTACTCCATGTGGTGTGACCCGCAATACGACAAGCTGATCAAGCAGGCCAAGATTGTCACCGATCGTGACCAGCGCACGGTGCTCTACAAACAGGCTCAGCAATTGCTCAAGCAGCAAGTGCCGATCACCCCAGTGGCCCACTCGACGGTCAACCAGCCGTTGAACGCCAAAGTCGAAGGTTTCAAGGTCAGCCCCTTCGGCCGTAACGTGTTCTCGGGCGTCAGCATCGACCAATAACTGATTAGCCAGAACCCTGAGGGCGATTTTCGCCCTCACGCAAAGCTGTTGCCTGAATTCGGCGATCACGCCATAAGCAAACGTTTGCGATGCCTTGAATGAGTTCGAAACCAAATAGCCGGATCACCGAAAAAGACCGGCATTAAAAAAAAGAAAGAAAGGAGCTTCACTGATGAAACTGAGCAACACAGCACTGTTGGCATTGGCCATCAGCAGCATTACGGCTACCGCTTATGCCGAACCCCAGAGCCAGGCGTTCAACCCGGTGACCGTGAACACCAACAATGCGCAGTCCGAGGCCACCGGTTTCATCGAAGGCCAGAAGATCGACGGCAGTACCCGTAACTGGTACGCCAACGAACAGCTCAAGCGTGGGGGCAAGTTCAAGTACAAAAAAGACGGTCAGTCGGTCGACACTGATCGTCGTATCAACTGGGTGCAGGGCACCATCATCAAGTACAACTCGGGCTTCACCGAGGGTCCCGTCGGCTTCAGCACTGAGCTGGCGGCCTACAACGCCGTCGCGCTGGAACGCGACCGCGAGAACCTGGCGTCCAACAACGGTGGCGCACCGGGTACTCGTCCAGGCGCGGGCAACAACCGTACGCTGACCAAAGAAGGCGGCGACGCCCAGGGCCAGTGGAGCAAGCTGGGCCTGGCCAACGTCAAGGCACGCCTCTCCAACACTACCCTGACCGCCGGCCGCATGAACTTCAGCAGCCCGCAAGTCGACGTCATCGGCAACCGTGCCCTGCCGTCCAGCTTCCAGGGTGTGGCCCTGCACAGCGAAGAACTGAACAACCTGGCCTTCGACGTGGCCACCTTCGACCGCAACTCACCGCGTACCGAAGAAAGCCTGAGCAAATTCCGCTCCGAGTACGGTGACATCAATGCCGAAGCCGATCACGTCCACACCGCCGGTATCAGCTACTCGCCATTCGCCAGCCTGACCACCAGCTTCTGGGGCACCCAGGCTGAAGATCTCTGGAACCAGTACTACTTCGGCGCCACCCACGTGCTGGGCGACAGCTCGGTGCTGAGCCTGACCACCGGCCTGAACTACTACAAGACCCAGGATGAAGGCCAGGCCAAGCTCGGCAACATCGACAACGACACCTACTCGCTGTCGTTCGGCCTGACCCACCAGGCCCACACCCTGACCCTGTCCTATCAGGAGATCAACGGTAACGAGTACTTCGACTACCTGCATGAAACCAACGGCATCTACCTGGCCAACTCCCTGCTCTCGGACTTCAACGGCCCGAACGAGAAATCCTTCCAGGTGGCCTACGGCCTGAACATGGCCGAATACGGCGTGCCAGGCCTGAAGTTCAACATCTACCAGGCTCGCGGCTGGGGCATCGACGGCACCCACTACACCGGCGGCGGTTACGACGGCGTGCAGTCGATGGATGGCGAACACCACTATGAATACGGCATCGGCTCCACCTACGCCATTCAAAGCGGTCCTCTGAAAGCCACCACCGTGCGTGCGACCTACACCGCGCACCGTGCGAGCGAAAACCAGGCTGACGGCAGCATCAACGAGTTCCGTCTGGTCACCACCATTCCATTCAACATTCTCTAAGCACCCGTCGAACGGCTGACTCAATGACGAGCGGCCGTTCTGCGACGTTGATCCAACTGATTGCAGAGGGGTTATTGATGAACAAGCTTCCTTTACGAGCGGCCATCGCCGCCGCGCTGCTGAGTGTCGCTGTCGGCGCCTCGGCCAAGCCCTTGGTGGTCTGTACCGAAGCCAGCCCGGAAGGCTTCGATATGGTCCAGTACACGACTGCAGTCACAGGCGATGCGGTGTCCGAAACCATCTTCAATCGTCTGGTGGGCTTCAAGCCCGGCACCACCGACATCGAACCGGCACTGGCCGAGAGCTGGGAAATCAGCCCTGACGCCCTGACCTACACCTTCCACCTGCGCAAAGGTGTGAAGTTCCACACCACAGATTATTTCAAGCCGACCCGCGACATGAATGCCGACGACGTGGTCTGGAGCTTCCAGCGTCAGCTGGACCCGAAACACCCGTGGCATGACAAATCGAGCGTGGGCTTCCCGTACTTTGAGAGCATGGGCTTCAAGGAACTGCTCAAGAGCGTCGAGAAAGTCGACGACTACACCGTCAAGTTCACCCTGACCCGCCCGGAAGCCCCCTTCCTGCCGGACGTGGCCATGGCATTCGCCTCGATCTACCCGGCCGAATACGCCGACCAGTTGCTCAAGGCCAACAAGACGGGCGACCTCAATAACAAGCCGATCGGCACCGGCCCCTTCGTGTTCCAGCGCTATGCCAAGGATGCACAGGTTCGCTTCAAGGCCAACACCGAGTACTTCCGCGGTGCGCCACCCAGCGAAGCCTTGATCCTGGCGATTGCCACCGACAACAACGTTCGCCTGCAAAAGCTCAAGGCCAACGAGTGCCAGATCGCGCTGTATCCCAAGCCCGATGACATCCCCAGCATCAAGAAAGACCCGAACCTGCAGGTCGCCGAGCTCGAGGCCATGACCACCTCGTACATCGCGCTGAACACCACACGCCCGTACATGAACGACGTGCGCGTGCGCCGGGCCATTGAAATCGCGTTCGACAAGCAGGCCTACGTCAGCGCCCTGTTCGGCAAGGGCAACGCCACGGTCGGGGTCAACCCGTACCCACAAACCCTGCTGGGCTTCAACCACGCACTTCAGAACCCGCCGCACGACCTGGACAAGGCTCGCGCCCTGCTCAAGGAAGCCGGCGTGCCCGAAGGCACCGTGTTCACCCTGTTCACCCGTAACGGCGGTGGCCCGACCAACCCGAACCCGATGCTCGGGGCACAGATGATGCAGTCGGACCTGGACAAGGTCGGCATCAAGGTCGACATTCGAGTCATGGAGTGGGGCGAAATGCTCAAGCGCGCCAAAAATGGCGAGCACGACATGGTGTCCGCTGGATGGGCGGGCGATAACGGCGACCCGGATAATTTTCTGACGCCTATGCTCAGTTGCGAGGCCGCCAAAAACGGAGAAAACTACGCTCGCTGGTGCAACGCCAAGTTCCAGGCCTTGATCGACCAGGCCCGTGAGAAGACCGACCCGGCAGCACGCGCGGCGCTCTACGAACAGGCCCAGGAGATCTTCCACCAGGACCAGCCATGGATCAGCATGGCGCACACTCGAATGTTCACGGCTATGCGCAACAACGTCGAGGGCTATCACATCAGCCCCCTGACCACTAACAACTTCGCTACTACCCGAGTGAAGTAGATAAGAAAACACCCGGCAACGTTGCTCTCGACGCTGCCGGGAACGCCGAACCGGCTGATGAGGTACACCAGAAGATGTTTAGTTTTATTGCCCGCCGATTGGGGCTGTTGATCCCCACGTTCTTCGGCATCACCCTGCTGACATTCGCATTGATTCGCATGATTCCCGGCGACCCCGTGGAAGTGATGATGGGCGAACGTCGGGTCGATCCCGAAATGCATGCTCAGGCAATGGAACGCCTTGGTCTGAACAAACCGCTGTATGCCCAGTACCTGGACTACATCGGTAAGCTGGCCCAGGGTGACCTGGGTGAATCCCTGCGTACCCGTGAAAGTGTATGGAGCGAGTTCACCTCACTGTTCCCGGCAACACTGGAATTGTCCATGGCTGCGCTGCTGTTCGCCGGCATCCTGGGGCTCCTGGCGGGCGTCATCGCGGCACTCAAGCGAGGATCGCTGTTCGACCACGGGGTCATGGGTATTTCCCTGGCCGGGTATTCGATGCCGATCTTCTGGTGGGGCCTGATCCTGATCATGTTCTTCTCGGTGTCCCTGGGCTGGACTCCGGTTTCCGGGCGGATCGACCTGCTTTACGACATTGAGCCACGCACCGGCTTCATGCTCATCGACACCTTGCTGGCCGATGACACCGGGGCGTTCTTCGATGCCCTGCACCACCTGATTCTGCCGGCCATCGTGCTGGGCACCATCCCGCTGGCGGTGATCGCCCGGATGACCCGCTCCTCGATGCTCGAAGTACTGCGTGAAGACTACATCCGTACCGCACGGGCCAAAGGCCTGTCGCCGGCACGCGTGGTCTTCGTGCATGGCCTGCGCAACGCCCTGATCCCGGTACTGACCGTGGTCGGCCTGCAGGTCGGCACATTGCTGGCCGGTGCGGTACTGACCGAAACCATCTTCTCCTGGCCCGGCATCGGCAAATGGCTGATCGAAGCCATCGGCGCCCGGGACTACCCGGTGGTGCAAAACGGCATTCTGTTAATCGCCTGCCTGGTGATTCTGGTCAACTTTGTAGTGGATATTCTTTATGGCTTCGCAAACCCACGCATCCGCCACCAGCGCTGAGACCCTACGAATGAGTACTCCAACACCCTCCGTAGCAGTCGACACCAGCCTGCTCTATCCGTCCCCGTACAAAGAATTCTGGCAAGCGTTCTCCAAGAACAAGGGCGCCGTTGCCGGCCTGATGTTCATGCTGCTGGTGATCTTCTGCGCGATCTTCGCCCCCTGGGTTGCCCCTCATAACCCGAGCGAGCAATACCGCGATTTCCTGCTGACTCCTCCGGCCTGGCTGGAAGGCGGGCAAATGCAGTTCCTGCTCGGTACCGACGAGCTGGGTCGCGACCTGTTGTCGCGCCTGATCGCGGGCTCGCGCCTGTCGCTGCTGATCGGCCTGTCATCGGTGGTCATGTCGCTGATTCCAGGGATCCTGCTGGGTCTGTTCGCCGGGTTCTTCCCGCGCATGCTTGGCCCGACCATCATGCGCCTGATGGACATCATGCTGGCCCTGCCCTCCTTGCTGCTGGCCGTGGCGATCGTCGCCATCCTCGGCCCAGGCCTGATCAACACCGTCATCGCCATCGCCATCGTGTCCCTGCCGTCCTACGTCCGCCTGACCCGCGCCGCGGTGATGGGCGAGCTGAACCGCGACTACGTGACCGCCGCGCGCCTGGCCGGTGCCGGCCTGCCACGCCTGATGTTCATCACCGTGCTGCCCAACTGCATGGCGCCGCTGATCGTCCAGGCGACCCTGAGCTTCTCCTCGGCGATTCTCGATGCCGCCGCACTGGGCTTCCTCGGCCTCGGCGTACAACCGCCAACCCCCGAGTGGGGCACCATGCTGGCTTCGGCTCGCGACTACATCGAACGCGCCTGGTGGGTCGTCAGCCTGCCTGGCTTGACCATTTTGCTCAGCGTGCTGGCAATCAACCTGATGGGCGACGGCCTGCGCGATGCGCTGGACCCGAAACTCAAGAACGCCGCCTGAGGGGATTCACATGTCATTGTTGGAAATCAAGAATCTCAACGTTCGCTTCGGCGACAAGAACGCCGTTCCCGTGGTCGATGGTCTGGACCTGACCGTGGACAAGGGCGAAGTGCTGGCCATCGTGGGCGAGTCGGGGTCCGGCAAGTCCGTGACCATGATGGCGCTGATGGGCCTGATCGAACATCCCGGCATCGTCACCGCCGACGCCCTCAGCTTCGACGGCAAGGACATGCTCAAGCTGAGCAATCGCCAGCGCCGGCAGATCGTCGGCAAAGACCTGGCGATGGTCTTCCAGGACCCGATGACCGCGCTGAACCCGAGCTACACCGTGGGCTTCCAGATTGAAGAAGTGCTGCGCCTGCACCTGAAAATGTCCGGCAAGGCCGCCCGCAAGCGCGCCATCGAACTGCTGGAAAAAGTGGAAATCCCGGGCGCCGCGAGCCGCATGGACGCCTACCCGCACCAACTCTCCGGCGGGATGAGCCAACGCGTGGCAATCGCCATGGCCATTGCCGGCGAGCCCAAGCTGCTGATCGCGGATGAGCCGACCACGGCCCTGGACGTGACCATCCAGGCGCAGATCATGGACCTGCTGCTGGCCCTGCAAAAAGAGCAGAACATGGGCCTGGTGCTGATCACCCACGACCTCGCGGTCGTCGCCGAAACCGCCCAGCGCGTGTGCGTGATGTACGCAGGACAGGCGGTGGAAGTCGGTCAGGTGCCACAACTGTTCGACATCCCGGCACACCCTTACAGCGAAGCGCTGCTCAAGGCGATTCCCGAACACAGCCTGGGTTCTTCCCGCCTGGCCACGCTGCCGGGTATCGTTCCTGGCCGCTATGACCGTCCGCAGGGCTGCCTGCTGTCGCCACGCTGCCCCTACGTGCAGGACAACTGCCGTCAACAACGTCCAACCCTGGACCCGAAAAGCAACAGCCTCGCCCGCTGCTTCTATCCTTTGAATCAGGAGGTGGCGTAATGGCCGTCGTTCTCACCGCCCGTGACCTGACCCGTCACTACGAAGTTTCCCGCGGCCTGTTCAAAGGCCATGCGACGGTTCGCGCACTGAACGGCGTATCGTTCGAGCTGGAAGCCGGCAAGACCCTGGCCGTCGTGGGCGAATCCGGTTGCGGCAAATCCACCCTGGCCCGTGCCCTGACGCTGATCGAAGAGCCGTCCTCCGGCTCCTTGCAAATCGCCGGGCAGGAAGTGGCCGGCGCCAACAAGGCCCAGCGCAAGCAACTGCGCAAAGACGTGCAGATGGTGTTCCAGAGCCCTTACGCGTCACTCAACCCACGGCAGAAGATCGGCGACCAACTGGCCGAGCCGTTGTTGATCAACACCAACCTCTCGGCCAGCGAACGTCGCGAAAAAGTCCAGGCGATGATGAAGCAGGTCGGCTTGCGTCCCGAGCACTACCAGCGTTATCCGCACATGTTCTCCGGCGGCCAGCGCCAGCGGATCGCCCTGGCCCGCGCCATGATGCTGCAACCCAAGGTGCTGGTGGCGGACGAACCGACCTCGGCGCTGGACGTGTCGATCCAGGCCCAGGTGCTGAACCTGTTCATGGACCTGCAGCAAGAGTTCAACACCGCCTACGTGTTCATCTCCCACAACCTAGCCGTGGTGCGTCACGTCGCCGATCACGTGATGGTGATGTACCTCGGCCGGCCGGTGGAAATGGGCCCGAAGGAAGACATCTACACCCGTCCGCTGCACCCGTACACCCAGGCCCTGCTGTCGGCGACACCCACCATCCACCCGGATCCGAACAAGCCGAAGATCAAGATCGTCGGCGAACTGCCCAACCCGCTGAACCCGCCGTCCGGCTGCGCTTTCCACAAGCGCTGCCCGTACGCGACCGAACGTTGCAGCAAAGAAGAGCCGGCCTTGCGCCCGCTCGACAACCGTCAGGTGGCCTGCCATTACGCCGAGCAATTCATCGTAATAAGCCGGGCATGAACAAGCGCCCTATCGGGGCAATGCCAGTCAGTTAGGTGAACGCAGACCTTTGTAGGAGCGAGCAGGCTCGCGATGGACGTTAACGATAACGCGTGTTTTCTGATTGAACGCGTTGTTCTTGAGTTCATCGCGAGCCCGCTCGCTCCTACACATTCGACCTCATCTCCTTAACTGATCGGCATTACCCTATCGGGGCGCTTCCTGAACCGCGTTAACCAAACCCCTCCTCCAGGACTGCGCATCAGTCCGCCGGGAGGGGTTTTCTTTTGCCCGCGATCTACGTCTGGCTATCACCTTCATCGGTGTCCGGCTCTTCAGTGGTCGAATCGTCATCACCCTTGCTGCCACCCTGATCCTGGTCACCCGGCTCGGATTCGGACTTGGCGAGCATCAGCTCACCCTGTGCCCCATGCCCACTCGACACCTGCTCACCATGATCCGGGCACTCGGCCCACGCCATCGAGGTCCCCAGGGACCAGATCACCAGCACCTTCAATAGCAACACCATGCGTAGAAACTTGCTCATCGTCGATTCCATCCTTTTTTTGTGTGAAGCAGGAGTGCCCGTCTGGCGCTGAGTGAAATCTAGTTCCGATTGAGTCGGTTCTCCAGATAGGACGCTAATGAATGGGCGGAAATACCATTGATCAACAGACTGGTTTTGCATAACCGCCATAGCGAATGGTTATTTCAGACTTGATAAGGGCTCCTGTGAAAGAGAGTCGGGCGACGCTCCCACCGTGGATTTTCGGCAGCCCATAGGATTTTCGGCAGCCCATAAAAAACCCCGCGGCTTTCGCGGCGGGGCTTGGGATGTGACGTGTCAGCGCTTAATGATGCTCACGGGTCGCGCGGAACTTCACATCTGGCCAGCGCTCTTCCATCAGCGCCAGGTTGACCCGGGTCGGGGCCAGGTAGGTCAGGTGACCGCCGCCATCCAGGGCGAGGTTTTCCACCGCCTTGATGCTGAACTCTTCGAGCTTCTTCTTATCGCTGCAATCGATCCAGCGCGCGGACCACACGGTGATCGGCTCGTAGGCGCACTCAACCTTGTATTCCTCTTTAAGGCGGCTGGCGACCACATCGAACTGCAGCACACCGACGGCGCCGAGGATGATGTCGTTGCTGCGTTCCGGGAAGAACACCTGGGTGGCGCCCTCTTCGGCCAGCTGCTGCAAGCCCTGGCGCAGTTGCTTGGATTTCAGCGGGTCCTTCAGGCGTACGCGACGGAACAGTTCCGGGGCGAAGTGCGGGATGCCGGTGAAGCCCAGGGTTTCGCCTTCGCTGAAGGTGTCGCCGATCTGGATGGTGCCGTGGTTGTGCAGGCCGATGATGTCGCCGGCAAAAGCTTCTTCCAGTTGCTCACGCTCGGACGAGAAGAAGGTCAGCGCATCGCCGATCCGCACGTCCTTGCCCGTACGCACGTGGCGCATCTTCATGCCTTTTTCGTACTTGCCGGAGCAGATACGCATGAAGGCGATACGGTCGCGGTGCTTGGGGTCCATGTTCGCCTGGATCTTGAACACGAAGCCGGTGAACTTCTCTTCCACCGGTTCCACGGTGCGCTCGTTGGCAACCCGGGCCAATGGCTTCGGTGCCCAGTTGACCACGGCGTCGAGCACGTGATCGACCCCAAAGTTACCCAGTGCGGTACCGAAGAACACCGGCGTCAGCTGGCCGTCCATGAACTCCTGCTGGTTGAACTCGTGGCAGGCGCCCTGCACCAGTTCCAGCTGCTCGATGAAGCGTTCGTACTCATCGCCCAGGTGGGCGCGGGCTTCATCGGAGTCGAGCTTCTCGATGATCTTCACCTCGGTCCGCTCGTGGCCGTGGCCGGCGGTGTAGACAATGATGTAGTCGTCGGCGAGGTGGTAGACACCCTTGAAGTCACGGTAGCAACCGATCGGCCAGGTGATCGGCGCGGCCTTGATCTTCAGGACTGCTTCGATTTCGTCGAGCAGTTCGATCGGGTCGCGAATGTCACGGTCGAGTTTGTTGATGAAGCTGACAATCGGCGTATCGCGCAGACGGCAGACGTCCATCAGGGCAATGGTCCGTGGCTCTACACCCTTACCGCCGTCGAGGACCATCAGTGCCGAGTCGACCGCCGTCAGGGTGCGGTAGGTGTCTTCGGAGAAGTCTTCGTGGCCCGGGGTGTCGAGCAGGTTGATCATGTGATCGCGATACGGGAACTGCATGACCGACGTGGTAATGGAGATACCCCGCTGCTTTTCCATTTCCATCCAGTCGGAGGTGGCATGGCGGTCGGATTTGCGAGATTTCACCGTGCCGGCAACCGCAATCGCCTTGCCCATCAGCAAGAGCTTCTCGGTGATGGTGGTTTTACCCGCATCGGGGTGGGAAATAATGGCGAAAGTGCGGCGTTTCGCGACTTCGGCGGCCTGTTTGGTCATGGGAAATCGCCTGGCAGGTGATTCAAAAAAGGGCGGCGATTATAGCCCAAGTTGATCCCAGAACCGAACCGTTGAGCACATTAGGGGTGGCCAAATGCTGCCTGAGATGGGAACCTTTGAGGCCGTGGAGGCGTCCACTCCCCTGTTACGACCCATCGTCAGGGGCTGAAATACCTGCAAGTCAGCCTGACGAGGCTGTGCTCATGGCTCGATTTCACGCCGCATTTGCCGGCATCGATAGAGCTGCTTTTCGCGAACGCTCCTCCCGGCAGCCAGGTATGGCATGCCACACGGGAAAGCGTGCGCCGACTAAAAAAATAGGAGTCCGCCTGTGGCTATCCGCTATGGCAAAGGGCTGACAGGAGGTGCGGTTGTCATCGCGCTTCTGGCCCTGCTGATTCACTGGATCGGCATCAACACGATCGAACTGTACCGCGACGATTTGTTGTTTTACCTGCAAGCTCACCTGATTCTCGTCCTCGCTTCCATGCTGGCCGCCCTTGTCGTGGGCATCCCCGCCGGTATCCTGCTCAGCCGCCCGACCCTGGTCGGACGTGCCGAACGCTTCATGCAACTCTTCAACATCGCCAACACCGTCCCGCCTCTCGCGGTCCTCGCCATCGCCCTGGGGATCCTCGGCATCGGCAGCGGCCCTGCAATCTTCGCCCTGTTCCTCGCCTCCCTGCTGCCCATCGTGCGCAACACCTACGAAGGCCTGAAAAACGTTCAGGGTTCACTCAAGGAAGCCGCCGTCGGTATCGGCATGACCCCACGCCAGGTGCTGTGGCGGGTCGAGCTACCCAATGCCATACCGATCATCATCGGTGGCGTGCGCGTAGCCCTGGCGATCAACGTCGGCACCGCACCGCTGGCATTCCTGATCGGCGCCAACAGCCTGGGCAGCCTGATTTTTCCCGGCATTGCCTTGAACAATCAGCCGCAACTGATCCTCGGCGCAGCCTGCACCGCCCTGCTGGCCTTGTTGCTCGACGGCCTGGTGACCCTGGCCAGCCGCCTCTGGCTGGAACGCGGCCTCCGCCCGTCTTAAGCCCCGGTAAAGGAAGACTCATGAAAACCATTCGCTTTTTACTAGGCTGCGTCCTGCTGTGCGCAGGAATTGCCCACGCCGCGGAAAAACCGCTGATTCGCATTGGCGCGCGCGTATTCACCGAACAAACCCTACTGGCCGAAATCACCGCTCAATACTTGCGCACCCAGGGCTATGACGCTCAGGTTACTGGCGGCCTGGGCAGCAACCTGGCCCGCAGCGCCCAGGAAACCGGACAACTGGATCTGGTCTGGGAATACACCGGTGTGTCACTGGTGTCCTACAACCATGTCACGGAAAAACTCGACAGCCAGCAGTCACTGGCACGGGTCACTGAGCTGGACGCGAAGAAGGGCCTGACCTGGCTTTCACCGTCGAAATTCAGCAACACCTACGCCTTGGCGTTGCCGGAAAACGTCGCCGCCCGCTACCCGCAGATCAATACGATCAGTGAGCTCGACACCGCGTTGCGCAATGCGGCCAACGACCAACCGCTGGTGGCGCTGGACACCGAGTTTGCCAACCGTTCCGACGGCCTGGCCGGCATGCTCAAGCGCTACGACATGGACCTGACCCGGCGTAACATCCGCCAGATGGATGCCGGCCTGGTCTACACCGCGCTGCGCAATGGCCAGGTGTTTGCCGGGTTGGTCTACACCACGGACGGCCGCCTCAACGCCTTCAAACTCAAGTTGCTGGCAGACGACAAACACTACTTCCCCGACTACACCGCCGCCCCCGTGGTACGCCAGGCCTACCTCGACACCCACCCGCAACTGGCCGCGCAGCTCAAACCGCTGGCCGATCTGTTCGACGACGAAACCATGCGCCAGCTCAACGCCCGGGTCGACGTCAACCATGAAAGCCCGTCGGCCGTGGCCGCTGATTTCCTGCGCCAGCACCCACTGCTTTCTGTTAATTGAACCGGAGGAAAAGCCATGGAGTTTTTCAACGCCTTTTCCCACCTGGACTGGCCGCTCGTCCTGCACTTGACCTGGCAACACATCACCCTGGTCGGGATTGCCGTCACCCTGGCGATCCTGGTCGGCGTGCCACTGGGTATTCTGATGACGCGCTTCCCGTCACTCGCCGGCCCCCTGCAAGCCAGCGCCACGGTGCTGCTGACCATTCCGTCGATTGCCCTGTTCGGCTTGCTGCTGCCGGTGTACTCGACATTCGGCCAGGGCCTGGGACCGATGCCGGCGATTACCGCGGTGTTCCTGTACTCCCTGCTGCCGATCATGCGTAACACCTACCTGGCACTGACCAGTGTGGAACCCGGCATTCGCGAAGCCGCACGCGGCATCGGCATGACCTTCGGCCAGCGCTTGCGCATGGTCGAGTTGCCGATTGCGGTGCCGGTGATCCTCGCTGGCGTGCGCACCGCCGTGGTCATGAACATCGGGGTGATGACCATCGCCGCCACCATCGGTGCCGGTGGCCTGGGTGTGCTCATTCTCGCTTCCATCAGCCGCAGCGACATGTCGATGCTGATCGTCGGCGCGGTGCTGGTCAGCTTGCTGGCCATCTTCGCCGACCTGCTTCTGCAGTGGCTGCAACGCTCGCTGACTCCAAAAGGACTGCTTAAATGATCGAACTTCAAAACCTGACCAAGACCTTTCAAAGCAACGGCAAAGACGTAAAGGCCGTGGACTCGGTGAGCCTGACCGTCAACGAAGGCGAGATTTGCGTATTCCTCGGGCCGTCGGGCTGCGGCAAGAGCACCACGCTGAAGATGATCAACCGCCTGATCAAGCCGACCTCGGGCAAGATCCTGATCAACGGCGAAGACACCACCGACCTCGACGCAGTCACCCTGCGTCGCAACATCGGTTATGTGATCCAGCAGATCGGCCTGTTCCCCAACATGACCATCGAGGAAAACATTGTGGTGGTGCCGCGCCTGCTGGGTTGGGACAAGCAGAAATGCCACGATCGCGCCCGCGAGTTGATGAGCATGATCAAGCTTGAACCCAAGCACTACCTGCATCGCTACCCACGCGAATTGTCCGGCGGCCAGCAACAACGAATCGGCGTGATCCGCGCCCTGGCCGCCGATGCCCCGTTGCTGCTGATGGACGAGCCGTTCGGTGCGGTCGACCCGATCAACCGCGAGATGATCCAGAACGAGTTCTTCGAGATGCAGCGGGCGCTGAACAAGACCGTGATCATGGTCAGCCACGACATCGACGAGGCCATCAAGCTCGGCGACAAGATCGCCATCTTCCGTGCCGGCAAGCTGTTGCAGATCGACCATCCGGACACGCTGCTGGCCCATCCTGCCGATGAGTTCGTCAGCAACTTCGTCGGCCAGGACAGCACCCTCAAGCGCCTGCTGCTGGTGAAAGCCGAAGACGCGGCGGACAACGCGCCATCCGTCAGCCCGGACACCCCGGTGGCCGAGGCACTGGAGTTGATGGACGAACATGACCGTCGCTATGTCGTCGTGACGTGCGCCGACAATAAGGCCCTGGGTTACGTGCGCCGCCGCGACCTGCACCGCCAGAGCGGCAACTGCGGGCAATACCTGCGTGAATTCAACGCCACCGCAGCCTATGACGAACACTTGCGCATCCTGCTGTCGCGCATGTACGAGTTCAACCGCTCGTGGCTGCCGGTGATGGATGCAGAGCGGGTGTTCCTGGGGGAAGTGACACAGGAGTCGATTGCCGCCTACCTGAGCTCCGGACGTTCCCGGGGTGGCAAGACCAGCATTGTCTCGCCAGCCGAGGCTGCGCTGGCCTGATTGAAACTGTGGAGCAGCCGGTCGACGCTCGAGAGCTCGCGATGGACTTGAAAACGCCGCGTTTATTCAGACAGCACGCGTTATCGTTAACCACCATCGCGAGCAAGCTCGCTCCTACCCACTCCTGAATCACCTTAAATAGCCCTTTAACGGGAACATCACACTGTCACGCAGGTCGGTTACATCAGTAGCTGTCCGGGACCGCACGACGGAAGCGTGCAAAAACGCGACATTTTTTGTTGATCTCAAGCCCCTCACGCCCTAAAGTTCGCGCCGAACGTCCATGCTGGAAACGATCCATCCGGCTCAAGTACTGACGACGAGACAGCAAGGCCAAGGGCTGCACCGCCTCCCGTGGCCTTTTTGCTTTCGGCGACATGCCTTGGGAAGTAGGCGAACCAAAGTGGGGATACGGAGGACGTTCATTTGCACCCATTGATTACTAACGTTTGCCAGTAGGAGCTCCCAAGTATGTCGATCCAGGTCGAAGACTATTTCGCGCGCGAAACCTTTCAAAAAATGAAGGCGTTCGCCGACAAGCAAGAAACCCCGTTCGTGGTGATCGATACTGCGATGATCAGCCAGGCCTATGACGACCTGCGTGCCGGTTTCGAATTCGCCAAGGTCTACTACGCGGTCAAGGCCAACCCGGCCGTCGAGATCATCGACCTGCTCAAGGAGAAAGGCTCTAGCTTCGACATCGCCTCGATCTATGAGCTGGACAAAGTACTCGACCGTGGCGTCAGCGCCGACCGGATCAGCTACGGCAACACCATCAAGAAATCCAAGGACATTCGCTACTTCTATGAGAAGGGCGTGCGTCTGTACTCCACCGACTCCGAAGCCGACCTGCGCAACATCGCCAAGGCCGCACCAGGCTCGAAAGTCTATGTGCGCATCCTCACCGAAGGTTCGACCACCGCAGACTGGCCTCTTTCGCGCAAGTTCGGCTGCCAGACCGACATGGCCATGGACCTGCTGATCCTCGCTCGCGACCTGGGCCTGGTGCCCTACGGCGTGTCGTTCCACGTGGGCTCGCAGCAGCGTGACATCAGCGTATGGGACGCCGCGATCGCCAAGGTCAAAGTGATCTTCGAACGCCTGAAAGAAGAAGACGGCATCCACCTGAAGCTGATCAACATGGGCGGTGGCTTCCCGGCCAACTACATCACCCGCACCAACAGCCTGGAAACCTACGCAGAGGAAATCATCCGCTTCCTCAAGGAAGACTTCGGTGACGACCTGCCGGAAATCATCCTGGAGCCAGGCCGCTCGCTGATCGCCAACGCCGGCATCCTGGTCAGCGAAGTGGTGCTGGTCGCGCGTAAATCCCGTACCGCGGTAGAGCGTTGGGTGTACACGGATGTAGGCAAGTTCTCCGGCCTGATCGAAACCATGGACGAAGCCATCAAGTTCCCGATCTGGACCGAGAAGAAAGGCGAGATGGAAGAAGTGGTCATCGCCGGTCCTACCTGCGACAGCGCCGACATCATGTACGAGAACTACAAGTACGGCCTGCCGCTGAACCTGGCGATCGGTGATCGTTTGTACTGGTTGTCCACCGGCGCCTACACCACCAGCTACAGCGCGGTTGAGTTCAATGGCTTCCCGCCTCTGAAGTCGTTCTACGTTTAAGTCCCGCGCGTATATCCAGTCCTGAAATAGGTTTACACCTATTTCAGCCTCAAAACGCCCGATGCACCGCATCGGGCGTTTTGTATTTCAGGGACAAATGCGGTCGCTCTCCGTTTATAGATCATCACCGACTCATCCACCCTTTGCTTCGCTTGCGCCAGATCCTTTGGATCGGTGCAGCAAGAGTTCCCTCTTCAGAATCCCGTTTACCCTCTCGGCCATAGCGTTCTGATAGCCGTCAACAAGTAACAGGCAAGCCCTGGTGATGCTCAGGTCTTCGATTTGCCCTTGCGAGAGGACTTGCCGAGTCGTTTTTTACGACGGAAATACCGTAGCCGTTTATAAAAATATTGACGACTGCTTCGAAAAACTGAGTCTCTTTATAACTCAACTCGCCTTTTACGACCTGTGCGACGAGCGACAGTTTAAAAACACAGCGTGTAATCCCGCTACTGCGCCTTTTACCTGAATCCATTGTGTCCTCCTGAGAACAGGTCATAAGGGATACACCTTATTCATGGCGGGACAGCAATACAAAAAACCCAGTAAATATTCACAGGTTGTTTTATTTCCACCTCGCCCATGTTTATTAGCATTTCAAAAACAACAACCCCACACACTTATTGACCACACATTAAATACAGCCACCTGATAAACCGGCCTGACAATCAGCAACACCTCCCGCCCGACACATTCTGAAAACATTATTCGCTTAACCTTTATTATAATCACCATTACTTTTCCCTAACAGAAAGAGCGCATCACAACAACGCTAAAACATAAAAGGGATTTTCATGTTAGCCACTCAAGACCTAAACATCACCGCCAAAGAAATTAATTCACTCACTTCTGATTTCATGAGTGCAGTTTCCGGCACCCTCGCAGGTGTCGAGCGCGAACAAGGGTTACTGATCACAAACGACGACATTAAAAAAATCAAACGCTACGTCAGTGCCGGACTGGCACTGCCTACCGACATAAATGAAATAGAACAGATACATAAGTACGACCAACTGGATATCGCCGGACTTAAATCAGCCGATATGCAGGTTCTGTATAAAGCCATGAAAAATCACGCTGAGACCTGGTCTGCACTTGAGTCCAGCATGAAAACGGTCGGCTCGGATCTTTACGTCTTTGCTGACAACTTTACTTCCAGCAGCAATTCCATCATCAACTACCTGAAAACACTGCCAAGCTACATCAGCGGCATCGGGAAAATCGGAAATTTGACCCCAGAGGAAATCGACAAGCTTCCAGAAATACAATTAACCGGGGAGGAGAAACAAAAAATCCCGGCCTTATTGGAGTTGGTCAGCGAGCTAAAAACAGTCATCACCGAACACAGCCAAAGCACACAAACCACCAAAACCAAAACAACCGAATTCAAGCGCACAATTACCAACACCCTGAAGCCAGCACTGGGTTTGAAAATAGCGCTTATCAATAGCCGCAACGTCAACAAAGAAATAAAAGAGCTCAACGAAAGACTCGACATCCTCAATCAACGAATCAACGAAAAAAATGCGGAAGTCGAGAAATATTCCCAGAGCAAATGGTGGGGACTGTTCGGAGGTGTAGTCGGTTTTATCGTCACTTCTACGATTTATGGTGACAAGGCCCAGCAGGCCCGACATGAACTTGGCCAGCTCACAGATGAACGACGAGACATCGAATCGAAAATTGCAACGACCCACGAGATCCTTGCCTCGTTGCTTGCGTTCGAAACCAGTCTCCAGGACCTGCAAGTCAGAGTGGAAGGCGCCGCTGGCAGCTCATCGAACCTCGAAAGCCTCTGGGAGTTAATACAGACGTATGTCGATTCTTCCAGCAAAAGACTGGATGGCGTTACCAATGCCATGTACCTGGTTTCTTTTGTTTCCAGGTTAACCTCGATGATGGAAAACTGGTCGGCGATAAAAAAACAGGCGGGCGATTTATTGACTGCCTTTAACAATGCCACGAGTAGCTCCTGACATTACCGAACGATACTCAAACACATTTACCACCACCTACACATTTAAAGGCAAGACAACCATGACCCTCCATACTCTCAGCACTTCATTCCAATACCCTGCACCCGACCTGAATAAAATTCAGAAAAGCAGGGAGGAACTCAATTATAAAATTCGCACCTTGAGCACTATTTATTTACCCGTCCTAGGGGAAGAGTTGAACGCGCTACAGATGGAAATCAATTCCACCGACGAACAGACACTGAAAGCCATCACCCAGGTACCCGCCGCACTACAAACCAGTGAAATTCAGAGATTTCATACCGTCATTGAAAAACTACAGCACGAAACGCCCACACCAGAACAGCAGGAGGCCATTGATAGTTACTACGGCGAAATCAAGTTACTGATTGAGGCCGGCACATCCGAAACATTGAAACTCGCGACAGGACTGAACAACAACCTGGCGAATTTGAAAGCAACCACACTCAGTGACAACCAATATCGGATCAGTGAACTGGATGTTTCAATCAACAATACCACTCCGCGCCTGGCCGAAGAAAAGCTCGCCATCGAGAAACTGGTGAAAAATGAAACAGAGCTGAACGAAGCGATCAAAATCATTGAAGCGACGGACACCTTCGCGCTGATCAAGGAACTTTTGCTCACTGCCGAAAAACTGTCCGCACTTAATCTATCAGCCCCTCAACTTGAACTCGTCAAGGCAGGCATTGCCGCAGCAGGTAAAGTCCTGGGGTTGATCAGCGACGCTATCAAGTATGACAATCTGATTGAGGCCAGACGTCAGATACAAACGCAGCTAGATGACCGCCGCAAGAGCTCGTCTCTCATTGACAAAAACATAGAAACCCTTCAAGACCGAAAAAAACAATTAACTGAATTTCAGGCAATAAAAACTCCGAGAGAAGATTACACACGTGAAATGAGCATCATCGCCGAATCCATTAATAAATTTTTGGAGCTTACCAGGCATGACGCTTCCGACGAACTGAAGTCTGTCGTTAAACAGTTCATCGAACAGTCAAACGTCTTCATCAAGCATTTGGATAACCTTCGCAAGGAGTGGCGCAGCTAAACCGGGCGCCATCCAGCTCGGTGGAACACACAGATTAAGGCGAGGGGGAAAGTACTCCGTGCTTTTTCCCTCGCCTTGGTGGCCATCGCGGCCCCTTGACACTCAGTCCCACACTTCTCTGCCTAGACCGCAAGCGCCTGTTTTTGCAATTGAACGACGCGCTGTTGATAGCGCTGCGCCAGTGCCCGGAAATCGGGATGGGGAGCATGCAACAGTGCCTGGCTACTGACTCGCAAGAAGTTCAAATTCCCTGCCGCCAATACCTTATGGAGCCACACTAAGGCCTCCTCGACTTTCCCCGCGTTCGCCAGAACAGCCGCATAGCTGAATTGCCCGCGAAAATCTCCGCCCTCGGCAGAACGCTGATACCACTGAAGGGCAGCAGCAGGATCGGCCGGGCAGTACTGGCCGTCTTCAAGGTAACGGCCCAGCAGGTTCATCGACTTCGCATGACCCCGTTCGGCTGCGCGGCGATAGAGACTCAATGCTTGCAACTGATCCTCAACCACGCCGCGTCCGGTGGCCAGCAGGTTGGCGTAGTTGTACATCGCCCAATCCAGCCCGCCCTCCGCTGCGATCCGGTAGTGCCGCGCTGCAACCGAAGCATCGGCAGCACAACCCCAGCCATGTTCATGGCAACGGCCAAACATGTTGCGCGCCATCAGGTGCCCTTGTCGGGCGGCAATGTCGAACCAACGCAGTGCCAGCGGTTGATCCTGGGCGATGCCCTGCCCGTCCAGCAGGATCTGCCCGAGCAAGGCCTGGGCCTCGAGTTCGCCTTCCCGGGCTGAGATCAGTATCGCCTGGGCCGCCCGCGCAGGGCTTTCCTTGAGCATGGCTTTGAGCCGATCACCGTCGAGGACTTCCTCGCGGCGCAGTTGATAACTCATACCTCGACCCAGCGACGCAGCAGGTTGTGATAGGTGCCGGTAAGGCGAATCAGCGACGGGTGATCGGGCATGTCCCGGGTCAGTTGCTGGATCGCTTCGTCCATCTCGAACAGCAAGGCACGCTGGCTGTCTTCGCGCACCAGGCTCTGGGTCCAGAAAAACGACGCATAACGCGCACCACGGGTGACGGCATTGACCTTATGCAGGCTGGTCCCCGGGTAGAGCACCAGATCGCCGGCCGGCAACTTCACCCGTTGGGTACCGAAGGTGTCCTGGATTTCCAGTTCGCCACCGTCGTACTCGTCGGGGTCGCTGAAAAACAGCGTGGACGACAGATCGGTGCGCACCCGCTCGATGCTGCCCTTGGGCTGGCGCACGGCGTTGTCGATATGAAAGTCGAAGCTGCCACCTTCGGTGTAGCAATTGATCAGCGGCGGGAAGACCTTGTGCGGTAACGCCGCGGACATGAAGCGCGGGTTCTTCCACAGCCGCTCCAGCATGGCGGCGCCGATTTCCTTGGCCAGTGGATGGCCTTCAGGCAATTGCAGGTTGTGCTTGGCCTTGGCCGATTGATAGCCGGCGGTGATCTTGCCGTCGGCCCAATCAGCCTGCTCCAGAGCCTCGCGAATGCGCTGCACCTCTTCACGGGAGAACAAGCCGGGAATATGCAGCAGCATGGGGCGGTACCTGAAAGCGAAGGGATCGTAATGGTATTGATTCTTATTGACTATGTAAAATCGCCATGACGAACGAGACTGTAAAAACCGTAAGGACAAATTGTAAAGAATGTAAATTCAATGCAAATAGCAATGTATCTCAATTGATACAAATACGTATTTACCCTATATTCCGCCGCCTCAAATCCTTGGGGAGGGGAATTCACCATGTCACGCCAACCACTACAATCACCCGTTAGCTCACCGCGTTTGCTCGCTTCTGCCATTGGCATGGCGATCACCGCCAGCTCCGCAAGCCAGATGGTTTTCGCGGCCGAGAAGACTGACGAGAAAGCACCGAGCAATGCGATTGCTCTGGATGCCACCAGCGTGACCGGTGAGGCCCAGGAATCGACGTCCTACCAGGTAGAAAAAGCCTCTTCGCCCAAGTACACCGCGCCGTTGATCGATACCCCGCGTTCGGTGACCGTGATCCCGCAACAAGTCCTCAAGGACACGGGCGCCCTGAACATGCAGGATGCGCTGCGTACCGTGCCGGGTATCACCTTCGGTGCCGGTGAAGGCGGTAACCCGCAGGGCGACCGTCCCTTCATCCGTGGTTTCGACGCCCAAGGCGATACGTACCTGGACGGCGTGCGCGACACCGGTTCGCAAAGCCGTGAAATCTTTGCCGTTGAATCCATCGAAGTCAGCAAGGGCCCGAACTCCGCCATCGGCGGTCGTGGCGCGGCGGGTGGCAGCATCAACCTGGTGAGCAAGAAAGCCCACCTGGGCGACTCGCTCGACGGCGGCTTCACCTGGGGCTCCGACCAGACCCAACGCTACACCATGGACGGCAACTACCAGTTCAACGATACCGCTGCCGGCCGCCTGAACCTGATGAGCCACGAAAGCAACGTCGCCGGCCGTGACAGCGTCGACTACGACCGTTGGGGCGTCGCGCCATCCCTGGCCTTCGGCCTGGGCACCGACACTCGCGTCAACCTTGACTACTACCACCTGGAAAGCAACGACACGCCGGATTCGGGTATCCCGTATACCGTGCCGGCGTCAGGCAAAACCGCTGACCGCACCAAGAGCAACCCGGACAAGCCCTACGCTGGCGGCGACAGCAGCAACTTCTACGGCCTGACCGATCGCGACTTCCGCAAGACCCGTACCGATACCGCGACCTTCGCCATCGAGCACGACCTGAGCGACGCGCTGACAGTCAAGAACACCCTGCGCCACGGCAGCAGCATGCAGGACTACATCCTGACCCAGCCGGACGACAGCAAGGGCAACGTGAACAACGGCACCGTGTGGCGCCGCGCCAACACCCGGGTCAGCAACACCGACACCACCACTAACCAGACCGACCTGTTTGGTGACATCTACATCGCGGGCTTCAAGAACAGCTTCTCCACCGGCATCGAGTTCAGCCGCGAAGAAAGCGAGAAGTCCTCGTACAACGTCAACACCGACACCGTGCCGGGGGGCAGTGCCAACAGCAATTGCACCCCATCGATGATCGGCGCGCCAAGCGGCTACAACTGCACCTCGCTGTCCAATCCGACGCCGAGCGACCCATGGAACGGTGCGATTTCGCGCAACTACGCCGGGACAGACACAAAAGCCAATACCCGCGCCATCTACGCGTTCGACACCCTGGAACTGTCGCAGCAATGGCTGGTGAACATGGGCCTGCGTTACGACCACTTCAACACCAAGTACCGCACCTATGACGCTTCTGGCGCGACGCTCGTGACCAAAGGCAACGCTGCCAAAGGCGAGGACACCAGCGAGTTCATCACCGGTCAATTCGGCGTCATCTACAAGCCGGCCGAAAACGGCAGCATCTACGCCTCGTATGCCACTTCCGCCACCCCACCGGGCAACTTCGTCGGCGAGGGCATGGAAGGCAACTCGTTGCCGGGTACCACCGACCGTGCCGGCAACCTGCTCAACAGCGACATGGAGCCGGAAACCACCAAGAACTACGAAATCGGTACCAAGTGGGACCTGCTGAATGATCGCCTGTCGCTGACTGCCGATATCTTCCGCACCGAGAAAGACAACGCCCGCGTCCAGGTCGATTCCACCACCTATGAAAACGCCGGTACAACTCGCGTCCAAGGTATTGAGCTGTCGGCCACCGGCAAGCTCACCGACAAATGGCAAGTGTTCGCCGGCTACGCCTACATGGACAGCGAGCAAGTCGATGGCGGCCCGATGAGCGTGACCGATGGCAACGAGCTGCCAAACACGCCTAAAAACAGTGCCAGCGTCTGGTCGACCTACCAGGTCACGCCGAAGCTGACGGTCGGTGGCGGCGCGTTCTACGTCGATGACGTGTTCGGCAGCGTGGCCAACACCACCATGGTTGATTCCTACGTTCGCTACGATGCCATGGCCGCCTACAAGCTGACCAAAAACATCGACCTGCAACTGAACGTGCAGAACCTGACCGACGAAACCTACTACGACAAAGCCTTCTCGACCCACTTCGCCAACCAGGCGGCGGGCCGTACGGCATTGCTGAGCACCAACTTCCACTTCTAATGGAAGCGGTTAGTGGCCTGTGTGGCCAGTTCTGTTAATCAACTTCGGCGCCAGCATCCGAATTTGAGCTAACGAACTAGCCGTACAAGCCACAAGGCCCCGTTCATCCTGATGAGCGGGGCTTTTGTGCGCAAGAAGGAAGGCTTCTCGACAACTCACGGCATAATGCGCGCCGTGAAACACATATTTGAACGAGCAAGGCGGTCGACGTGTTGAAGAAAACCCTGTTCCAGTTGCATTGGTTCTTCGGCATCAGCGCAGGCCTGGTGCTGGCCTTGATGGGCATCACCGGTGCCGCGGTGTCGTTTCAGGACGAGATCCTGCGGGCCCTCAACCCACAGGTCCTGCAGGTGGAAAAACGCCCGGCCGGTGTGCTGCCGCCCGTGGACCTGGTGGCCAGCGTCGAAGCCATCGAAGGCAAAAAAGTCGCGATGCTCTGGGTCGAAACCGACAGCGGCAACGCCGCGCGCGTGTACTTCACCCCGCCCCCCGGCGAACGCCGCGGGCAGATGCGCTACTTCGACCCCTACACCGGCCAGTACATGGGCGATGCCGTCGGCCAGGGCTTCTTCGACCTGATGCTGAAACTGCACCGTTTTCTGGCCATGGGCGACACCGGCCGGCAAATCACTGGTGCCTGCACCCTGATCCTGATCTTCTTCTGCCTGTCCGGGTTGTACCTGCGCTGGCCGCGGCAGTGGCAAAGCTGGCGGGCCTGGCTGACCCTGGACTGGAAGAAAAAAGGCCGCGGCTTCAACTGGGACCTGCACTCGGTCGCCGGCACCTGGTGCTTGCTGGTGTACCTGCTGGCCGCCCTGACCGGCTTGTCCTGGTCCTATGAGTGGTACAACAAGGGCCTGAACAAACTGCTGTCCGACTCGCCGCAGAGCGAGCGCGCAGGCAAGGGGCGTGGCGCTAAACCGCCGGCAGGTCCGGCACCAGTGGCTGATTACAATGCCATCTGGAGCAGCATCTACAGCACGGCAGGCCCGGGTTTGAGCACCTATAACGTGCGCATGCCGCCAGTGGCCGGCCAACAGGCGACGGTGTTCTACCTGCTGAAGGATTCACCCCATGACCGGGCACTGAACCAGATCAGGCTCGACCCGGCCACCGGCGTCATCCAGCGGCATGATCGCTACAGTGACAAAAGCTTCAAGGCGCAACTGCTGACCAGCATCTACGCGCTGCACGTCGGCAGTTACTTCGGGATCGTCGGGCGGATCGTACTGATGGTCGGCGCCGCGCTGATGCCGCTGTTCTTCATCACCGGCTGGTTGCTGTACCTGGACCGTCGGCGCAAGAAACGCCAGGTCAAACAGGCGCGCAAAGACCTGGCGCCCACCACCGGCAATGCACCAGCATGGTTGATCGGGTTTGCCAGCCAGAGTGGTTTTGCCGAACAACTGGCCTGGCAGACCGCCAGCCAATTGCAGGCCGCAGGGCTGCCGGTCAAGGTGCAGCCCCTGGCCAGCGTGAGCGAACAGGACTTGCGCGATTCAGGCAATGCGTTGTTCGTCGTCAGCACCTTTGGCGATGGCGAGGCGCCGGACAGTGCCCGTGGTTTCGAGCGTAAAGTGCTGGGCCAGGCAGCAACGCTTGCCAGCCTCAATTACGCGATCCTTGGCCTGGGTGACCGGCAGTATCAGCACTTCTGTGGCTTCGCCAGACGCTTGCACGCGTGGCTGGCAGAGCATGGCGGCACCACGCTGTTTGCCCCGGTGGAAGTCGACAGTGGCGACCCCTACGCCCTGAGCCATTGGCAGCAGCAACTCGCTCAATTGACCGGACAAGCACCGGTCGAGACCTGGAAAGCGCCCGGTTACACCCACTGGACCTTGAGCGCCCGTGACCTGCTGAACCCCGACAGCGCAGGCTCCGAAGTCTATTTACTGAGCCTGACCCCACCCGACACCAGCAGCTGGCTGGCCGGCGACCTGGTGGAAGTGCTGCCACGCAATTGCCCGTGGGCGGTTGAGCACTTCCTGGACGGGCTGGGTATCCCCGGCAACACCCAGGTGCAACTCGATGGCTTGCCGGAGTCCCTGGAACAAGCGTTGACCAGCCGCCAATTGCCGGGCAATCGCGCTCACTTGGTGGGCCTGCACGCTCAGGCACTGGTGGATGCCTTGGTGCCGCTGGCCATGCGCGAGTATTCGATTGCCTCGATTGCCGCCGACGGGGTATTGGAACTGATCGTGCGTCAGGAGCGTCATGCCGATGGCAGCCTGGGCATCGGCTCTGGCTGGCTGACCGAGCACGCCGCCGTGGGTTCGTCGATCAGCCTGCGGGTCCGGCGCAACAGTGGCTTTCATCTGCCCGCCTCCCCGGTGCCGATGATTCTGCTGGGTAACGGCACGGGCCTGGCCGGCCTGCGCAGCTTGCTCAAGGCGCGGATTACCGAGGGCCAGACCCGCAACTGGCTGCTGTTCGGCGAACGTAATCGCGCCCATGACTACCTGTGCCGCGATGAGCTGGAAGGCTGGTTGATCGAGGGTGACCTGGAACGCCTGGACCTTGCGTTCTCACGGGATCAGGCCGAGAAAGTCTACGTGCAGGATCGCCTGCGCCAACAGGCCGTCGAGTTGCAGAAATGGTTGGCCGAGGGCGCTTCGATCTACATCTGCGGCAGCCTGCAAGGGATGGCCAGCGGGGTGGATCAGGTGCTCAACGACGTGTTGGGTACAGAAGCGGTCGAACGGTTGATCGAACAAGGGCGCTACCGCCGCGACGTTTACTGACACCCGCCAGCCGATGTGGGAGAGAGCCAGGCGACGTTCCGCTGGCTCGCTCCCTGCATCAGGTCCGGCGCTCACACCGGCTGCAGCTTCTGCTCAAACACCCCCACCCCATCCAGATCGCGCAGCACCACGCTCATCTCCCCCGTCTGCCCATCGATGTTCACCTCGCCAAAAAACTGAAAACCGGCAAAGGGTGAGATGTTCTGCGCAGGCGGCGCTTTCTCGAACACCACTTGCGGGCCGAAGGTTTTATCCAGCGGGTTGGGCCCGAAGCTGCCCGCGTTCAAGGGGCCGGCGACGAACTCCCAGAACGGTTCGAAGTCCTGAAAGGCAGCACGATCCGGGTGGTAATGGTGCGCGGCGCAGTAATGCACATCGGCCGTCAGCCAGACAACGTTGCGCACGGTCTGCGCCCTCAAGAACCCCAGCAGCTCTGCGATTTCCAGCTCTCGGCCCTGAGCCGGGCCGGGGTCACCGTTGGCCACCGCTTCCCAGCGCGGTACACCAGGGCTCACTTCGCCGTCCGGTACACTCAGGCCAACAGGCATGTCGGCGGCGATGACTTTCCACTGTGCGCCGGACTGCTTCAGCTCACGCTTGAGCCAGTCCAGTTGCTCACGCCCCAGGAAAGGTTTCTCTGCGCCCAGGTTGTCATCGTTGGTCCCGCGATAGCTGCGCATGTCCAGCACGAACACGTCCAGCAGAGGTCCGTAACCCAGCTTGCGGTAGATGCGCCCGCCGTTGTCGGCTGTTTGCAAACGCATCGGCGCATATTCGAGCCAGGCTTGTCGCGCCCGACCGACCAGGCTGTGGATATCTTTATCTCTGTAGCGTTCGTCCAGCAACTTGCCCGGCGACCAGTTGTTGACCACTTCGTGGTCGTCCCACTGCCAGATCTGCGGCACTTCGGCGTTGAAGCGACGAATGTTTTCGTCCATCAGGTTGTAGCGATAATTGCCGCGATACTCATCGAGGGTTTCAGCGACTTTGCTCTTCGCCTCGCTGGTGATGTTGCGCCACACCCGGCCGCTTTCGGTAGTCAGTTGCGCCGGCACCGGGCCGTCGGCGTAGATGGTATCGCCGCAGTGGATGAAGAAGTCCGGCAGGCGCAAACGCATGGCCTCGTAGATACGCATGCCGCCGATGTCCGGGTTGATGCCGAAGCCCTGGCCGACAGTGTCACCGCTCCAGACAAAGCGGATATCCCGACGACTCTGCGGCACGCTGCGCAGGTGACCGAACCAGGGCTCGCTGGCCACACCGGTCCGGGCGTCTTCGAAGGACACACGGTAGAAAATCGCCTGGTCGGCGGGCAGTCCGGTCAACTCGACGCGCGCCGTGAAATCGGTGCGGGCGTCGGCCAGGGGCGAGACGAACCGGCGAGGGTTGTTGAACAGACTGCGGGTGTCCCACTCAACGACCATTCGCGCCGGACGATCGCTGCGGCTCCAGATCATTGCCCGGTCGCCCAACAGGTCACCGGACTGTACCCCGTCGGTCAGCTGCGGACGCTCCTTGACCGACGCGATGACCGCCGGAGCCAGGCCAGGCAACAACAGCCCGGCGCCAACGGCTTGCATGACTCGACGACGTCCCGGGTCGAATTCGCTCATGGTGTTCTCCCTGAAAAGGGAAACTTAAGCATGCCCGAATGAAACCGTTGTGACAGGCACACATCTGCGTGGCGAGGGAGCTTGATCCCTCGCCACAGGTCAATAGCAGCCGCCGAAACCGCCGACCTGTCAGGCCTTGGCGGGCTCCAGCGCCAGTTCGGTCACTTCCGGGCGCTTGACCACGGCATAGACCACCGCGGTCAGCAGACTGCCGGCGACAATCGCCAGCAGATACAACAACGCGTGATTGATCGCGTTGGGGATCAACATCACGAACAACCCACCGTGGGGCGCCATCAGCTTGCAGCCGAAGTACATCGACAGCGCGCCGGTCAACGCGCCGCCGGCAATGCTCGCCGGAATCACCCGCAACGGGTCCTTGGCGGCGAACGGAATCGCTCCTTCGGAAATAAAGCACAGCCCCAGCACCAGCGCTGCCTTGCCCGCCTCGCGCTCGGTCTGGGCGAACTTGCGCCGGGCGATGAAGGTGGCAATGCCCAGGCCAATCGGCGGCACCATGCCGGCGGCCATGGTCGCGGCCATCGGTGCATAACTTTGCGAGGCCAGCAGCCCCACCGAGAACGCATACGCCGCCTTGTTGATCGGCCCGCCGAGGTCGACGCACATCATCGCGCCCAGTAACACACCCAGCAGAATCGCATTGGTGGTGCCCATGCTGTCGAGGAAGTGCGTGAGCCCGGCCAGCACCCCGGCCACCGGTTTGCCGACCACGTAAATCATGATCAGGCCGGTGAACAGGCTGGCCAGCAAGGGGATGATCAGAATCGGCTTCAACGCTTCCAGGCTTTGCGGCAAGCGCGCATAACGATTGATCGCCTGGGCCGCGTAACCGGCGATGAAGCCGGCAATGATCCCGCCAATGAAACCGGCCCCCAGGGTACTGGCCAGCAGACCGCCGATCATCCCCGGCGCCAGGCCCGGACGGTCGGCAATCGAGTAGGCGATGTAACCGGCCAGCAAGGGCACCATCAACTTGAACGCGGTGTCGCCGCCGATCTGCATCAGTGCCGCGGCAAGCGTGCCCTCTTCCTTGAACGCGGTGATGCCGAACACAAACGACAAGGCGATCATCAGACCACCGGCCACCACCATGGGCAGCATGAACGACACGCCCGTCAGCAGGTGTTTGTAGACACCGGTCTTCTCTTGAGCGGCCGGCCCCTTGGAGCCGCTTGAGGCCGCTTCCTGCTTGCCTTCCGCCAGGGCCTTGTTCAGCGTTGCTTCGGCGTGCTTGAGGGCAATGCCGGTACCGCAATGGTAGATTTTCTTGCCGGCGAAACGCTCGGTGGCGACTTCAATGTCCGCCGCCAGCAGCACCACGTCGGCATCGCTGATGGCTTGCGCGCTCAATGGATTGCGCGCGCCGACCGAGCCCTGGGTCTCGACCTGCAAGTCATAGCCCAACCGCTTGGCCGCTTGCTGCAGGGCCTCGGCGGCCATGAAGGTGTGGGCCACACCCGTCGGGCAAGCCGTGACCGCCACCAGACGCGGGGCCGCCTGGCGGGTCGCCAGCGGTTCAGCCGCCGGCGGGGCAACGTAGACCTGGGCCTCTGAAGCGCCACGGCGCAGCACCGCGTCGACGTCCTGCAAGGCCTGGGACGGCGTGCTCTGGAACACGCGCTTGCCGACAAACCGCGACATGTCCAGCGGCCCGGTGCTGACCAGCAACACCCACTCGGCCTCCTCAAGGGTCGCGGTGGACAACTGGCGCTCCGGGTGTGCCGGGTCATGCACTTCGACACTGGTGCTCCAGCCCTGGCGCTGCGCCGCCGCCTCCAGTAACCGGGCGCACAGCACACTGGTGACCATGCCATTGGGGCAGGCCGTAACGATGGCTAACTTCATGACCTACCCTCTTATTGTTCTGTCAGGGGATGAACGCGCACCCCCTGTTCGAGCCGCGCCAACTGCGCCGCATCGCCGATGCCAAAGCCGATCTGGGTGACCGCCATGGCGGCAATCGCCGTGGCGGTGCGCAACGTCTGTTCAGGCAGATCGGCACTGAGCAGGCCGTGGAGCATTCCGGCCAGCAATGAGTCACCCGCCCCGACCGTACTGGCCACACGAACCGTCGGCGATGAGGCATGCATCGCCGAGCCGACACTGAACCAATTCACGCCATCGGAACCGTGGGAAATCACCACATGCTCGATGCCTTTGGCGTGCAGGCGGCTCGCGGCTTGGGCTTGGGCGGCCACTGAAAGCGTTTCGTAACCCAGTGCATCGGCCAACTCCTGGGCATTGGGCTTGATCAACCACGGGCCGGCTGTCAGACCAACGCGCAAGGCTTCGCCACTGGTGTCGAGCGCCACTTTCAAGCCCAGTTGCTTCAAACGCACGATCAAGGTCTTCAACCAGTGCGCACTGACGCCTTGGGGCAGACTGCCCGCCACCACCACCGCGTCATGTCCTGGTGCTATCTGCTCCAACCGCGCCAGCAGCGCCTGCTGCGCCACCCCACTGACCACCGGTCCCGGACCGTTGATGTCGGTGATGCGCCCATTGGCTTCGGCCAGCTTGATATTGCTGCGGGTCTCTCCCGGCACACGGATAAAGCCATCGACAAATCCACGCTCGGCGAACAACGCCTCGAAGGCCTGGAGATTGTCCTCGCCAAGAAATCCACTGACGGTCAGTTGATGACCCAGATCGGCCAGTACCTGTGCCACGTTCACCCCCTTGCCGGCAGCATGGGTGTGCATGGTTTCACTGCGGTTGAGCTGACCGGGCTCCAGGTGCGACAGCTGAACCGTGAGGTCCAGCGCCGGGTTGAGGGTCAGGGTTAGAATCTTAGCCATTACAGTGCCTCCACTAACGCGCGCACTTCCTGTGCGCTGCCCACGGCCAATGCCTGTTGGGCCAGATATGTTGCCTGCTCAAGACTCAACTCGCGAACCCGCGCCTTGACCTCGCCGATACTGCGCGCCCCTACGCTCAACTCATCCACCCCCAGCCCCACCAGCACTGGTACCGCCAGCGGATCGGCCGCCAGCTCGCCACAGACGCCGACCCACTTGCCATGAGCATGGGCGGCCCGCACGGTGATGTCGATCAATTGCAGGACCGCCGGGTGCAATCCATCAGCCTGTGCCGATAGCGTCGGGTGACCCCGGTCGATGGCCAGGGTGTATTGAGTCAGGTCGTTGGTGCCAATGCTGAAGAAGTCGACTTCCCTGGCCAGCACCGGCGCCAGCAATGCCGCCGACGGCACTTCGACCATGATCCCCAGTTGCAGGTCGGCCACCGGGATTTCCAGACGCAGGCGTTCGGTCATGTCCCGCGCCTGGCGCCATTCGTCCAGGCTACCGACCATTGGAAACATGATTCGCAACGGGCGGTTGCCAGCAGCGCGCAGCAAGGCGCGCAACTGCGCCTGCATGACGTGCGGGCGCTGCAGGGTCAGGCGAATGCCGCGCACACCCAGGAACGGGTTTTCTTCCTTGGCAATCGGCCAATACGGCAGCGGCTTGTCACCGCCGACATCAAGGGTGCGCACCACCAGCGGCCGCCCGGCCAGGCCATCGAGCACCCGACGATACTCGGCTTCCTGAGTGGCTTCGTCCGGTGCTTGTGGGTGCGCCATGAAAATCAGTTCGGTGCGCAGCAATCCAATGCCTTCGGCGCCCTGCTCCACTGCACTGTGCACGCCCGCGCTTTCACCGATGTTGGCGAACACTTCCACCGGATGACCGTCGAGGGTCAGCGCCGGTTGATGACGTTGTTCAGCGGCGACCTTGAGCCGCTGCTCGCGGCTGTCGCGTTCTTGAATCGCGCGCTGCAGGGTCGCGGCGTCGGCATCGACATGCAGTCGGCCGCGCTGGCCATCCAGCAGCAACGGGGTGCCCGGTGTCAGCAACAACACTGCCGCGCCCGCGCCGACCAACGCCGGGATACCCAGCGCCCGGGCGACGATAGCACTGTGGGCGGTGGCGCCACCCCGTGCGGTAAGAATGCCGGCGACCCGGGCCGGATCCAGCCGCGCCACATCGGACGGCCCCACTTCATCCATCACCAGAATGTACGGTTGCGCAGGCTCGCTCGGGGTTTCAATGCCGCACAACTGCGCCAGCACCCGGCGGCCGATATCGCGCAAGTCTGCCGCGCGTTCGGCGAGCAAGGCGTCCTGCAAGGACTCCTGTTGCCTGGCTGCCGCGTCAATCACCGCCATCCAGGCCGCTTGCGCACTCTCCCCCTGCTTGAGACGGGTATCGACCTCATCCGTCAATTCCGGGTCGTCGAGCATTTCCTGGTGAGTGATGAAAATCTCACGAATGGCCTTGGCCTGGCTGCGCTGGATCAGCCCTTCAATGCTGTGGCGCACCTCAGCCAGCGCCGCTTTCAGCCGCTCGCGCTCGATCGCGGAGGACTCGCCACGCAATGGGTAATCAATGGCTTGCTGAACCTGTATATGGGCCGGACCAATGGCAATCCCCGGCGCGGCGGCAATGGCCTGAACCAGGCTGCCCGGGCTCGGCGCGACGATCTCCAGGGTGTCTTCAGCAATCACCGCTGGGTGCTCGATCGCGGCCGGCAAGGGTTCAATGTCTTCCCCCAGCCCCTCTTCAATGGCCGCCAACAAGGCGGGTAAGGCATCGGCGGCAATGCTCGGCTCGGCGATCAGCTCCAGCACCTGCCCACGACGGGCACCCAGGCTCAGCAGTTTGCTCAGGCTTTTCACCGACACCGCACTGTCCTGGCCATCGACGATCCGCACGCGAATCTCGCCGTCAAAGCGCTTGGCCAGTTGGGCGAGGATTTTCGCTGGCCGCGCATGCAAACCGTGGGCGTTGGCCAGCGCGATGCGAGCGCTGGGCCAATCAGCCGGCAACTCGCCACCGAGCACCTCCAGGACTGCGCGACGGCTGGTGGCCCGTCCCAGTTCATGGCCGCGACCTTCAATCAACAGGGCGCATAACCGCTCAAGCAATGCTTGGTGCGCTTCGCCCAGGCTGGCCAGGCAGAACAACCCGCTCAGTGGCTGGCCAAGGTAACGGATCGGTTTGTCCGGCGTCACGAACGCCAAGCCCGGGCGCTTGACCGTTTGCTCGCTGTGCAACCACCACAAGCCATCGCCCAGGGGCAGCGCTTCAACCTGCTGCAGGACGGCCGAAAAACCGTTGCCCACACAATCGGCCTGACGCAACAACCGCGCGCCCCGCCAGACCAGCTCTTCGAAATCTTCGGCACAGACCCCCAGACCGATCATCTGGGCATCCAGCGCCAACTCCTGCGGGGCGCTTTGCAACAGCTTGAGCAAGGCTTCGGCAGAACCGGCTCGACGCAATGCCTGGCCCAGGTCGGTTTCACCCAAGGCGCGAGTCAGCAGTTGCAGCAGGTGTAAATGCTCGTCGGACTTGGCCGCGATGCCGATCGCCAGGTAAACCATCTGACCGTCGCCCCAGTCCACCCCGTCAGGGAACTGCAACAGACGCACACCCGTGGTGTGCACCAGATCACGGGTTTGCGGGGTGCCATGGGGAATGGCAATACCTTGACCGAGAAAGGTCGAGCCCTGGGCTTCACGTGCCTGCAACCCGCCAAGGTAACCCTCGGCCACCAGACCGTCGGCGACCAGGCTATCAGCCAGCACACGCAATGCAGCGGCTTTATCCACAGCCGACTGGCCCATGGATATCTGCTCTATAGTGAGCTCGAGCATGCTTTCTCCTTTTGGGTACGGGGGCCGCACCAGGTATTGTTTTGAATGAATAAGCTTAGGCTTTAATCCGCGCACTCTCTTTCAGGGCATCCTTTGGCGGTTTCACGGCAGTCATGGCCAAAGGCGCCAATGAAGAAGAAAATACGCTTGCTGAAACGTTTAATCTAGATGAATTGGCACGTTACTCGATAATCGCTCATGCTTGAAGTCCAACCGGTCGGATGCTTGCGACATTGGTCGCCTGCCGTAATCGGGTAGGATTGGCCACAATGTCGGGGCAAGCTCGAACAAACAAGGAATTCCCGGGTTGAAACTCAGTGATATTGCCCAGCTGGCCGGTGTGTCCGTGACCACCGCCAGCTATGTCATCAATGGCAAGGCCGAACAGCAGCGCATCAGCAACGCCACGGTCGAGCGTGTCCGCGCGGTGGTCGAGCAGCACGGCTTCACGCCTAATCCTCAAGCCGCCGGGTTGCGCAGTCGGCACACCCGCACCCTGGGCTTTATCCTGCCGGATCTGGAAAACCCCAGCTACGCACGGATTGCCAAGTTGCTGGAACAAGGTGCCCGGGCGCGCGGCTATCAGTTGCTGATCGCCAGCTCCGACGACGCCCCGGACAGCGAGCGGCAATTGCTGGCGCTGTTTCGCGCCCGGCGCTGCGATGCCCTGATCGTTGCCAGTTGCCTGCCGGCTGGCGATGACAGCTATCGCCAATTGCAGGCCAAAGGCTTGCCGATCATTGCCATCGACCGGGTCATGGAGCCTGAACATTTCTGCTCGGTGATCAGCGATGACCGCGAAGCCAGCCTGCAACTCACGCGAAGCCTGTTGCAACCGGCCCCCAGGCAGATCGCCCTGATTGGCGCGCGGCCCGAACTGAGCATCAGCCAGGAACGTGCCGCCGGTTTCAAACAGGCCTTGGTCGAGTTCGAGGGCCAAGTGCTGATCGAACACGGCGAGTCATTCAGTCGCGACTGCGGTCGGCAACTGATGGAAGAACTGCTGCAACGCCTGGGTCACTTACCGGATGCGCTGGTGACTACCTCCTATGTGCTGCTGCAAGGCGTGTTCGATGCCTTGCACGACTTCCCGTTGAAGACCCGTCCACTGCGCCTGGGCACCTTTGGTGACACCCAGTTGCTGGACTTCCTGCCACTGCCTGTCAACGCCATGGCCCAGCAGCATCGACTGATCGCCGAAAAGGCCTTGCAACTAGCCCTCGCCGCCATTGAGCAAGACCACTACCAACCCGGCGTACAGGCCATTGCGCGGACGTTCAAGCAGCGCATTCACCAGGACTGAACCGTGGAGCTGATCGACAGCCACACCCATCTGGATTTTCCGGATTTCGACGCCGATCGTCAGGCGCTGCTGGCCAAAAGCCGCGCCCTGGGGGTCAAGCGGATGGTGGTGCTGGGGGTTTATCAGCGCAATTGGCAGCGGGTCTGGGACCTGGTGCAAAGCGATGCGCACCTGTATGCCGCATTCGGCCTGCACCCGGTGTATCTCGACGAACACCGCCCCGCCGACCTCACGGAACTGGCCGGCTGGCTGACCCGCCTAGCCGGCCATAAGCAATTATGCGCGGTGGGTGAAATCGGTCTGGATTACTTCCTGGAGTCCCTGGATCGCGAGCGCCAGCAAACATTGTTCGAAGCACAGTTGCAGCTGGCCGCCGACTTCCAGCTACCCGCCCTGCTGCACGTTCGGCGCAGCCACGCGGCGGTGATTGCCACCTTGAAGCGCTTCAAGCTCAAACGTGCCGGGATCATTCACGCCTTTGCCGGCAGCCGCGAGGAAGCCCGCGAGTACATCAAGCTCGGGTTCAAGCTGGGATTGGGTGGCGCGCCGACCTGGCCGCAAGCGCTGCGCCTGCACAAGGTGATCGCCGACTTGCCGCTGGAGTCGGTGGTACTGGAAACCGACTCACCGGACATGGCCCCCGCCATGTACCCCAACCAACGCAACAGCCCTGCCCACCTGCCGGCGATTTGCTCGGCCCTGGCACCGATCATGGCCATCAGCCCGGAACAACTGGCAGCCGCCAGCACGGCCAACGCCTGCGAAGTGTTCAACTGGTAATCAACCGCAGCGGCCCTGTGCAAACGACCGTCGTGGCGGCCTTCAGACTCGAAAGGCGCTGATCAAGTGCTTCAACTGCACGACCTGGGCTGACAGGGCGCGGCTGGCGTCTTCGGTCTGGTGCGCGCCTTCGGCGGTGCGCTCGCCGGCGCGGTTGATCTCGACAATGTTTTGGTCGATATCGTGCGCCACGGCGGTCTGCTGCTCGACGGCGGCCGCAATCTGCTGGTTCTGGTCGACGATCATGCCCACCGCGCCGAGAATGTTTTCCAGGGCCTGCTGAACCTTCTCCGATTGCCCGACGGTGCCGCTGGCCATCTGATGACTGACGCCCATGGCCTTCACCGCGGCCCCCACGCCAGCGTGCAGCCTGGCGATCATCTGTTCGATCTCTTCGGTCGATTGCTGGGTGCGCTTGGCCAGGGTGCGGACCTCATCGGCCACCACCGCAAAACCACGTCCCTGCTCACCCGCCCGGGCCGCCTCGATGGCGGCATTGAGCGCCAACAGGTTGGTCTGTTCGGCAATACTCTTGATCACTTCCAGCACGCGACTGATGGACTGGCTGTCGCTGGCCAGTTGATTGATCACCAGCACCGACGCGTCGATCTCGCTGGCCAGTTGAGCAATGCTGCCTTGCTGCGACTCGACCAACCCACGCCCGCTGATGGTTTCGTCGTTCACGCTGTGGGCGCTGCTCACCGCGGCGGCGGCACTGCGCGCCACTTCCTGGGAGGTGGCCGACATCTGGTTCATCGCCGTGGCAACCTGCTCGATCTGCGTGCGCTGACCGGCCACCGCCTGATTGCTCTGGGCTGACACCGTTTGCACCTGGCCGGCCTGACGCTCGACCTCATTGACGGTTTTGCCGACCCGTTCGATCAGGTCATGAATCTTGGCCACCGTGCCGTTGAACACGTTACCCAGCTCACCCAGTTCATCACGGCTGTGGGCAGTGAAGGTCACAGTCATGTCTCCGGCCGCCACTTTGTCCATGACCCCGCCCAGGCGTTTGAGCGTGGTCCGGGTGGAGGCGTAGAAGCCGCCGTAGAGATAGAAAATCAGCACGAACACCACACTGAGCGCTACCGCTTGCAGCACCATGTGCGTACGGTTCTGCTCCAGGCGTTGTTGCAATTGAACCGCGAGAAACTTCAGCATCGCGTCGTTCAACTGGTAGGTCTGCGCCATCAGACCGGTGACCTGGTCGTAAAAACCCTGCCAAGGTGCATCGAGGGTGTCGGCCATCACCACCTGGTCTTCGAACAGTTCGCTGGCTTGCTTGAGCGTGGCCTGGCTGGCATTGGCTGCCGGCTCCAGCACCTCGCGCGCGGCTTTGCTGGCACCCAGCGCATCCTGCAGTTTGAGGGCATATTCAGCCTGCAGCCTTTCCATCTGCGCCAGCAGTTCATCGAAGCGGGTGGACGACGCGGAATTCAGAAAGCCCTGCCCCAACGAGAACGCGCCCATTGCCCGGCCATCGCCGAGGATCTGCGTGACTCGGGGGGTGACGTTGGTGAGCAGTTCACTCAGCTGACGGATGTCGCCCTGGTTGTCCCGGCTCAAGCCGGACTGGCTGGTGATGATCTGGCCGAAAATCTGCGCATTGCCGAGCAGCTTGCCGATCATCGCGCTTTTGCTCTGCAGGGACTTCTCCGTCTGCTGGGCCTTGAACGCTGCGATCATTTCATCGCGCTTGGCATCGAACACGCTGACCTGTTCCGGGTCGCTGGTCATCGCGTTCAGCGCTTGCAGGCGCTCCAGCACGCTCTGCTCAAGGGCACTGATCTTCGACTCGATATCCCCCGCCTTGCCGGACTGGCCGAGGCTCGTGTTGATCTGCACCAGATTGTTCAGGGTTTCCAGGTCGCGCCGCAGGGTCAGGCCGCTGCCCAACAGGTCGAGACTTTGCAATTCAACCCGCGTCCCCTGGAATTCACGATACGAATCGCGCACCAGATAGAAGTTGGTCACCAGCATGGGTAGCAGGAACAGCACGCTGATCAGGCTGAACTTCATGCCGAAGCTCAGGCGATTCATCAGTGCAATGGCGGGATAGAGCAAGCTCTTCACTGGAAGTCTCCCTTGGATTTCTTATTGTTATTGGCAGGCACGCAGAGACGGCAGATAGCCACCATGGCGCGCTACTGCTGTATAACTTAAATCGGCGGAAGGTTTTGTAACTTAAGGTTAACGGCAGGAAGCTGTGCAGGCCTGTAGCAACTGGCGGCTACAGGCCCACGGGGTCTTCAGAGCAGGACAGTCCAAAGGGCAAAACCGGCATACCAGACCACTGCCGCCCGCAGCAACAGCTCCCAAATCTGATCCAGGTTGTTGAGACCGTCAGGTCCGGTCACCGGCGGTGGAATTTCTCCCGCGACCATGCCGGCCTTCTCGATCAACTGCGCGGCGCTGATGTTCCAGTTCAGCAGCTCATGGAGCATGACCCGACTGACGGCGACAAAATTACCCACCAGGGCGAAACTTACCGCCAGCAAGCGCACGGGCAACCAGTCAAAGGCGTGCCGCAGTTGCGCAGCACGCTCCACCAGTGCCGGGCTCTGGCCGTGCTCCGCGGCCAGGGCCAGCAAGCGATAGCTCAGGGCCGCCACCGGACCGAGCAGGAAATACCAGAAAATCACCGCGAAAAAACCCTGGTATGCTTCCCACACCAAATAGCCTTGCACCCGTTGCAGCAATTGCTCACCACTGTCAGCGCAAACATCCAGATCGCGCTGGGCGACATGGGCGGCCGCTTGCAGGTCTTCCCGGCGCCAGGCATCACGAAAGGGTCCCAGGCCACCGAGCAAGTCACCCCGACCCAGGCTGTAGATCACCACCAGCAAATGCACCGGCAAGGCCAGCAACCCATAGGCCACCGGCTCCAGTGCCAGTAGCAGCAAGCCAAGCACGGTCACCGGCAACAGCACCAGCAGCGCCAACACCACCCATGGCCGATCAGTCAACCGCGAGGTGCTTTCCAGCCGGGTCAGTTCACGCAACCACCCACCGTCACGCTGCACCCGGTGTCGCAGCGCCGAGAACTTCTCGATCCAGACAGCCAGCAGTAACACCAGAAAACTCATTGTCCTTCCCCTTTTTCCAACGCCGCGCGATAGCGTACCCAATCGAACGCCGGCCCTGGGTCAGTTTTGCGTCCTGGGGCGATGTCACTGTGCCCCTGGATACGTTCCTTTGTGATCGCCGTAAAGGCGGCCTGCAACTGGTTGGTCAGTGCCGTTAGCGCCTGATACTGGGCATCGGTGAACGGCAGGTCATCGGTGCCTTCCAGTTCGATGCCCAGCGAAAAATCATTACAGCTTTCGCGCCCCTCAAACCTGGAAACACCGGCATGCCAGGCCCGCTCAAGACAAGAGACAAACTGCGTGATCGTGCCGTCACGCTCGATCAGAAAGTGCGCCGATACGCGCAGGTCGGCGATCCCTGCAAAGTAGGGATGTTCGGTGACATCCAGACGGTTCTGAAAAAACTCCTGCACCTTGCCCGTGGCGAACTGCGCCGGGGGCAGACTGATGTTGTGAATCACCAGCAAGGAAATTTCGCCCGAGGGGCGCGCATTGAAGTTGGGGGACGGGCAGTGACGCACCCCGTCAAACCAGCCACTCGCGAGGTCCAGCTGCATACAGGTTCCTTCAACAACGGCTTTGACAGGCTTCAGTATGCCGTGATCGCCCCCAAGGTTGCGATCACTTGCCGCGATTGAGTCGGTGTAACTGGCCAATGACCGACTCCAGGGCCTGATCGAACAACACGCTCTCATCCTCGGCCAGGTACAGGGAGGGGGTCTCAAGCGGGCTGCACCGGTCCAAATCGTTCCGGGCATACGGTGTCGGTTCGTACTGCTGCAAGTGCGAGCGCAAACGCAGTAGGTCGCGAGTCGAGAGGGGTTGCGGCCGGGTACGGGTTTCGAGCCCCGGCGCGGCACTGCCACGCAGGTGACACAACAGGTGCTGCAAGGCAACGAAGACCTCCTGCACAGGTACATCGACCTGAGGGCTGCCTGTTGCACGGGGCTCGACACACCGGTGAATCAATGAAGGCTCCTCCACAGGGCACGCCACAGCGGCGTTGAGCTCCGGTAGCACACCAGTGGCGATCAACAACTGGTTGGCGTGCGCGTAGATCTGGGTGGCTTCGCTCAGCACGTAGCGCTCGAACAAGGTGAGGATGATCAGCTTGACCCGGGTCTCCACCCCCAGATTGCGCCCGGCCCGCAAGAAATACTCGCACAGCATCGTCGGTCCCAGCGGGTTGCGCGCGTCGTCCAGCCGCTTGCCCAGCAGCGCGCTCAGGCGCAGGGTCAACTGGCGCAGGGCCAGGCCATCGCGGTTGAGTGCTCTGGATACCATGGCGTGCAGCGCCACCTGCCGCTCATGGTCGTCCTGGCGCTCGACCGGGTCGACAGTCATGGTCAGCGGCAAGCTGGCATGTGCGGGAACGTACTGGATCAGCCCGGCAAAGGCCTCGTAGAAGCACTCAAGGAAGCCGCGCTCGATGTTCTTGCGTTTGAGGCGCAAGTCGCGCATGGCTTCAAAGAAAGTATTTTGCTCCGAGTTGTCCCGGGCCCGGTCAGCCATTTCAAACAGGGTATCGTCGGCGTTATCGAACAGCACCTGCAAACCCTGTCGCAATTGCTGCGTGGCCTTGTCGCGAATCTGAAGCGCAATCACCGGCAGGCGGGCGAGCGGCGATGGACTCGCCTGATCGGTAGTGCCCTTATGCAAAGGCACCACATTCCCGTCGTTGTGCATCCAAGCCTCCTGAAAGGGATAACGCTGCGGTCCGGTATCACCGTGAAACCCATGGCAAACGCTCGCACCCCGTGCGCAGCGGTACGCGTAATGCACACCATCAGGTTTCGATGTTCGGGAGGGAGCCGGACTCGTCAAAGCTATGACGTCAATCTCAAGGCGCGATTATCTGGCAAAAGTCGCTCCGAGTGCCAGCGGACTCTGCTCGCGCCCTTGAAATAGCGCTTGGGTCGAGCAAACGCGCAAGGGAGTACACCCTCAAGGCATTTGCCGCCTTGGGTTCGCTCCCGGCATGGCCCTATAATCGGGCCACTTTGTTTGTGGAGCCCGTTATGCCGAATCTACGCCTCGCCGATTTGACCGCCGAAATCGAAGCCAACGTGCGCCGTGCGTTGCTGGAAGACATCGGCAGCGGCGACATCACCGCACAACTGATCCCGGCCGAACGCCTGGCCAAAGCCACCATCATCACCCGTGACGCCGCCGTCATCAGCGGTACTGCCTGGGTTGATGCGGTGTTCCGCCAGCTGGATCCACGCGTGGCCGTGCACTGGCAAGTGCGCGACGGTGAGCACGTGAGCCCCGATCAGATCCTGTTTCACCTTGAAGGCCCGGCCCGCTCGCTACTGACAGGCGAGCGCAGCGCGCTGAACTTCCTGCAATTGCTCTCGGGGGTAGCCACCCGCGCGCAGTTCCTGGCCGACTTCGTCGCCGACACCCAGGTCAAGCTGCTGGACACCCGCAAGACCCTGCCTGGGCTGCGCCTGGCGCAAAAGTATGCGGTGACCTGCGGTAGCTGCCACAACCACCGTATCGGCCTGTATGACGCCTTCCTGATCAAGGAAAACCATATCGCCGCCTGTGGTGGCATCGCGCAGGCCATCGCGGCCGCGCACAAGATCGCCCCGGGCAAACCGGTGGAAGTTGAAGTGGAAAATCTGTCGGAGCTCAAAGAGGCGCTGGCAGCAGGTGCCGACATCATCATGCTCGATGAACTGAGCCTGGACGACATGCGCGAAGCCGTACGCCTGAACGCCGGCAAGGCGAAGCTGGAGGCCAGCGGCGGTGTCAACGAAAGCACCTTGCGGCCAATCGCCGAAACGGGCGTGGACTACATCTCGATTGGTGCGATGACCAAGGACGTGAAGGCCGTGGACCTGTCGATGCGCCTCAGTCTCTGAGGAGCAGCGGCGAGCGACAAGCTTCAAGCGGCGCGGCTTTGTCTTGTAGCTTGCCGCTTGAAGCTTCTAGCCGCTCCTAGACCACCAGATTGTTCATCTCGCAGTACTCTTCCCATTCGACACCCAGTACTTCAGCCGCTTCCTTGTGCAATGCAAGGCGCGTCGCTTCGTACTCTTCTGGCGTCGAGGTGTACTTGAGGGTCAGCTCCCACGGCTGCAAGCCCTGGGCTTCGGCTTCATCCTCGAACGCCCACTGGATCTGATCTTTCTGATCATCAGGACTCAAGTCCTTGATCTCGTCCATCAATTCTGGCGCATCAAGCATGTACTTCTTGAGGGCTTCTGCGTGCCTGTCTTGCTGGGTCATTTCTTTCACGGTCATGGCGTTCTCGCTGATCATGGGAATGGAAGATGGATCTGGATCATCAAGGATCTCTCTGACGCAGAAAAACCGCTTCAAGCTTGGTTTATCTGGCCTTCAGAACCATTCGGGATCATCTGAAAACTGCTGGGCGATGCTCATGCAGATACCAAATATAGGATGTTTGGCCGACGATTTACACGGCTCTTTGCATCTATTCCATAAAATGCCGTGCACATCAGGTGCAGCAACCTTCGGGAACATAAATCCGCCTCCCGGGTCATAGCGATATGCCATATCGACACTTCACCAGGAGCTCCACAGCGATGCGCAGTTTCTCGAAGCTTTCATCCACCCTGCTGCTCGGCGCCCTGACATTGGCCAGCATTACCCAAGCCGCGGTTGAAGTCTCCTCTGGCCCGGCGTCTTACGACGACAAAATCCCTGCCATCCACAGCTCATTCGATAAGGACACGCTGGTCAGAAGCAACGTCAGCATCACTGATCTGGAAAACCTGCAGAAAACCGTGAAGGTCAATGTCGACAAACTGGAAACCCAGAAGCGCACCATCGGCGACCAGGCCCGCCAGATAGAAGAACTCAAGCGCAACAGCGGCTCAAGCGCCAACTCGAACAACAGCGAAATCTCGAACCTCAAGCAACAGATCAGCGATCAAGATCGCACGATCGATCAACTCAAGCGGATCGTCGAGGAATTGAGCCAGAAGGTGAAATAAGGGGAGTGGCGTCGAATCTTACTGTGCCAGTTCAACCCGTGCCACCGCTAGAATCTGGTCACCGGCTCACGCCGCTTTCGGCGTCCGCTGTGCTACCGGTATCCCGGTTGAATCCACAGGCGGATGCGGACATTGACAGGCATCATGACCGAAAGTCGCTGGTGCGCCTTGGATCAGCAAAGTATTTTGCTTATCATCAGTAACAATCCAATTACATATGAGTATTTCCTTGGGCTCTATCTTGTTCGACCTCATCGCCTTCGTCATTTTTGCCCTGGATATCTGGGCGATCTTCAATGTGGTGAAAAGTAATGCAGATACCCTGAAGAAAGTTCTCTGGGTGGCACTGGTTGCATTTCTCCCAGTACTCGGCCTGATCATCTGGGCTCTGACCGGCCCACGCGGCAACATTCGTCTGCCCTCATCCAACTGAGGCACAGCGCACGAGCTTAGCGTGATTGATCTGGAGCCGAACACCGTAGTATCCAACGGCCCAGACCAGGCCTGACTGACGTCGGGCCTCGGATTGCCTGTACCACCGTCCGCTGAAACCCTCCCGAGATGAGCCCCCCCCCCACTGACTTCAAGCAGTATGCGTGCATGGCAACAATTCCACGCCATGACCATGGGTTGACCTGACATATAAGCGAATGAGTCGTTTGCAAAAACGCACCATGAGTGACCGTTGCAACGACTGCTCCTGATCAGGAACCATGGTAACGCCCTGGAAGATTACCTTTGCGCCCGTTGATCTCAGTCTGGTCGCGATCAGATCGAGATTCCTTTCGTACCCATCCAGCAGAACCGCGATTACCCCTCGACAGACATAGTGGCAGGGGGTGTCGTTTTGAGGCATGCCCCCTCTGGGGGCGTACCACTTGTAGTGGGTCAAGGCGAAGTGGCGGAGCCTCACTTTGAGCCGGACGGTTTAAACGTGGGCAATGGTCAGCCCCCAAAACCTTGGGCTGGCAAGGAAAGCCTGGGAAACCATAGACAACAAAAAGCCCGCACCAGGCGGGCTTTTTGTGGGATTTCGGGTGGTTTAACACCACCTGAAATTAATTAATGGTGCCGAGACAGGAATCGAACAATGGTTCTGAAGGGCGTGACTTTAAAGGGTTTGCTTAGTTGTGCTGTATGAATCTACTCACAAATCTACTCCCTTTTTAAAATGTCACTCCGTTTTGATTATGCATGCAGGCGATCGAGAGAATACTGTTTTTTGCTCTGCCGATCCCCGACTGACGCAATGGGGGGGTAGGTGTCGTTTTGAGGAATGACACCCTTATCGCAATGTGATGGGACAGGCGCACGGCTTGTGGGAATGAGACTTCCGCCCTGTCGCGATTGTTAGTCATCCAATGTGTGACTGATTTCAAAAAACGGGGGAACGGGGGAACAGTGGGAACAGCCAATGTTTCCGGGGGTTTGAGCGGGGGAATTTGTACCCCAGTGTTTTGGGGGGGGAACAGTCAGAACGGCGGAAAGATCGGCTGAGAAGGCAGCTCATCAGCAAGACCAAAACACGGCGCAGTCTCCGCGTTAGGGGGAGTCGTTTTGAGGAACGACACACCCGTATATTCCCGTTGTAATTGGTCGAGGTGAAATGACAGATCACCTCCGCGTTTAAAACGCGGGAGTGAGCGCGAGCTATCACCGGAAAGCACTGGCGGCTATGCGCAGATAGCCAATGAACTATTTGAAGCCGCCGTCACAATCGTCAACATCCTAGACTCACGCTTTATCGACCATTCAGACGAGCCAAGACAATTGTGTTCATCAGGGCGGATTGCCCGCTGGTAACGAGTAATCCCCCAGTTTCGTCCTCGTCAGCTGTCAACCTTGTCAACTTACTTGACAAGGTTGACAGGCATTTTGAGCGACTGCTCAGGGTTAACAGACGACGCCGAGACGCACGCCGCACCTAGCATTGGCGGGGGTTGAACGGAAATCGGCTTCGCGTTGCACGCACCTAGGAGCTCGAAATGCAGGGTTTTCTCGTCAACCTGTCAACTAACTTTCAGACACTGTCGCTAATGCGATCACGCGAGTCTTCGCACCCGTCCCTCGACCAAACTGCCAGGGTCCCCGGCGTATTTTAGAGAGGGCTGGTCGCTGCTTGGTGTGGGCAACCAAGTGCGACCATATACCCAGCGTAGCCATCAGTCGGACCGTCAACGGTTTGTCATGCAGGGCTGGTCCCGATTTCCGCGGGTTCTGCATCGACGATGCCACGCGGTGCGGCGTTAGATCGCAGCCAAGCGTCTAGGGTGTCTACCTGCACAAAACGCGTGGGTACCTCATACGGCGGAAACCTCAACCAAAAGTGCATATCCTTCGACACATAGAGTTCCGTCAGCGAGAACGGTTTATCCGCGGGCGCTGGCCATCCCAGCAAGGTCCGCAGCATGTCTGCATTCTGGGCTAAGAAGTCGCGACGACGTTCGATTTTTCCTATTTGGCCGAGCTCACCGCCTCGCCCGAAAATCCGATCCCGCAGTCGGCGTGTATCCTTCAGGCAGAAGGCCGGTTGGTTGTACTTACACTCAGCGGTCAACCACTGGTTCTTCTCCGGTCGGTACGCCAGTACGTCGAAATCACCCACGTCCGGAAATTGCTGCTTCGGAAACCGGTGCTTGAAGTCGATGCCTTTGATAGCGTAAGGCATAGCGCGGACACAGACTTCGTGCGCGCGGTCCTCCAGGCCATCTTCCAGTTCTTTCTTGAGTTGGCCGACAGCCGCACGCACCGCCGGCCAGGGGTAGTCCGCCGGCAGATAGCCAGCCGAGATTGATCCCATCCAGATGCGTTTCGTCCGCTCCACCGCCGCCGCGCCCCATAGCACCCGACCATCAGGTAGCTCGATCAGGGGCCGGATGGTGTGACGACTGCCGCGTTTGGAGTGCTCCCAAACCGGAACATCGTCTTCAATGACATCCTTGCCGATCAGGCGCCAGGCCTGGTCTGGCGCAAGCAGGAGGAACTCGATGACCGCCAATGCGGCGTCCAGCGGCAGGCTGGGATGGGCGGCCACTGCCCGCTCGGCCACGGATTGCCTGCCGCTGATGTAGCCGCAAGCCAGTTCCTGCGCGCCACCGACTGACACCCACTGGATGAGTGTGGAGAGTACTTGCAGCAAATGTGAGTAGGTGAATCGAAGATCTTTCGCGAAGGCAGCGTCCAGCACCTCCATATATGCCTGCATCGACAGCGACGTCGTGACCTTGTCTTCCTCCGCAACGTTGAGGCCCAACCGCAGGGCTGCCATCTCCCGCCCAAACACTTCTTCTTGCGCGTCACGCGTCTCCGAGTAGAAGACTTCCGGAACGTACTGGTCGTCCAGTCGCAGGCCGCCCACGTCAATACCGTTATGCAACACATCGCTGGCACCGTACAGAACAAAGAGCCAGTCGACCATGGCCAGGATAGAAAGGACCGTCTCAGCACGTACAGGCGAAGCCTCGGGAGAGGTCAAAACCAGCGCGCTCTCCAGCAGGTACCGGTAGTTCCTGCTCTCGCGGACAAACTTTTTGTGGGTTTCGGCCAGAGACTGCTCCCGGTCGTAGTCGACCTCGTGGCGAAGACTCTGCTTGACCCGTAACTCGTCCCGGTCGTAGGAAGCGATCAAGGCGTCGTACTGCTCGATGCAATACCGCAGCAGGCTTTCACGATCCAGCGCGCGAATGCGCTGGTGTACCGCGTCCCGGTAAGCCACGCGGGCCGGGTTGATCAGCGCCTTGGCGGCCTCAAGCATGTACGTTCCCGGGTCCACTCCTTGAGCTTTCAGCAGGATGGCCAAGTCACGTCGGGCTACTTTGTAGTCCTCGAGCCTAGGTATTTGCGGCCGGGTGAAGTCCGGCACGTCCACCATACGCTGCATGTGGTTGAGGGTGAAGCGCGGCGGGCGGGCGGCTGTGTCCGCCAAGGATTCGCGTAGCAAGGTCGGCATCGGGCTGCCCAGTACCGCGAATAGGCGCTCGACGACCGCCTCTGCACAGGCGACCTCGAAACGTGCATCTTCAGCATCTTCCAGGTCTTGCACCAGTTTCGCCAGATTGACCGTGAGTCGGGCTTGGTAGCTGTACGCATCTGAGCGCGGCGTTTTCTCCCATTCCGTGATGAGGGGCATGGCCATCGCCCGCTGAGTTTCTTCATCCCCAGCGGATGCCAGCAGGTGGTTCGCACTGAAGCAATGCAGATTGACCCGCCGTAAGGGAAGCTGCAGGAACGGCGCGATAATCGACGCCCGCTCGGCGATGCTGTCAGCGGCGCAATGCACAAAAAGCTCAAGCAGCGAGCCATCCTGCGATCCCAGACCGACGGCGTCGACATCGAGGATAAAGTTCAGGGTGGTTGTCCCGATCGTCGACGACCATGCGAGTTTGGGGGCATTCTTGGCAGTGACCCATGTCAGTGCACTCACGCCCTCGCGCTCATGTGTCTCCCAAGCACTGTCCTCGTCCGGGAAGACGAGTGGCGCCTGCTTCCAAAATGCCTTGAGCTGTTCGTAACGCCAGGACGCGCCCCAATGGGGGTCCAAACCCAGAAAATTCGGGACCAGTGCGCCTTCAACGATTTGAGCATGGACGTCACGAAACGACCCGAACAGATCACTCAGGTCGCTGAACGGACTGCCACCAAACTCTCCCAGACCGTCGACGTAGTTCCAGAACCGCGCCAGTTCATCCACCGACTCAATCGAATCAAAAATCGTGCACGCATCCACTAGGCTCATTAGGCGCGCGTCGGCACTTGGCGGCTTGATTATCGAAAGCCCGGTGGAAACCAGTGTGTTCACCAGTATGATTTTCACGGTCGCGGGGCTAGGCACCGCGCCTTGCGCATCACAAAGCTGGAAACCGTCAGAGGTCCCGACGACCTGGAGGCCCCAGTCCCCGCCTCGCATGACACGGCGCATAGCGGTCACCGTCTTGCCGGCGTAGGCCAATTGGCCGGGTGGCACGGGTACCACCAGAAAGTAGTGCGGACCGTCGACAAGGACGGCCGCAATAGCAAGCGGCACTCGCTCGGAGCGCGACCGCAACTGCAGCGGACCAGTTAGGCATGAGTTGCCCTCGATCCGCTTCGCCAGGTAGGTACCCAATCGCGCCGCGACTTGGTCCGGAGCATCCTGCGCAGCCTTGGCCCAGGTTTCGATCACGACCGTTATCGCATTGCGCAGGGAAACTGCCCGGAGCGATCCGTCTATCCGTACAGCCAACCATGGCAGCACCGCGCCGGTCATCACTGCGTCGCCGAAGCCGTTCGCGTCCTTCCAAGAGGTAGGTTGTCCCAGCTCCACGACGTACTGAGCCCGAAGCTGCTTGGCCGCCGACAGTTGCGTCAAGGCCGGCATGATGACTTCCCAAAAAGACGCCGGCGGCAACTCGACGTATCCGGGAATCAATTCGTCCGATTGATCACCATCATTCCATGGTACCGCCCAAAGGAGCTCGCCCTGCAGTCGGATTGCGCCCTCCAGATCGGCCACGGCCTGGGGGTCATTCCCATGGCAGATTTGGAATGCTTCAACATGGTCGACGATGCGCTGCACAGGGCCGCCGTGCAAGATGGCAACCGGCTCCTGCCCGAGGAGGACCTTCACCTCACCCCAATCCGACTCCGGTACATAGTCCTCCAGCATGGGAAAGTCCGGCAAAGCCTCAATCAACGCGATGCAGAACCCCGAGAAGTCCTCGTAGGTGGCCATGCGGGCAGGTGAGAAACTGTCGGCCGGCGTGGACACCAGCAGGGCGAAGGCAAGTTGGTGCTTGACCTGGCTAGCGCGATTCGGCTGCCAAAGGTCCGAGATATTGACGGCCGTGAGCACGTCACCCGGATGGAACCGCGTGAGGACCTCGCGCACCCGGCCACAGGATAGCTGGAAGGCCTGTTCAAACATTTCCCGTCGTCCGTCCATAGCCCGCTGCGTCTCGACCGGTAGGTGCGGCTTTTTGGCCGGCGCGCCAAACGGCTTCTTGCGCTTCTTTTTACTCAATTGACTTCTCCTTGTGTCCCTATCTGGTCGGATGAGATCGCGGTGAAAACCGTGGTCCTGGGATTATCCCGGATACCGCTGTGTACCTTAGATATTTTCAAATCCTCGCCTATGGTTGTTTTCTGAAAGACCTTGCAGGCCCTGATCTATAAGGCTTTCAGAGGATTACCAGAATCTCCGAATCTAACTCCCGTCTACACGAGCCGTGACCAAATTGACCCCGTATCTAACGACCCAAACGGAAATCGATCAGTCTGGCCCTCCCCTGAATGGTTGTTTTCGTCATCGTGGGCAGTCAATCGGCGATACACCAACCAAGGCCACTCACCCATCAACATGGTTGGCCTGAGTCGTTGTGGTTAACAGGGCCGCAAAACCCATAGGGTGCGGGGCTTGCGGTGATCGACTAAACAACAACCAACCACCGAAAAAAGGTCATATATACCGAAGACGCTGGGCCCGAATTACCCCTAGGCCCACTCCCTCGGGAGGACCCATTGATTTTTTCTGAATGTCTGGCATGTCGCGTGAGGGCGGATGGCGTTCGAGGCTGTCTTTGCTGTTGTACATCATCTACAGCGAAAAACAGTAGCTCACGAGGGGCCACAAACGACCCAAACCTGTCTTCCGCCCCCTCTAAAGTTCGAACGTCAATTAGCCGTCGAAAGCTGACATAAAGGGCACCGGAGTGCTTTTAACGGCCGTGACACTTTTTAAATTTTGCACCACTACCGCATGGGCACTGATCATTCCGCGCCGTTTTTTTGATTCTCAAGGGAGGGATGTCGTTTTTCGGCTGTTTGAGGTTTACCGTCCGCATGGATTGAGCCATTCGCTCGGCGTCTTCATAAATATGGGCGTTTTCTTCCGTTCGCTCTGTCGGTATATGGACCTTGAAAGATTGCACCCGGTGGTAGGTTCCATCGGTACTAACCTCTGCCACGATGCCGATGATGTTAGAGGCCTTGACGGTCAACGCTGCTGCGCTGGCCTTGTCATTTACCTTGGTCCAGTTAATTTGGTGGTCGTGTAGTTGAAGCCAAACGAATATCGGTTCGCTACCTTCGGACACTAGAAAGTAACGAGCGGGATGCTGGTTCAGAGTTTGGCGAAGGTCGAACAGCATCTTGGCCAGATTATTCCGGTTTTCCCCTCCTAGATCACGGATATGGCTCTCCGCTGAAAGCCATCCGCGTGTTCGGCTGGCGTCAAGCGCTTCAAGCAGCTTCCGCACCTCCTCCGGGAACTCCTGCGTCGGAAACGGCCTGCTTTCCCAGTCTTCACTCTCGAAGCTCTTGTCGACAATGTCACTCATGCCATGCCAGATGAGCATGTTCACCTTTCCCCGCTTCAGTTGGTCGGCAATGTCCTGATCGAAACGGTTCTTCTTTAGGTACGCGCCCAGGTGGTCGAACTCATCGAAAAGATGAGCATGGCGTTTCCCCGCCACGGCCTGCCGCACCTCCATGTAGTGGGCGAACTCGCCGGGCGTGGGTAGGAAGCGCTTGAGCACGAACAGGTCGTCGATGGACAGCGAAACGAAGGCATGCTTTCCAAGTAGCGGCTCGATCTGCGGCAGTTCCTTGCAGTACGCCGAGAAAGGAGAGAACGACTCGACCGTCAGCCCAATCGGCACCATCACGCGGTAGTTGGAGCGGCGGATACGGCCACACTCTTCGTATTTGCCGTTCGCGAGGTGGTAGAGCGGCACTTCATCCGCAGAATTAAGATAGTTGAAGAAGCGCTCACATTGCTTGTAAGCCTTGAGTACCAAGTCCTGCACGGACTGGGCGTGACGGTCGAAATCAAGCGCAGGCGATGCGATGGTCGCGGCCGCGCCGGCTTTGGCTTCAACTAGGAACAGCACGTCATCGACCAGGATGAGGGTGTCGTTTTCGGACCATTTCTTGCTGGCAGGGTCTTTGTAGTAGACCTCCTGGAAAATCGCCGCGCCGGGAAGTTGGGCGGCCAGGATGTCGGCGAAGGCAGCTTCGCTCATCGTCTTCTGCCGATTTTCAAAGGTCTTCTTGTAGTCCGACTTTCGCAGAAGAAGGTTGTAGAGAAGCGCACGATACCCAGCATCGCGGGCGAAGCATGGGTCGACGGCGTAGTAGTCTGACCCTAGCTGGATTAGTGGTTTCTTTCGGGCAGGCAGTGTCCGGTAGGGTGTCCCCGCGTAATCACCCGCGGCGAAGAACTCGGTTTCTTCGCCGCGCCGGTACGCTAGGTCCGCCAGCAGCGTCGACGGCAGCTTCGTGTGAAGGCTCACGTTGGCTATGCCGCCCCGAAACATGTCTTCCACCGCCTGCCCTGCGACTTTCGTTTGTTCCACATTGCCCGCAACCCACGCCTCCATGACCTGCTCCAGAGGCTTACCTTGCGCCAAAGCGAAGTCCTGGGCCGCCTCAAACTGCTTCACCATCACCGTGATTGCGTTGGCATGCCCTGAACGCGTGGCGTTGGCCATGGCCTGGAAGCCTTCCGCGATATCGGCGGCACTAACACCGTACACTTCTTTCAGGACATCATCGTGAGGCGCCAGAACGTAGCGGTAGAACTCGCCTTCCAAGACTTGGTAGCGGTTCCCGCGTAGCATGACCCAAGTGAATTTTACGCGAAATTCAATGTCGGCAGTATCGGGACCAAAGATGCCGTCTTTGGTATCCGACGACGTGACCATGGCAAAAAACATGGCCTGCTCTCGTAATTTGTGGCTGAGTTTAAGCAGTTCGGCGCACTGGGCTTCGTCGAAAGTTACGTCCGCAGGGGCGACGTCTGATGCGAGAACCGCATGCACGTACTCCAGCAGGAACTGATTTTCGTTGATCAGATCATCCGGACCGTCCGCTTCGTGCGGTACCTGAGTGACGCTTTGGTCTGCCATCACTTTCATCATGTGTTGGGCGTAGATGTATCCGAGCAGATCATGTGGAGGCATGACGACAATCAACTCGCGCATGCGGGCGGCGGTGGCTTCCATGTCCTTTAACAAGGAAGCAGCAGCCTCTTTCCTTTTTTTCTCGTCCATAACTATTTATGCCTGAGGTTGCTGAAGCCTCGAACCATACGGAGTCGATTCCAGGCGTACTGCAAGTAATTAATAAAAAATTAAGTGAGCAGTTCTATACCCTAGCTCAAACGTCCGCGGCTAAAAGAGGATATTTGGCTGGAAAGTTCACAGACGAGCAATCACCGACAAGCAGGTACAGCCACTAGCTTGACGGTAGCCTCGAAGGCGGAGAGTGATTTTTTCTGAACGTCCGGCATGTCGTGTGAGGGCGGATGGCTGTCTTTGCTGTTTTGCATCATCTACACCAAAAGCAATAGCTCACGAGGGACCACAAACGACCCGAAAGAGCCGTTGAAATTATCCGATAGCGGCCGTTCTGATCAGATGACTGAGAAGCGCCGCACCAATCTATTTTCCGTGCTCGCCAGCGGTCGACACCGACTGTCACAGGCACGGAGAAAAGTTGCGTTTACGACTTATAGTGCTCAATCTGCGCCAGTCGACGGTGAACTCGTGCTCACCCAAATGGATGCTATGAGCTGACGGCCCGGCGATTATTGCGTCCGCTGGCGCAGTGGTTTCCATGATCACTCCGCCTTTACCCATAGAGTTCAACCCTCTAGCGAACATTTGGGCTATCTGCTCTTTATCGCTCCATGCGGTTCCAATCCTTCCGCGTTCGAGTCGATCGATATTTTCTCCACGATAGAGCAGCAGGTCGGGCCCCTTATAACGAGGCAACCACGTCCAGAGCATGTCCATCAACAACTCGTCGTCGTCGACAAGCTCTCGGATGTAATGGTGGGAGACATGCCAATTGGTGTGAAAGCGATCGGCAATGGCACCGTCCCTGGGAGCACACGCGGTCAGCTCCCTCATGAGCGTGCCCCATTCTTCCCTATGCCTATCGACGTTCGGCCCCTTCAGGAGTGGCCCGTATTCTTTGCCATTGAGGATATGGCTGAGGAGGGGCGGGTAACCCGCTAGCACAAGGTCATTCGCTAACAAACCGGCTCCTGAGATTTTCATAATTTTTGGGGGGGCATAACGGAGAGACCTGCAGTCTGCGCAGGAGCTCGCAGGTTTATCTTCTGATTGTCAACGATCTAGGCGAAAGTGTCGAACGGCTGAAACTGGCCGATTGCCGTCGGTCATGATGTGGTTTTTGGTCGCGTCCAGCAGAAGCTAGGTCTGTCGATGAAACCTGACACTCAGCGATAGTCGCTTTTAAATCCTCTCTTATGGTTGTTTCTTGAAATGCTGTGCAGGCCTTGTTCTGTAAGGCCTCCAGAGGACTACCAGAATCTCCGGATCTAACACCGGTCAACCTGAGCCGTGACTGCAAAGCCCTGCTGTCTGCATCGTGGGTAAGCTTCGCCTGGATGCTAAAAATGGTCTCAGCTGCCATTTTTAATCCTCGACTATGGTTGATTCGTGAAGTGTCTTACAGCCGTTATGGGGCGTGGCCTCCAGCGCATTACCAGAATTTTTGCTTCTACCCCCCTTCAACCTGTGAATCAGGGCAAAACCTTTACCGTCTGAAACCACCCCCCAAAGCCGCAGGTGGTGACAGGCAGAAATCGGCTGTCATTCCGTGTGCCTACCAAAACTAAGGGCGATTCAGCGTGATGGGCATGCTGGTGTACATCGCTGCAGCGATGAGGGAGCAGGTGTTGGAGGTCAAGAAATGCCTTATAGGTCCCGAAAAACTAAAGGAGTATTGACCAGGGCATCATTAAGCCAGTACAAGAATTAGTGTAGTCAGATTGCTTAGTAAATTTTAACCGTGAAAAGGAAATCAAAATGGCCGACGCTCAAGTAACGTGCATTACTAAACCGAATGTAAACAGCTCCCATGAACACATCACTCATCTTGGCAACCCAACAAATCAATGGCGTTGGACTCGCGAGCAAGTGATTGCCAGCATTGATGCTGGAACGAATACTTTTTATGTGATCGATCCGGCAAGTGGTGCCCGTGCAAATATTGGAGTTGTACGCGAATCTGGTCGTGCGCCTTATTTGCGTACATATGCAGATGGGCAATGGAATAATAACTTGTTGTCGCTCAATCAGTGCCCTATCTGATTAAGCACTGAATACCCACTAATTTTATAGACATGTCTGAGTGACAGCTTTTGGCCGATCAACCCGCCATGACAGGCGGGAATCGGCCAATTGCAGTCGCTGACGAACGTTAACCTAAAGGGACGGCTTCGCCCTCTTAAGGAGGCGAAGCGAATGGCTTTAACCACAATCATGCGCTTCCGAATAGTTGGCTGTATAACTCATGTATAGTTTTCAACTCAACAAAACTACCTTTGTTCAACATGCGGATATTTGGCCTTTCTGACTTTAACCCGGTAGCATCACCTTTTGTATGCTTGGCGGTTTTTAGATTTTCTAGACTAGCTAGTGGCTGGCCTGGGCTAGCGCCAAAATAATAGTATGGCCCGAGATCAAGTGTTTCTTTATTGAAGTAAACTAAAACTACGCAGCCAGATGGTTTCTTTGCCAGCGAAATATGGATTTTATGTGTTGCCGTAGTCGACCCTATAAATGTGGCTTTGAGTTGAATGTGTCTAATAATGCCATTTGCTTCGGCAATAATATCGTAGCCAGATCTGTCGACCTCGGGTTTAGATATTTCGAGACTCAAATTTTTGGTTTTCCATGAAAATTTCAATAACTCACCAATGAGCAAATGCTCGATTAGCTTTTCACGATATGAAGAGTGCAGCGAGTGTTCAGTCATTTAGGGGGTGCCTACGATCGAATAGGGCCTAATGGTTGAGCTAGGGGTCCGGCTTCGTCAATAGCAGCCCTGTGTGAGGGGCAGCTTTGGGTCGTTACGCGCCTCTCAGTTTTGATGTCGGGTCGCTCATGCCCACTGCAAAGGCTTGGTCAGGTCTATGCAAGCGCATGGTCAAGTGTGCTTCAATTTGAACAGGTGGCCGATTCAGCGGAAGAGCATCATCAGATTTACACCGCCGATGAAAGCCAACTGAGTGATACGCAGGTATTGTTAGTTTGTGCATATGAAAAAGGCCGCCAGGGGTGAGCCCAGCGGCCTACGGTCACCTCAAAGCCAGGGGGGATTAATCCGGCGCTGTCGCGTACTTGGCGGCCAGTTCCAAGGTCACCACATCATCCATCACCGAGCGCTCGAAAACCTCCATCTGAGCAGCCTCGACATCCTTCTCGCTGATCTGGCGTAGCAGTGCATACACTCGGCCAGGGTAATGCGTGGTCAGCACCTGCGCCGCCCATTGCGCCTTTTTCTCGGTGGAAAACGGACGAACAATACTCCGCTCACCGCCTGACTTAACCGCCTCCCAGCAGACCGCTGACCAGAACACGACCTTCTTGCCCACGGTTTCAAAATTGCGGCACAACGGTCGTTCGACGGCATTGGCGACCCACGTCCGGTACGGACTCACCTTCTCTACGGCCGGCTTCATCCGTGCAGCACCCGCGAATCATCGAGCAGGCTGCCATAATGAATTGAGATCCAACGGTCGGCCATGTTGGGGATTTTCAGAGCGCGTAACGCATCGCCACCGCCGAGGTTCACCAGTTGGCGGCCAATGGTGACCAGTGCCAGCGTCTGTTGATCCCAGGCATCCTCCAGCTTCGCGATCTGCGACGTCAGGACTTTTTCCCGGGCGATGCCTTGCTCCTCCTGCGCACTCGCAATCTGCGCGTTGATCGCTTCGGCTTCGGCTCGCAAGGCGTTCAGCAGGGGCTCATCATTCTCCTTGGCCTGATGTGCACGCTGGCGGTCTGCTGTCGCTTCCTGAGTCGCTTTCTCCGCAGCGCTATTGCCTTGAGCATTACCCGTGGCCGTTGCTCGGGCACGTGCCTGCACAGCCAGTTGCAGCGCCGCGTCAGCACTTTTTGCGGCGTTTTCGTGCTTGGCTTCAATGTCAGTGATGGAACTCTGCACACGCTCTGCCCCCTCCCGGAGTCGGGCAATCTCTGCCGTCAGTTCCTGGTCCCGTTTGCCGCCAGCCGCAATTTGCTTGTCGGCATTGAGCAGCGTGGACAGGCGATGGATTTCTTTATCCAGGTACACCAGTTGTGTGCCGAGACTCGAGACGGTTTGTTCCAGGGGGAAGACTTCATTCTGTAACTGAGTCCGTTTCTGCCACTGGTCGTAAGTGCAGTCTTCATAGCGCAACGGGATGTTATCGAGTGTCTCCCGCAACGGCTCGATCTGCGCCTTGAGCACTTTCCGCTCACGCTCCATCTTCACTTTGCGGCTCTCCAGTTCCTTCAGCAATTTGGCGTTGTCCGGCTTTGTGGCTTGAGTGTTTTCAATCATGGGTGGTTCTCCAAATAATAATGAGGTGAGGTGGATCGACGGCTGGCCACGCCCTATGTGCCGAGCACCTCCCACTGAACCAGGTCCCGCGACAACGGCAGCCAGACAAGGCCAAGGCAGGGTCGTTTATTGAAAAACAGGTGTGTGTTCCCCCTGTTCCCCAACATCTCTATAAGGGGGAACGGCCTAAAGCCCCGGAAACATTGGCTGTTCCCACTGTTCCCCGCGTTCCCCACAAAACTAGGTTCCTGTGAAGTTGGCGATTGGTGTTGGCTGGTCATACGCTGGCGGCCTCCATGTCCATGGCTTCGGTATCGACGACATACAGGCGTGCAGACCCACCACCGGGCAGGCGATATTTCTTGGTCTTGCGGCTCTCTCTATCGGTGTCGCGCTTGGCGAACGCACCCGCGCCGTCCAGCGCCTTGACCACACGACTTAAGCCGTAGCCGTTGGCTGCCTCGACCAGTGCCGACTTGTTAAACAGGTACAGGCGTTTTCCCATGGATAACTCCCAGTACCCGGCCCGGTTGAACACCTTGGTGTCTGGTGTGTGGTCATCCACATCGGAGAAGCGACTGCTGCCGTGCTTGTCGATAAAGTCGAGGATGCCGGCGAGGATCTGCCGGTCTTCGGCATTGCCGCCGCCGACCCGGGCCAGCCACTCGCCATACAGCAACTGGCAGTCGGTCAGGGCGTTACCCGGTGCCCAGGGCAGCAGGCCATAGGCGATCGCCATTTCCCCGGCCAGGGCAATCACAGCGAAGCGGTCGGCCACTCGGCCGGCTTGCGCGTTGTCCTCAACGAACTTGGCGCGCACGTTGGCGAAGTCTTCCAGTAGGCCGACGCGGTCGTCGCTGGCGAGCAACTGCTCGACAAAGGCGGACCCCAGGTGGCCATGGTGGGCACTCACGGCCACGGTGAGCAGGCGGTGGAAGTCGGCCCCCTCCAGGCCGTGCAGCTCATCAAAGGCCCGGTGTGTGCGCGTACCGGCATTCACGTCGACCATGCGCAGCTCGGCCCCCGCGTGGGCGGCATTGCCGGAAATGGCGGCGTGTTCGGACAAGGAGCGTTCGCCGCTAGACAGGGTGAGCAGGCGCCAGCTTAGTTTGGCCCGACCTTCGCGCTCGCGGGTCATGGTGCCCTTGCCTTGGCCGTTGGCCAGCGAGTAGGCCATCTCCTGGACACGCTTCGGATCGGCGCGCTTGATTTCGTCCAGTGGCAACAGGGTGTCATTGCGTCCGGCAGCCTCGATCTCCAAGCCACCCTTGGTCATGTCCCAGCTGGCGGCGAACACGCCGGGGTCACCCCACACCGACGAGCCAATCAACTGCGCCAACGACTTGCCGCTGGAACTGTCGCCCACCAGGTGCACGCCACCGCCCAGCACGCCAACCAAACTCAGCAATGGCCCAGCCAGCGCGCAGCCGATAGCCAGGGTCAGCACCGGGTTGCCCGCGCACTTGGCGGCGACTTCGGTTTGCCAAAGCGCCAGCTCGCCACGCACGCTGAACAGGTTCTGGCCTTTGCCGCTGGCCTGATAACGCACCTGGTCGCTGCCGAGGGTGCGGCCAGGCAAGACAAAGGCGCCTGACTCATGCCAACCCGGACGGCCCGTGGTGGCGAACACCTCATCGGGGCGCTGGTCCAGCAGGTACTCCATAAAGGCGGCCCGTTTCTTCAGCGCGATGATGACGCCCATGCCGAACAGCTGGCGACGGGCATCCTCGCCACTGCCGCCGAACACCTCCATGGGAATGATCCATTCCTTGATACCGCTGTCGGTGAACAGGCGCAGCAAACGCCCCTCGCTGCCGTCATCGCTATTGGTGGTCCGGGCTGTCACGGTCACCGGGCTGGCGATCCATTCATCGATGATCGGGCGGTCGTTGGTGTCGTTGTCGGCGTCGTCCTCATCTTGGCCGGCTGCTCGCTTGAACCCGTGGCGGTATACACCCGGGCGCAGCTTGCGACCCTTCTCATTAGTCACCCAATGCTCGTACACCGCCCAGCAGGGGCGCTCAGGCGCAATGGTCGGCGCATCTGGCCGAAGGCTGATGACGTTGCTGTCAGGCTGGGGCATTGGCGAGTTTCCAGTTGGCGAGGTCGTTGAAGTCGGTGAGGTCTGCGGGGGCGCCTTCCGGCCACTGTGGGAACGCCACTTGGCCACCCACGAGCGCGGCGACGGCATTGGCGGCCGTGCGTCCCGGATTACCGTCGGTGAGCCGGTCGTCGTCGCCGGCGATGATGATGTTCAGGTCTGGGTATCGGGCGCGTAGCGCCAGTGCCACGGCCTTGAGGTTCCCGCTGTTCATGGCGCAGGCGACGGCGTAGCCGTGTTGGTGCAGCGTGGCGCCCGTGGCCCAACCCTCACAGATGCACAGCGGTTGACCCGGCACGATGACGCCCAGGGGCGAATAGCTTCCCTTGACCCGGCCACCCGCCAGAAAGCGCTTGCTGCCGTCGCTGGCAATGCGTTGCAGGTTGACCAAATCGCCCGCCACATACAGCGGCACCAGCAATGCATCACCACACTGGCGCAGGCCATACGGACTGACGCCCTTGGCGATGAGGTACGGGTGAGCTGGATCAGCACGGCGGGCATCGCGCCACCAGCGCTGAGCACGGGTCGCGGCCTTGAGCTGACGCTGTTGTTGCTCGGCTTCGCGCTGGCGCTTGGCCTGCTCGATGCGCTGGCGCACCTGCTCGGCTTCGCGCAGATCGGCAGGTTCACGGCTGCACCAGGTGCTGGTGCCGCCCGTTTTCCAACTGCCAAACGCGCCCGAAGCGATGCCATCGACGAACAGGATGTACCAGCCGTTGTGGCTGCCGGGCTTGTCGCCGGGAACGTGGAAGCGATGAATCAGACCGTCATCCACGGGCAGCCAGTCGAGAGGCCCATAGAGCGCCTGAAGCGCTTCACGGAACAGGATCGGCGCGGCCTGTTGATGGCTGACATAAGACGGCCCGGTGACTTTTTCCAGGCAAGCCGAGGGCGCCACCGCCAGTTGGCAGTGTTGAAAATTCATCATGAGTTAGGCCCTCAGATCAGGGTTGCAGCGAAACATCTGCTGGCTTGCTTCACCGCGCACATAGGCACGCCCGAACAACGCCTTGTTGGTGTAGGAGCAATCAGTTAACCAACGGTCATGATCTGGGGCAGACCCGACGGCTTGTTCTTTCACCCAATGAGGCAGCTCACCACGGCAGCGCATTTCGTTGAGCATCGTCCACCAGTGGGAGGCGTGATTGCGCTCGACTTCAATGAGGTCGATCAGCGTGCGGCGTTGATCGCTGTTCAGGTCGACAATCGAGTTATCAGGCGTGCAGTTGAGGGTGTTCATTAAGCCCCCTCGACGGTCAGCGAAGTGGCGAGTGCAGCGCGGTCGGTACTGGTCAGGACGCCAAGGGTATTGGCCATCTGCACCAGGCCAAGAAGGTGGGCACGTTGCTCAGGCAAGCGGTTGACGCGATAGGCGATCAGTTCGGCGCCGATGATGGCGATAGCCAGGCTGTTGCTGGACGGACTGAGGGCGTGGATATGCTGCATGGGTGTAGCTCCTGTAAGTGAGGAGCTGCCACTGATCGTCGCCAAACGAAATTGGGTGGCAGCTGTGCGCAGGTTGGCGAACCGGGCATACAGGACCCCGGCAGACCCGAAGGTCTCCCACGCACAGCCACCATAAAGCTGGAATGCGGACACAAAAAAAGCACCGACATTCAAGATGGGGGCGCTTGGTGTGCGCCTGTATGTACTCGGGTCGCCAAACCCGATCGCTGAATTTGCAGCGACTGACAAACCATAACGCTTACGGGATTGCATGGCAAGTGGAAGAAATGATTGAGCGGTACTCATGGGCGCACATCCTCCGGGCCGAGGGTGAGCTGCAGTTGTTCCCGCAAGTGGGCAACATGCTGATAGGCCCCTGGCTTTTCATAGCGCCAGTGAGCCAACCGGCGACCGCTCTGGCTTGCTTCCTGTTTGCGAGCCTCCAGCGCCTGGCAGGCCGTGCCGTAGCGTGCTTCGCGAAACGCCATGACCAGGCTCGACTTCAGTTCCACAACACGCTCGGTGTTACGTGACAAGGCGAGCAGAAAGTACGCCTGATCCTCGTTGAGCAGGGCGTACCGCTGATGCTTTGCACCGCGAGCGCCCGGCTTTTTCACTGCCTCCGTTTGAAACGGAAGATCCCCAAATTGCAGGACCTTGCTGGCATAGCGCTCGATCAGCTCCATCGTGTTCTTGTGTTGATTGCCCAGCCGCTCGGCAAGCACACGACTGTCGGCACGAGCCTCGCCTTGAGATTGGATCAGGGTAATTGCGCTCATGCTGCCACCTTCTGCGGTGGCTCGCCGATAAGGGCGTACAGCGCGATATTGCCGTGAACGCGACCATACTCGTCAGTGATCGTGATGCGCTGGGTGTGGAATGTGTAACCTTGGTTTTTCAGCTCCTTGATGCGTGCGGCAGGCATCAGAATGTTGAGGTCGCGGCGGGCAGTGAGGGTGTCGATTGGGCCACTGTTGCGCATCCAGTCGAGCAACCAGCGCCGCTGAGCCGAGCCGTTGTTATCAATGAGCTGTGCGTTGTTCTGGTTGGACTTTTCTGTATCGGACATTTAGGCGGCCTCACCACGGCTTTCGGCGATGCGCTCATCACACCAGGCCAGAACCTCGGCCTCAATCCAAACGACACACTTGGGGCCGAGGGTGACTTGTTTGGGGAAAGTTCCTGCTGCCATTCGGCGATAGATCTCGCTCTGACTAATGCCCGTCACGGTTTTAACTTCGGAAACTTTGATGAAGCGGATCGTTGGCTTAGCGCTGGGGATAAGTACGGCTTGATTTGTAACGGTAATGTTGCGTGCCATCGTCCGTGCCTCCTGGGGCGTTGTGGGAAACGATGGAGACAATGCTGGCAGCGTAAAGCAGCACTTAAAATCGCTAGACGGGAGCCGAATAATTGAATATCCGGCCGGGGGTATGATTTATTTTTTTAGGTTGTTCTTTGATGGTCGCCCTTTTCTCTTTGCCGAGGGTGGCGCGGCATCAGCTGTCAGCCATCGCGCAAGAACGGTGTCGGTGTCAGGTAGGCTTTTCCCGTGCTCTACTTCTGTTAAACGCCTTACTAGTGTTGTCATTTCCATTGTTCGATAGTTGACAAAGTCGGGATGTGCCCACATCGCCTTAGCCAAATCGCTTACGACTTTTCTTGTTGTACCTTTAGCTTGGTTTCGGATCTCCACATTCGAAAGACGCAGACGTTCAGCCTGCTGTATTGCGGGTTGCTGAGAGGTGGCGGGAGAGGCTTTGTCAGCGCGCGCCTTTCTCAGCTGATCGTTCTCCAGCGTAAGGGTTTTAACCATTCTGGATAGCGTGACACTCTCGTCAGTCGCCGCCATTTTTTCCGCTACAGCAACAGCCAGAAGTCCTTGCAGGCGCTCTATCTCAGCATCTCGTTGATCGTCTGGCCCAATCATCAGGTTTCGCGCTAAGCGAACATTTAGCTTGCGCAGTTCGGCGCGAGCAACCTCCGGAGTTTGATTCTCAAGCGGTGGCAATATTGGAGTTACTGTTCCGCCTTTGGAGGCGAAAGACCGAAGTTCGATCTCTCGCATGACTTCGGGTTGGCGAGCGGCTTGTGCGCGCTGGTCAAGTAGCCATTCCCGATTAACCTTTACATGCTCAGATGCAAGAACGCCTGACTCGACCTCGATGATCACCGAAGCGTACTTACGCACGGCAATGTCCAGGTAAGCGCCAAGTTGTCCGTATGTGATGGCGAAGCCTGAAATGCTTTTCCCGTGCTTAATACCGGTAACGATGCCCTGGTTGAACTCTGTGCATGGATCAAATGAGTTAATGGCCTTGGCAATGGCCTCTAACACTTCCGGAGATTCGCGCTTGAGTAAGGCTATCGCGCCTTCAAGCGATACGTACTGTTCAGGTGAAGGCATTCGCTTGCCCCAGGCTACCGTTATGGATGGATATGCCTTCTGGGCGAATCGGATATTCGCTTTCTACCCAGTCAGGCAAGGTTGGCCGAAACTCAATAACTGTATAAAAACACAGTTATCGCCGTAGTATAACGGCCATTGACGGTTGCGTGTGGGTGTTTGTGGGAATCATCGTGCTCGTTGTTTGATGCTCACCACATTAGCGTCAGTGCACAATGCATCTATCGAGTCAGCCCAGGCTTGCATCATCCCGCGGCGCTGCTCCAGGTAGTTAGCATGGTTGTACGTGTCGCGGATGCCGTCAGAGTCACCGTGAGCAAGTTGGCGCTCGATCCAGTCCTTGTTGTATCCGCGCCCGTTCAGCTCGGTGGATAGCAGATGGCGAAAACCGTGGCCGGTCTGGCGGTTCTCATAACCCATCAGGCGTAACGCTTTGTTGATGGTGTTCTCGCTCATCGGGCGGTCGGGGTTTTGTTGACCGGCAAACACCAGCGGGTACTTACCAGTAATCGGCTGGAGCTGGCGTAGGATCTCGACAGCCTGACTTGGTAGCGGTACCGCGTGCGGACGACGGGCCTTCATCCGTTCCTTGGGGATTGTCCAGGTCGCGGCGTCCAGGTCGAACTCTGCCCACGGCGCGGTTCGCAGCTCACCAGGTCGAACGGCGGTCAGCACCAGTAGGCGAATGGCGCAACGAGTCAGGATGTTGATGTTGGCGCTGTCGCACTTGGCCAGCAGCTCGGGTAGTTCGGATAGAGGAACGTGTGGATGATGGCGGGGCGCTTTCGTCGGCGCGGCCACTACGTTTAGATCTGTGGCCGGGTTTACGTCCAGCGCCCCCTTGGCCAAACCATAACGGAATATTTGGTGCAGCCATTGACGGATCTTGCCGGCGGCGTTCAGTGTCCCCCTCGCCTCGACCTTGCGTACCAGTTCCACCAGATCTGGGCGGGTGATGCCTTTCAGCGGGCGAGAGCCGATACCGGGAATCACGTCATTCTCAAGGTAAAGCTTGGCCTTGTAAGTGGTGCTCTCTGCCCAACGGGGTGCGTTGTAGGCAAACCACTCCCGTGCCAGCGACTCAAAAGTCAGCCCTTCCACCTTCTGAGCCTGTTTGGCGGCTTTCTTGTATTCGGCAGGGTCTCTGCCCTCAGTCAGCAGAGTGCGTGCTTCGTCGCGCTTCTGGCGAGCTTTCAGCAGAGTGATAGCCGGGTATGTGCCAAGCGCCAGCATCTTCGCGTTGCCGTTGAAGCGATATCGATACCGCCAAAGCTTTGAGCCGGATGGGGTGACTTCCAGGCACAGGCCATTGGCGTCGGTCAGCCGGTAAAGCTTGTCCTTCGGTTTTGCAGTGCGGATGGTGGTATCTGAGAGTGGCACGCAGTCTCCTTGTAGGCCGCGCCAAGTGGGCATATTGCGGGCAAGATGTGAGTAGATTTCTAGACCAAACTGAATCTACTCACCAATCTACTCACATATGTTTGGGCTTACAAGGCAACGACTGGGAATCACTGAAAGCAAAAATCCCGTACTAGACTGGATTCCTGTGGGATTTTGGGTGGTTTTGGCATCATATGAAAACGAAAAGTGGTGCCCGAGACAGGAATCGAACCTGCGACCTTCGCGTTACGAGTGCGCTGCTCTACCGGCTGAGCTACACGGGCGGTGGGCTAAACCTAGCACCGCTTTTGAGGTCCGGCAACCTGTGGCGAGGGAACATGCTCGCGCTGGGTTGCGAAGCAACCACCAAGGCGCTCGAGCAGGTCCACTGCGATTGACGACTTACGACTGCTGCGCCCGAACGCGGACCGGCCGGCGGGAGCAAGCTCCCTCGCCACGGTACTTTCCTACAGACAAAAAAATGCCCCGCGGCTTTCACCGTGGGGCATTTTTACAGCGTTGAAGCAGTCAGCCTACGGGAGTGATTAAACGCCCGAAGCCTTGGCTGCTGCCACGTCTTTGATGGACAGCTTGATACGGCCGCGGTTGTCCACGTCCAGTACCAGTACTTCCACTTCCTGACCTTCTTTCAGGATGTCGGTCACTTTCTCAACGCGAGCATCGCTCAGCATCGAGATGTGAACCAGACCGTCCTTGCCAGGCAGGATGTTGACGAATGCGCCGAAGTCGACGATGCGCTCAACCTTACCGACGTAGATCTTGCCGATCTCGGCTTCTGCGGTGATACCCAGAACGCGCTGGCGTGCCGCTTCAGCCGCTTCCTTGGTTTCGCCGAAGATCTTGATCGAACCGTCGTCTTCGATATCGATCGAAGCCTTGGTCTCTTCACAGATCGCACGAATGGTCGCGCCGCCTTTACCGATGACATCACGGATTTTGTCGGTGTCGATCTTCATCGCGATCATGGTCGGAGCGTTTTCCGACAGTTCGGTACGCGACTGACCAATGATCTGGTTCATCTGGCCGAGGATGTTCAGGCGCGCTTCCAGGGCTTGGCCCAGAGCGATTTCCATGATTTCTTCGGTGATGCCCTTGATCTTGATGTCCATCTGCAGCGCGGTCACACCTTTGGCGGTACCGGCTACTTTGAAGTCCATGTCGCCCAGGTGGTCTTCGTCACCCAGGATGTCGGTCAGGACGGCGAATTTCTCGCCTTCTTTAACCAGACCCATGGCGATACCGGCAACCGGTGCCTTCATCGGAACGCCGGCATCCATCAGGGCCAGGGACGCGCCGCAGACCGAAGCCATGGAGCTCGAACCGTTGGACTCGGTGATTTCCGACACAACACGAATGGTGTACGGGAACACGTCGGCAGCCGGCAGCATGGCCTGAACCGAACGGCGGGCCAGACGGCCGTGACCGATTTCGCGACGACCAGCGCCACCCATGCGACCACACTCGCCTACCGAGAACGGAGGGAAGTTGTAGTGCAGCATGAACGGGTCTTTTTTCTCGCCTTCCAGGGTGTCCAGCAGTTGTGCGTCACGGGCGGTGCCCAGAGTCGCGACTACCAGAGCCTGGGTTTCGCCACGGGTGAACAGTGCCGAACCGTGGGTCTTCGGCAGAACACCGACTTCGATGTTCAGCGGACGTACGGTGCGGGTATCGCGACCGTCGATACGTGGCTTGCCGTTTACGATGTTTTCGCGAACGGTGCGGTATTCGATTTCACCGAAAGCCGCTTTGACTTCGCTGGAAGAAGGCTGGCCTTCTTCACCGGACAGCTTGGCAACTACCTGGTCTTTCAGTTCGCCCAGACGAGCGTAACGGTCGGCCTTGATGGTGATGGTGTAAGCCTGGGAGATCGCTTCGCCGAACTCGGCACGGATAGCGCCCAGCAGTTCGGTGGCTTCAGCCTGGGGAGCCCAGGTCCAGGTTGGCTTGGCAGCTTCGGCAGCCAGCTCTTTAACCGCGTTGATCACAACCTGGAACTCGTCGTGAGCAAACAGTACCGCGCCCAGCATCTGGTCTTCGGTCAGCTCTTTGGCTTCCGATTCAACCATCAATACCGCTTCCGAAGTACCGGCAACGACCATGTCCAGGCTCGAAGCTTTCAGTTGTTCGTAAGTCGGGTTCAGCAGGTAGCCGGTGCTTTCGTGGAACGCAACGCGGGCAGCGCCGATCGGGCCATCGAAAGGAATGCCGGAGATGGCCAGGGCAGCCGAGGTACCGATCATCGCAGCGATGTCCGGATCGGTCTTCTTGCTGGTGGAAACGACGGTGCAGACAACCTGCACTTCGTTCATGAAGCCTTCCGGGAACAGCGGACGGATCGGACGGTCGATCAGTCGGGAAGTCAGGGTTTCTTTCTCGGAAGGACGGCCTTCGCGCTTGAAGAAACCGCCAGGGATCTTACCGGCAGCGTAAGTTTTTTCCTGGTAGTGAACAGACAGAGGGAAGAAGCCCTTGCCTGGATCGGCTTGCTTGGCACCGACTACGGTCACCAATACGCTGACGTCGTCGTCAACGGTGACCAATACTGCGCCGGAGGCCTGACGGGCGATACGGCCAGTCTCGAGGGTAACGGTCGACTGACCGAACTGGAATTTTTTGATTACCGGGTTCACGGTGTCCTACCTTCTTTGTGGCTCTTGGGGAACTGGTTTTCTTGCGAAATTCTTGGGCAATGTCGGGAATCGGCCCGGCGTGTATTGTCCAGGTAAAACTACTGTCCAGATAAAACTTGAGGCTGGGAGCCTGCCATGTGCCAGCGGGAAACCCGCTGACGCACGACAGACAACCAACCTCTAGCGCAATCGCTTATTAGCGACGCAGACCCAGGCGAGCGATCAGAGCGCTGTAACGGCTCACGTCCTTGCCTTTCAGGTAGTCCAGCAGCTTACGACGCTGGTTTACCATGCGGATCAGACCACGACGGGAGTGGTGATCTTTACCGTTGGCCTTGAAGTGACCTTGCAGTTTGTTGATGTTGTGGGTCAGCAGTGCAACTTGCACTTCTGGAGAACCAGTGTCACCAACAGCTTGCTGGTAGTCAGCTACGATTTGGGCTTTTTCTTGAACGTCGAGAGCCATGAGGCAATCCTTTTATCAGGAAACTGTTTCAGAAAAACAGCTTCAACAGGCCAGGGACAAATCCCTGTATCTAAAAATGAGTAGTGACCGTGCCTGTTAACAGCCACCCTCGCCAGCCTGCTTAAAAGCTGCTGCGCTCGGTAATACTGCGTCAAAAACCGGCTCGGAATGCTCATTGACAGCAGTCAACTCCGCTTCCTCGCCTGTTTTTTCCTTGTCTTCCCTTCGCTCGCTACGCTTTTACGCAGACTGGTTTCGGTCATTCTGACCGAATCAGTCGACGTGGCGCGATGCGCCCGTCTTCGCTCACTTCACCGATTCCGATGAAGCGACCATTGTGATCCTGTACCCGTACCATGCCGAACTTCGGTGCATCCGGGGCGCGTACCGGCTGGCCGTTAAGCCAGTAGAACGAGCTGTGCTCCGAGAATTGCAGCAGCGGCCAATCCAGCAGACCACTGTCCGATGGCATCAGGAAGCGATCGACTGCTTCGTTGCCGCCTTCGGCATGTACCGCTTCCAACTCTTCCAGCGTGACCGTCTGGGCCAGGCTGAACGGACCGGCCTGGGTACGTCGCAATTCAGCCACGTAAGCGCCACAACCGAGCTGTTCACCGATATCTTCCACCAGGGTACGGATATAGGTGCCTTTGCTGCAATCTACGGCAAAGCGCGCAGTATCACCTTCAAAGGCCAGCAATTCCAAGCGCGCTATAGTAACAGAACGCGGTTCGCGCTCCACCACTTCACCTGCACGCGCCAGCTTGTACAGTGGCTGCCCATCACGCTTGAGGGCTGAGTACATCGGCGGTATCTGACTGATTTTCCCACGAAATTTTGGCAAGACCGCTTCAATATCGGCGCGACCAACGGTCACGGGGCGCTCCAGTAAAACATCACCCTCAGCATCTGCCGTGGTGGTGGTCTTGCCCAATTGCGCCAGGGTTTCATAACCCTTGTCGGAATCGAGCAGGTATTGCGAGAACTTGGTGGCCTCACCGAAGCACAACGGCAACACACCGGTGGCCAGCGGATCGAGGCTGCCGGTGTGACCGGCCTTCTCGGCATTGAGCAGCCAGCGAACCTTCTGCAAGGCCGCGTTGGAAGTGAACCCCAGTGGCTTGTCGAGCAGGATAATGCCGCTGACGTTACGACGGATACGTTTGACCTGAGCCACCGATTACTCCTTGGCGTCCTGGGCTTGGACCGCGACCGGGTGCTGATTGTCTTCAGCCACCGCGCGCTCGATCAATGCCGACAGGTGCGCGCCACGCACGACGCTTTCGTCGTAGTGGAAGTGCAACTGTGGAACGCTGCGCAGTTTCATCTCGCGAGCCAACTGCATGCGCAGGAAACCGGCGGCGGAATTGAGCACCTTGATGCTCTGGGCGATATCTTCGGCGCTGTCCTGCCCCATCACGGTGATGAAGATCTTGGCGTGACCGACGTCACGGCTGACTTCAACAGCGGTAATGGTGACCAGGCCGACGCGCGGGTCTTTGACTTCACGACGGATCAGTTGTGCCAGCTCGCGCTGCATCTGATCGCCGATACGTTGGGTACGGCTGTATTCTTTTGCCATGTCTTGTTACCTGTTACTGCCTCACGGTGAAACCCGTGTGGTCTGAAAGCGGCAAACGCCCGGCCTGACAGAAGCCAGACCGGGCGTTGCGTTTAGAGTCCGGGTGATGCGCCGTGCATTTGCATGCGGCTGCCCATCACGGCTCTTGAAGTGCGCGAGTTAGAGGCTGCGAGCAACCTGAACTTTCTCGAAGACTTCGATCTTGTCACCGACCTTGACGTCGTTGTAGCTCTTCACGCCGATACCGCATTCCATGCCGGCACGTACTTCGGAAGCGTCATCCTTGAAGCGGCGCAGGGATTCCAGCTCGCCTTCGAAGATAACGATGTCTTCACGCAGTACACGGATTGGACGGTTACGGTGCACAACACCTTCGATAACCATGCAACCGGCGATCGCGCCAAACTTCGGCGAACGGAACACGTCGCGGACTTCAGCAATACCCAGGATGTTCTCCCGGACGTCGCTGCCAAGCATGCCGGTCAGGGCTTTCTTGACGTCTTCGATGATGTCGTAGATCACGTTGTAGTAACGCATATCCAGACCTTCCTGCTCGACGATCTTGCGAGCGCCAGCATCGGCACGCACGTTGAAACCGAACAGTACAGCGTTGGAGGCCAGTGCCAGGTTGGCGTCGGATTCGGTGATACCACCGACACCGCCACCCACGACACGCACTTGCACTTCGTCGTTACCCAGGCCGTTCAAGGCACCGTTCAACGCTTCCAACGAACCACGGACGTCAGATTTGAGGACGATGTTAAGCGTCTTCTTCTCTTCCTGGCCCATGTTTTCGAAGATGTTTTCCAGCTTGCCTGCGTGAGCGCGCGCCAGTTTGACTTCGCGGAACTTGCCTTGACGGAACAGAGCCACTTCACGGGCTTTCTTCTCGTCGGCAACCACGCTCATCTCGTCGCCAGCGTCCGGGGTACCGTCCAGGCCGAGGATCTCGACAGGGATGGAAGGACCGGCTTCCTTGATTGGCTTGCCGTTCTCGTCGAGCATGGCGCGAACGCGGCCATAGTTCGAACCGACCAGGACCATGTCGCCTTGGCGCAGGGTACCGTCTTGAACCAGAACGGTTGCCACCGGGCCACGACCTTTGTCCAGACGCGATTCAACCACGACGCCACGGCCAGGAGCCGAAGGAGTCGCTTTCAGTTCGAGAACTTCAGCTTGCAGCAGAACAGCTTCGAGCAACTCGTCCACGCCAGTACCGACTTTCGCCGAAACCGATACGAACGGGGTGTCGCCGCCCCACTCTTCCGAGGTCACGCCGTGAACCGACAGTTCGCTACGGATGCGATCGAGATCGGCGCCCGGCTTGTCGATCTTGTTCACTGCAACAACCAGTGGAACACCGGCCGCTACTGCGTGCTGGACAGCTTCAATGGTCTGCGGCATCACGCCGTCGTCCGCTGCAACTACCAGGATCACGATGTCGGTCGCCTTGGCACCACGGGCACGCATGGCGGTAAACGCGGCGTGACCTGGGGTGTCGAGGAAGGTGACCATGCCGCGCTCGGTTTCAACGTGGTAGGCACCGATATGCTGGGTGATACCGCCGGCTTCGCCAGCCGCTACCTTGGCACGACGGATGTAGTCGAGCAGCGAGGTCTTACCATGGTCAACGTGGCCCATTACGGTCACGACTGGCGCACGGGAGAAAGCCTCACCTTCAAACTTCAGGGACTCGGCCAGGGAATCTTCCAGGGCAGTGTCGCTGACCAGGGTCACTTTGTGGCCCAGCTCTTCAGCTACCAGTTGAGCAGTTTCCTGATCGAGTACCTGGTTGATGGTCGCTGGAGTACCCAGTTTGAACATGAACTTGATGATTTCAGCAGCCTTCACCGACATCTGCTGAGCGAGATCGCCAACAGTGATGGTTTCGCCGATCTTCACTTCACGCACGACAGGGCCGGTTGGGCTCTGGAAACCGTGAGCGTTGCGTTTCTTCAGCTTGGCCTTGCCGCGACCACCACGACGGAAGCCATCGCTTTCTTCGTCGGTAGTACGTGGCGCAACGCGTGGCGCAGGCGCTTTTTCCTTGACCGAAGCACGATGCGGAGCGTTTTTGCGCTCGCCATCGCCACTGCCACGACGATTGCTATCGTCGGCGCGTGGTTTGTCCGGACGGCGCTGTTCGTTCTGCTTGTTGCGAACGTCAGCAGACGGTGCTGGAGCAGCTGCAACGACTGGCGCGCTTTCGCGCACTGGTGCGGCAACTGCCGCCGGCGCTGCAACAGCGTCGTTAGTAGCGGTTTGCGCAGCAGCAGGCTGGCGACGCGCTTCTTCTTCGGCGCGACGCTTGGCTTCTTCTTCAGCCTTCTGACGAGCAGCATTTTCTACTGCGCGACGTTCTTCCAGTTCGCGTTTGCGCTCGGCTTCGATTTCTTCCGGGCTGCGCTGTACGAAAACTTTCTTTTTACGGACTTCAACGCTGATGCTTTTGCTGCCAGCAACCCGCAGGGTGCTGGTGGTTTTACGCTGCAGCGTGATCTTGCGTGGTTCTTCCACTTTCGCCTTGTGACTGCTTTTCAAGTGAGTCAGCAAAGATTGCTTCTCACTGTCAGTCACATGTTCTTCGGCGGCGGTGTGCGGCAGACCTGCCTCACGCATCTGCTGCAACAGGCGCTCTACCGGTGTTTTGACCTCATCGGCCAGTTGTTTCACCGTGACTTGCGTCATGCACTTCTCTCCTCAGGCCGCGCCTAATTACTCGAACCAGTGGGCTCGGGCGGCCATGATCAACTTGCCGGCACGATCATCGTCAATGCCGTCGATGTCGAGCAGGTCGTCAATAGACTGCTCGGCCAGGTCTTCGCGGGTAATTACGCCGCGCACCGCCAGTTCCATCGCCAAATCCTTGTCCATACCCTCAAGCGAGAGCAGGTCTTCGGCCGGATGGGCGTCTGCCAGCTTTTCCTCAGTAGCGATGGCTTTGGTCAACAAACGATCCTTGGCCCGAGCGCGGAGCTCGTTGACGATGTCTTCGTCAAAGCCGTCGATGTTGAGCATTTCTTCCAACGGTACGTAGGCAATCTCTTCCAGGCTGGTGAAGCCTTCATCTACCAGCACCTGCGCCAGTTCTTCGTCGACTTCCAGCTCGTCGATGAAGTTGCGCAGGATGTCGCCGGTTTCTGCTTGCTGCTTAGCCTGGATGTCCGATTCGGTCATCACGTTCAGGGTCCAGCCAGTCAACTGGCTAGCCAGACGCACGTTCTGACCACCGCGACCGATGGCCTGAGCCAGATTGTCTGCGCCAACGGCGATGTCCATTGCATGGGCATCTTCGTCAACGATAATTGCCGCAACCTCGGCCGGTGACATGGCGTTGATTACGAACTGCGCCGGGTTGTCGTCCCACAGGACGATATCCACACGCTCACCGCCCAGCTCACCGGACACCGCCTGGACACGCGAACCGCGCATACCAATGCAAGCGCCCTGCGGGTCGATACGTTTGTCCTTCGAGCGGACCGCGATCTTTGCACGCGAACCCGGATCACGGGAAGCGGCCATGACTTCGATCAGGCCTTCGGCGATTTCCGGCACTTCAATGCGGAACAACTCGATCAGCATTTCCGGCGCGGTACGCGACAGGATCAGCTGCGGGCCGCGGTTTTCAGTGCGGATTTCCTTGAGCAGTGCACGCAGGCGCACGCCGACACGGAAGGTTTCACGAGAAATGATGTCTTCACGAGCCAGCAACGCTTCAGCGTTGTTGCCCAGGTCGACGATCACGTTGTCGCGGGTGACTTTCTTCACGGTGCCGGAGATGATCTCTCCCAGGCGCTCGCGGTAAGCGTCAACAACCTGAGCGCGTTCGGCTTCGCGAACTTTCTGCACGATGACCTGCTTGGCAGTCTGTGCAGCGATGCGACCGAATTCGATGGACTCGATTTTCTCTTCGACAACGTCACCGACCTTGGCGCCAGGATGCGTTTCAGCAACCTTGCTTGGCCAGGTTTCGATGGCCGGATCGTCCAGGTCTGCTTCTTCGACGACCGTCCAGCGACGGAAAGTCTCATAAGCACCGGTGTGGCGATTGATTTCCACACGCAGATCGACTTCGTCCTCGAAACGCTTTTTGGTAGCCGTGGCCAGAGCCAGCTCCAGCGCTTCAAAAATTACGTTTGCCGGTACGCCCTTTTCATTGGATACCGACTCAACAACCAGCAGTACTTCTTTGCTCATCGTACGCCTCGCCTTTCGCAAGCCATTGGATCCGCGGGATCCGCAGTTTCTGGCACGTCTCAGTCAAAACTGGGAATAATGTTGGCCTTGTCGATCATATCGATCGGCAACAGGAACTCATGGTCATCAACCTGCACCACGACGTCCTGCTCTTCTACACCGCGCAGAAGGCCCTGAAAGTTGCGTCGACCTTCAAAAGGCGAGCGCAGCTTGATCTTCACTTGTTCACCGGCAAATTTTGCAAACTGCTCAATAGTGAACAGCGGGCGTTCCATGCCAGGCGAGGAAACTTCAAGGGTGTATTCAACGGCGATCGGATCTTCAACATCCAGCACACCGCTGATCTGACGGCTGACGATGGCACAATCGTCCACCAGCACGCCGCCCTCTTTATCGATATAAACGCGCAACATTGAGTGGCGACCTTGAGCCGAAAACTCAATACCCCAGCATTCATAGCCTAGGGCCACGACCACCGGGGCCAGCAAGGCCTGCAACTGTTCTAGCTTGCTCGACACCTGAACCCCCTCGTGCATGTATGTGCATGCTATGCAAAATAAAAAAATGGGCGAATCGCCCATCCCTGAAACGCCGTCGAATAACGGCGTTATAAAGTGTCCAGCTAACAAAAAGCCCCTGAAAAGGGGCTCCTGAAACTGGTTGCGGGGGCCGGATTTGAACCGACGACCTTCGGGTTATGAGCCCGACGAGCTACCAGACTGCTCCACCCCGCGACAAAGCTGGGGCGGAAGTATACGACCGATCCCTGACAGGGTCAATGTAACCTTCCACCTGCAAGAAAGCCCGCAACAGCGGGCTCTCCTGACTAATTGGTACCGAGAAGGGGACTCGAACCCCTACACCCTATGGGCACAACCACCTCAAGGTTGCGTGTCTACCAATTCCACCACCTCGGCAATACTACGTTTGAAACCCTTCTTACTTTTGCTCTTGAGCTGGAGGCACGTCAGTCGCATTGGTTGCCGACTTTTGCTCTTGAAGCACCGGGACATCATCAGAAGCCGGTTTTTGCACTGGAACTTCCAGAACCGCTGGGTTTGGCAAACCTACTTGAGTCAGCTGGTGAGCTTTCTCTTTAGCATAGTAACCTAACCCTAAGCTGGTTATGAAAAAACCTGCGGCAAGTATAGCAGTAAACTTACTAAGAAAGGTAGAGGAACCTTGGCTTCCGAACACAGTATTTGAAGCACCTGCTCCGAAAGACGCGCCAGCGTCCGCACCCTTACCCTGCTGCAGCAATACGAGAGCCACTACGCCCAATGCACCCAGCAGATGAAAAACGACTACGACTGTTTCCAGCATTTTTTCAGTTTCCCGCGGCGCGACAGATCGCACCGAACTCATCTGCATTCAGGGAAGCCCCACCAATGAGACCCCCATCGATATCCGGCATGCCGAACAGTTCGACCGCATTGGCCGCCTTCACGCTGCCGCCGTATAGAAGCCGCACACCTTGTGCGACTTCAGAATTCTCTGCCGCCAACTGGGCGCGAATGGCTGCGTGCACATCCTGCGCCTGTTGCGGCGTTGCAGTCAGCCCGGTGCCAATGGCCCAGACCGGCTCGTAAGCGATCACTGCCTTGGCAAAGGCACCGACACCCAGCTCCTCAATGATACTGCCCAGCTGACGCGAGACAACCTCAAGAGTTTTTCCGGCTTCACGCTGCTCCAGGGTCTCCCCTATGCACAACACCGGAATCAAGCCACATGCCTGTGCCGCTGCGAACTTGCGGATCAGCATTGCGTCCTGCTCGCCCATGATCTGGCGGCGCTCGGAATGCCCGACAAGTACCAGGGAACAACCTGCATCCACCAACTGACTCGGTGCAACTTCACCGGTCAACGCACCTTGTCCGGATTCCACCGCAGAATTCTGCGCGCCGACCAAAATCGACTTTCCTTCCAGGCCTTCAATCACTTGATTGATATGCAGGAAAGGCGGGAATACCGCGACATCAACACTGCTCGGCAAGGCCAAGTCACGAAGGCCGTTGATCAGCTCAGCGACGCTGGCGCGGGTACCGTGCATCTTCCAGTTACCAGCTACCATAGGGCGACGCATGCTGTACCTCGTCGGTCAAAGTGGGCGCAGATGTTACCCAACCGAATCATTGCTGGCAAGCCGAATTCAGGCAGAAACTTCAGCAACCAGTTTTGCCAGCTCTTCAGCGTATGCACGAACCTGGGTTTCGTCCTCGCCCTCGACCATTACGCGCACCAGCGGCTCAGTGCCGGACTTGCGCAACAAGACCCGACCGCGCCCCGCCATCGCCTTGGTAACCCGCTCGCTGGCCGCTTTGACAGCCGCATGCTCGACAGGATTTGCACCGCCGGCAAAACGCACATTGATCAGGACCTGAGGACACTTGCGCAGCGCCTGTCGAGTCTGGGCGAGCCCTTCCTGACGCGCCTTCATGGCCATCAGCACTTGCAGCGCAGCGATAATCGCATCGCCGGTAGTCGTGTGCTGGAAGCAGACGATATGCCCGGAGTTTTCACCCCCCACCGTCCACTTACGCTCCAGCAGCTCGGCAATGACGTAACGGTCACCGACATTGGCCCGCACGAACGGAATCTTCAGCTCGGCGCACGCCAGCTCCAGACCCAGGTTGCTCATCAACGTACCGACCACACCACCCTGCAGAGAGCCGCGCTCCTGCAGGTCACGAGCAATGATGAACAACAGCTCGTCACCGTCGACAACGGCCCCCGTGTGATCGACCATCAATACGCGATCACCGTCACCATCAAAGGCAATACCCAGGTCAGCCTGCTCGGCCAGGACAGCCGCCTGCAGCTGCCCCATATGGGTCGAGCCGCAGTTATCATTGATGTTCAGGCCATTGGGCTGCGCGGAGAGCACCACCACCTCGGCGCCCAACTCGCGAAAGACGCTTGGAGCAACCTTGTACACCGCACCGTGCGCACAATCGATAACGATCTTCAGGCCGGTAAAACTGGTACCGGTAGGCACACTGCTTTTGCAGAATTCGATGTAGCGACCCGACGCGTCGTTGATTCGCGACACCTTGCCGATCTTGCTCGACTCGACAACCGTCATCGTCGGCGCATCAAGCAATTCTTCGATCATCAATTCGACGTCATCCGGCAGCTTGGTGCCCTGCCCGGAGAAAAACTTGATGCCGTTGTCATCATGAGGGTTATGGGACGCACTGATCACGATGCCGGCCTCGGCATGAAAGGTACGGGTCAGATAGGCAATTGCCGGCGTAGGCATCGGCCCCAGCAGCATCACATCCGCACCCGCGGAGGTAAGCCCAGCTTCGAGCGCCGACTCGAACATATACCCGGAAATGCGCGTGTCCTTGCCAATCAGAACCTTGCAAACGCCCATTTTCCGGAACGCCATGCCAGCAGCCCAGCCGAGCTTAAGCATGAAGTCAGGAGTAATCGGGTAGGTGCCGACCCGACCACGAATACCGTCGGTGCCAAAATATTTCTTAGTCATAAGTGCTCCATCATTCTTATTCGGCTGATTCAACAGCAGTGATCATCCGTACCACATCCATCGTTTCGGCCACGTCATGCACCCGCAGGATGCGCGCACCCTTGGCCACCGCCAACGCCGCGAGAGCCAGACCGCCATGCAGCCGCTCCCCCACCGGGCGATTCAACGCCTGCCCGATCATACTCTTGCGAGACACCCCGACCAGAAGAGGCCGCCCCAGGTCATGCAAGGCTTCCAAATGCTTGAACAGACTCAAATTGTGCTGCAGGTTTTTCGCAAACCCAAAACCGGGATCGAGAATGATCCGCTCAGCCGGGATACCCACCGCAGCACACTGCGCCATGCGCTCCGCGAGAAACTCGCCAACCTCGAGCGTTACATCGGCATAGTGGGGATTGTCCTGCATATCACCCGGCTCGCCGAGCATATGCATCAGGCACACCGGCAACCCCGTTGCCGCAGCGGCATCCAGGGCACCATCGCGACGCAGAGATCGAACATCATTGATCATCCCAGCGCCCAGACGCGCAGTTTCACGCATGACGGCTGGCGTCGAGGTATCGACCGAGATAATCACGTCAAGTTCACGATGAATCCGCTCGACAATCGGCGCGACGCGCTCGAGCTCCTCAAGCGGCGAAACCGCCCGGGCACCGGGTCGAGTCGACTCGCCCCCCACATCAATCAAGGTGGCGCCAGCAGCAACCATCGCCTCAGCATGTTTCAGGGCAGCATCGAGCTGACTGAAACGACCGCCATCGGAGAAGGAATCGGGAGTGACATTAAGAATGCCCATGACATGCGCATGGGCCAAATCAAGAACCCGGCTGCCGCAAGGCAACCGGGTTGAGGACTGAACAAAAGTCATTTCAAACCTTAGACGTCGGCAGCCGGGCCGCCGATAGGGGTTTCCGGACGTTCGTCCTGGACAACAGGAGGCGTACCGGAAGTACCGGTACCACCAGACCAGTCACGCGGCTCGCGCGGAGGACGACCCGCCATGATGTCGTCGATCTGATCGGCATCGATGGTTTCGTACTTCATCAGCGCATCGGCCATCGCGTCGAGCTTGTCGCGATTGTCCGTCAGGATCTGCTTGGCCGTGCCATAGCACTGGTCAATGATGCTACGCACTTCAGAGTCGATCAGCTTGGCCGTCTCGCCCGAGAAGCTGGCGTGCTGACCACCACCGCCGCGACCCAGGAACACCTCGCCTTCTTCTTCGGCATACATCAAGGGGCCGAGTTTTTCGGAAAGCCCCCACTTGGTCACCATGTTCCGGGCGATCTGGCTGGCACGCATGATGTCGTTCGACGCGCCCGTGGTGACACCGTCAAAGCCAAGGGTCATCTCTTCGGCGATACGACCGCCGTAGAGCGAGCAGATCTGGCTGATCAAGGCACGCTTGGACAGGCTGTAGCGATCTTCTTCCGGCAGGAACATGGTCACGCCCAGTGCACGACCGCGCGGGATGATCGACACCTTGTAGACCGGGTCGTGCTCAGGCACTACTCGACCAACAATGGCATGACCGGCTTCGTGATAAGCGGTGTTCTGCTTCTCTTTTTCGGACATGACCATCGATTTGCGCTCGGCGCCCATCATGATCTTGTCCTTGGCCAGCTCGAATTCCTTCATCTCGACGATGCGCTTGCCGGCGCGAGCCGCGAACAGCGAGGCCTCGTTCACCAGGTTGGCCAGGTCAGCACCAGAGAAACCCGGAGTACCGCGCGCGATCACTGCCGGAGCGACGTCGTCGCCCATCGGTACTTTACGCATGTGAACCTTGAGGATCTGCTCACGACCACGGATGTCCGGCAAGCCGACGACAACCTGACGGTCGAATCGACCTGGACGCAGCAGCGCCGGGTCTAGCACATCAGGACGGTTGGTCGCGGCGATGACGATGATGCCGTCATTCATTTCGAAACCGTCCATCTCTACCAGCAACTGGTTGAGGGTCTGCTCACGCTCATCGTGACCACCGCCCATGCCAGCGCCACGGTGGCGACCGACGGCGTCGATTTCATCGATAAAAATGATGCATGGGGCGTGCTTCTTGGCCTGCTCGAACATGTCGCGAACACGGCTGGCGCCGACACCCACGAACATTTCGACGAAGTCGGAGCCGGAGATGGTAAAGAACGGCACCTTGGCCTCACCGGCAATCGCCTTGGCAATCAACGTTTTACCGGTACCCGGAGGGCCAACCATCAGCACACCGCGAGGAATACGACCGCCCAGGCGTTGGAACTTGCCCGGATCACGCAGGAACTCGACCAGTTCGCCGACTTCTTCCTTGGCTTCGTCGCAACCGGCAACGTCAGCCAGGGTGGTTTTCACCTGGTCTTCGGAGAGCAGGCGCGCCTTGCTCTTGCCGAAGCTCATCGGCCCGCCCTTGCCACCTGCACCGCCTTGCATCTGGCGCATGAAGAACATGAAGACGGCAATGATCACCAGGATAGGGAAGCTTGCAACCAGTAGCTGGGTCCAGATGCTTTGCTGCTCAGGCTGCTTGCCCTCGACAACGACGTGGTTGTCCACGAGATCACCGATCAGACCGTTGTCCTGAATAGCCGGACGAATGGTCTTGAAGCTGTCGCCATCCGTGCGCTTGCCGGTAATGACATAGCCGTCCACGGCTACGCGCTCGACCTTGCCATCCTTGACCTGCTGGATGAAGTCGGAATAGTTGAGGGTCTGTGGCTCGTTAGGGCTGGAGAAGTTGTTCATCACCGTCACGAGGACAGCCGCGATGATCAACCACAGGATAAGATTCTTTGCCATATCGTTCAATTAACTACCCTCTGAAGCAAGCTCCGCAACTGGCGCGCGCCTCGCATGATATTCACCGGCCTAACTTACTACATTACCTACAACTCTGGCAGGCGCCGTCTGTAACCCTTTGTGAAACATTGACTACACAATATTCGTTAATGCTTGTGGGGCGAAATACTAAAAACCTATCACCCCGCAAAAAATCCTCGTTTTACTCACTCCGGCCGCGGTAACCCCAAGCCAGCATGTATTGCTCGCGAGAGCTGCCACGGGAAGAGTCCGGCTTGATCATCTGGACCTTGTCGAATTTCTGACGAGCGTCCTTCACGTAAGCATCGAACCCTTCGCCCTGAAAAACCTTGATCACAAAATTACCGCCAGGCTTGAGTATCCGAGCCGCCAAATCAAGAGCCAGCTCGCAAAGAAACATGGCTTTTGGCATGTCCACTTCAGGCGTACCACTCATATTGGGGGCCATATCGGAAATCACAAGGTCCACCTGCGAATTACCCACGGCCTCAAGGATCTGAGCGAGCACCTGGTCCTGGGTGAAGTCACCCTGGATGAAAGTCACGTCCGGAATGCTGTCCATCTCCAGGATGTCCGAGGCAATCAGACGCCCCTGACCACCGATCAACCGACTAGTGACCTGCGACCAGCCACCGGGTGCTGCACCGAGGTCGACAACACTCATGCCCGGACGGATCAGCTTGTATTTCTCCTGGACCTCCAGAAGCTTGTAACTCGCACGCGAGCGGTAACCATCCTTCTGCGCCTGCTTCACATAGGGATCATTGACATGTCTTTTCAGCCAACCAAGGCTTGTCTTGGAACGCGCCATTGGGCACCTCGATGATAAGGGTCGTGATTAATTGGGCGGATCCACGCACCCTCGGGTAAAATGGCCGCCATTTTACAGAATCCAGACGAAAGGGTCAGATTATGCCGCTCACTCAAGAGCAGAAGAAACAGTACAAATCCATTGGCCACCATCTGAAACCAGTTTTGACTGTGGCTGACAACGGTTTGACGGAAGGTGTGTTAGCCGAACTGGAACGCGCATTGGGCGATCACGAGCTGATCAAGATCAAGCTCAGCATCCTCGATCGCGAATCGCGCCTGGCTGCCATTGCAGAACTGTGCAAGGTCGGCAAAGCGGATCTGGTACAGGTCATCGGCAAGATGGCGCTGATTTACCGCAAGAACTTCAGCGTAAACAAGCAGCTGTCGAACGTCCATCGCTTCAAGTGATGAAACGGGTCAAGGGTGTGCTTCGCGCACCCTGCCACCCCAACCTGGCACCGGCTGCATGACCAGCAGCAAACCGGAAAAACCCAGGACCAGGTAGCTGAACAGCAACCAATGCTCCGCCTCTGGCCATTCGATGCGCACCACGAAGTACATCGTGCTCGCGTACAGCGCCATCAACAGCAACTGTCCGCGCATATCGAGCCATAGACTGGCAAGGCCCTTGGTCTGAACCAGCACCAAAACCTGAAAAACCACGCACGCCGCTGAAAACCCGACCAGCAGCGCACTCAGCATGCCTGAAATCTCATGGATCAGCAGCGGCGCCAGGCCAATTTGGCCCAGCACCGGCAGCAGACCGACGTGCAACAACCACAGGCCGCCGACCCATAACACCTGGGTCAGCTGCCAAAGCATGGCGCCCGCGCGATGCAGGCGCCTGCCCTCAGACATGGCGGACTTCGACAATCTCGTACTCGATAACGCCACCAGGCGTTTTCACCGCCACCACGTCACCCTCTTCCTTGGCGATCAAGGCGCGGGCCAGTGGCGATCCGACCGAAATCTTGCCAAGTTTGAAGTCAGCCTCATCCTCACCCACGATGTGGTAAGTGACGCGCTCATCAGTCTCGACGTTGGCGATTTCAACGGTGGTGCCGAAAATCACTTTACCGGTGTGAGGAATGGACGTGACATCGATGATGACCTGATTCTGAATCCGGCCTTCAATGTCACGAATCCGCGCCTCGACCATACCCTGCTGCTCGCGAGCAGCATGGTATTCGGCATTTTCCTTCAAATCACCCAGCTCGCGAGCCGTACCGATGTCCTGGCTCAGCTTTGGACGTACGACCTTAGTCAGGTGAGCGTGCTCTTCTTCCAGGGCGCGAGCGCCCTGAACAGTCATGGGATACTTGGTTATGCTCATGCCTTCAATCCTGCGTGTAGATCCTGCAAGCGGCGCACAGTCTTCTCGGGACCGAACTTCAGCGCTTCACAGATAGCTTCGCCTGCAGCAATGGTGGTGGTGCAGTAAATCTTGTGCTGCAAGGCATTACGACGAATGGAGTAGGAGTCAGCGATCGACTGACGACCTTCGGTGGTGTTGATGATCAGCGTGACTTCGTCATTCTTGATCATGTCGACCACGTGCGGACGACCTTCGGTCACCTTGTTCACACGGCGCACTTTCAGGCCTGCAGCCTCGATCAGCTTGGCAGTACCGGCAGTGGCGACCACTTCGAAGCCCAAGTTGATCAGATCACGGGCTACGCCTGCAACCAGCGGCTTGTCATCGTCACGCACACTGATGAACGCAGTACCGCCGGTCGGCAGCACTTCGCTGGCACCCATCTGGGCCTTGGCGAAGGCTTCGCCGAAGGTGTCGCCCACACCCATCACTTCGCCCGTGGACTTCATCTCTGGGCCGAGGATCGGGTCAACACCAGGGAATTTGGCGAACGGGAACACCGCCTCTTTCACGCTGTAGAAGTTCGGAATGATTTCCTTGGTGAAGCCGATTTCCTTCAGGGTCTTACCGGCCATGACGCGAGCCGCGATCATTGCCAGGGAAACACCGATGCACTTGGAGACGAACGGTACGGTACGGGATGCACGCGGGTTGACTTCGATGACGTAGATGTCCTCGCCCTGCAGCGCCAACTGAACGTTCATCAGGCCGACTACGCCCAACTCCAGCGCCATCTTCTTGACCTGCTCGCGCATCTCGTCCTGGATGTGCAGCGGCAGCGAGTACGGCGGCAGCGAGCATGCGGAGTCACCGGAGTGAACGCCGGCCTGCTCGATGTGCTGCATGATTGCGCCGATCACCACGTCCTTGCCGTCGCAGACCGCATCCACGTCCATTTCGATGGCGCAGTTGAGGAAGTGGTCCAGCAGCACAGGGCTGTCGTTGGAAACCTGAACCGCTTCACGCAGGTAGCGCTTGAGTTCTTCTTCCTCGTAGACGATTTCCATCGCCCGGCCGCCCAACACGTAGGACGGACGCACCACCAGCGGGTAGCCGATCTTGCCAGCGGCACGAATGGCTTCGTCTTCGCTGCGCACGGTGGCGTTTGGCGGCTGACGCAGGTTCAGGCGCTGGACCATTTGCTGGAAACGCTCACGGTCTTCAGCACGGTCGATGGCGTCAGGGCTGGTGCCGATGATCGGCACGCCAGCCGCTTCCAGGGCGCGAGCCAGCTTCAACGGAGTCTGGCCGCCGTACTGGACGATCACGCCTTTCGGCTTCTCGACGCGCACGATTTCCAGCACGTCTTCCAGGGTCACTGGTTCGAAGTACAGGCGATCGGAGGTGTCGTAGTCGGTGGACACGGTTTCCGGGTTGCAGTTGACCATGATGGTCTCGTACCCGTCATCGCGCAGCGCCAGTGCCGCGTGAACGCAGCAGTAGTCGAACTCGATGCCTTGGCCGATACGGTTCGGACCGCCACCCAGGATCATGATCTTGTCGCGACCCGATGGCGCCGCTTCGCACTCTTCTTCGTACGTCGAGTAGAGGTAAGCGGTATCGGTAGCGAACTCGGCAGCGCAGGTGTCAACGCGCTTGTAGACCGGGAAAATTTCCAGCTTGTGGCGATGCGCACGCAAGCTCTTCTCGGTCACGCCCAGCAGCTTGGCCAGACGCTGATCGGAGAAGCCTTTGCGCTTGAGGCGGAACATCAGGTCTTTGTCGATCGCCGACAGACCCAGGGTCTTGACCTTCTCTTCTTCCTTGATCAGATCTTCGATCTGCACCAGGAACCAAGGGTCGATCATGTTCATGCCGAAGATTTCTTCGACCGTCATGCCTGCGCGGAAGGCGTCAGCCACGTACCAGATACGTTCGGCGCCCGGCACGGTCAGTTCGCGCTTGAGCACGCTCATGCTTTCCGGATTGCTCAGGTCGAGCTTCTCGTCCAGACCGCAAACGCCGACTTCCAGACCGCGCAGGGCTTTCTGCAGGGACTCCTGGAAGGTCCGGCCGATGGCCATGACTTCACCGACCGACTTCATTTGAGTGGTCAGGCGGGCGTCAGCCTTGGCGAACTTCTCGAAGGCGAAGCGTGGCAGCTTGGTCACGACGTAGTCGATGGACGGCTCGAAAGACGCCGGGGTCTTGCCACCGGTGATGTCGTTCGACAGCTCATCCAGGGTGTAGCCCACCGCCAGCTTGGCAGCGACCTTGGCGATCGGGAAGCCGGTAGCTTTCGAAGCCAGCGCCGAGGAACGGGATACACGCGGGTTCATCTCGATGACGACCATGCGACCGGTGTTCGGGCAGATACCGAACTGGACGTTGGAGCCGCCGGTTTCCACGCCGATCTCGCGCAGTACCGCCAGGGAGGCGTTACGCAGGATCTGGTATTCCTTGTCGGTCAGGGTCTGTGCCGGCGCCACGGTGATCGAGTCACCGGTGTGCACGCCCATCGGGTCGAAGTTTTCGATCGAGCACACGATGATGCAGTTGTCCTTCTTGTCGCGGACAACCTCCATTTCGTACTCTTTCCAGCCGATCAGGGATTCGTCGATCAGCAGCTCTTTGGTTGGCGACAGGTCCAGGCCGCGGGCACAGATTTCTTCGAATTCTTCACGGTTGTAGGCAATACCACCACCAGTGCCGCCCATGGTGAAGGACGGACGGATGATGCACGGGAAGCCGAGCTTCTCGAGGACCGCATTGGCCTCTTCCATGCTGTGGGCGATACCGGAACGCGGGCACGCCAGGCCGATGGATTTCATCGCCTTGTCGAAACGCGAACGGTCTTCAGCCTTGTCGATGGTGTCGGCATTGGCACCGATCATCTCTACGCCGAACTTCTCCAGAACGCCTTCGCGCTCCAGGTCCAGGGCGCAGTTCAGGGCGGTCTGGCCGCCCATGGTTGGTAGCAGCGCGTCCGGACGCTCTTTCTCGATGATCTTGGCAACGGTCTGCCACTTGATCGGCTCGATGTAGGTGGCGTCGGCCATGGCCGGGTCGGTCATGATGGTGGCCGGGTTGGAGTTCACCAGGATGACGCGGTAACCCTCTTCGCGCAGGGCCTTGCAGGCCTGGGCGCCGGAGTAGTCGAATTCGCAGGCCTGGCCGATAACGATCGGGCCAGCGCCGAGAATCAGGATGCTTTTAATGTCTGTACGTTTTGGCATGGGTTTGTCACTCAAATCCGCAGGTCAGTCGGCAAGCCGTCTTGTTCAATCTCTGACTTGAGGGGGCCGCCGGTGTCGGGACCACCCTCAAGCTTTGCTACATCAAGGCGAGCGATCAGCGTCGCTTGGCCATCTCGTTGATGAAGCGATCGAACAATGGCGCTACGTCGTTCGGGCCAGGGCTGGCTTCCGGGTGACCCTGGAAGCTGAAGGCGCTCTTGTCGGTACGCTCGATACCTTGCAGGGTGCCGTCGAACAGCGATTTGTGAATCGCGCGGACGTTGGCTGGCAGGGTCGCTTCGTCTACGGCAAAACCGTGGTTCTGGCTGGTGATCATCACCACACCGCTGTCCAGGTCCTGGACGGGGTGGTTGGCACCGTGGTGGCCGTGACCCATTTTCAGGGTCTTGGCGCCGGAGGCCAGGGCCAGCAACTGGTGACCCAGGCAGATGCCGAATACCGGAATCTCGGTCTCCAGCACGTCCTTGATCGCCTGGATCGCGTAGTCGCAAGGCTCCGGGTCACCCGGGCCGTTGGACAGGAACACGCCGTCCGGCTTGAGCGCCAGCACATCGGCGGCTGGCGTCTGGGCCGGCACCACGGTCACGCGGCAACCGCGCTCGACCAGCATGCGCAGGATGTTCACTTTGACGCCGTAGTCGTAGGCCACCACGTGGTACGGCAACTCGGAGGCTTCGATGGTCGCGTGGCTGTCGGTTTTCAGATCCCAGACAGTCGAACGCCACTCGTAGGTGTCCTTGGTGCTGACGACTTTCGCCAGGTCCATGCCTTTGAGGCCTGGGAAGCCTTGGGCAGCGGCGATGGCAGCTTCTTCGGAAATGTTGTCACCGGCCATGATGCAGCCGTTCTGCGCGCCTTTCTCACGCAGGATGCGCGTCAGGCGGCGGGTGTCGATACCGGCGATGGCCACAACGTTGTTGGCCTTCAGGTAGTCGGACAAGGACATCGTGTTACGCCAGTTGCTCGCCACCAGTGGCAGGTCACGGATGACCAGGCCAGCAGACCAGACGCGATTGGACTCGGCATCTTCCGGCGTGGTGCCGGTGTTGCCGATGTGCGGGTAAGTCAGGGTAACGATCTGTTGGGCGTAGGAAGGATCGGTAAGGATTTCCTGATAGCCGGTCATGGCGGTGTTAAACACCACCTCTCCAACGGTTTGACCGTCGGCTCCAATGGCTTCGCCGCGAAAAATGCTGCCATCAGCAAGGGCGAGTATGGCTGGCTTAGTCAAGAAGACCTCCCGTAAATAAAGCCTGAAGGGGCGATCGCAGGTTGCAAAAAAGCGGAGTGACGTATGGACACGTCACCCCGCTTCTTCACTGAATTATTCTGCGCGCTTTTAGTGGACACACTAAAGCTGTAGCTTACAGAAAAAGGCTTTTTTGGTCCACCGCTAATGAGCCTTAAAGGCAGGAGAATGCGACAGGACGTCGCGTAGCGGCTGAAACGGGGCCCGAAGCATGAGTTCGAACCCCGTCGGTGGCGCATCTTACCGCAAGTCGAGCACATCCTGCATGTCATAAAGACCCGGCTCGCGACCATCAAGCCACAACGCAGCACGCACCGCCCCCTTGGCAAAGGTCATGCGGCTGGACGCCTTGTGAGTGATCTCCAGTCGCTCACCCTCGCAAGCGAACAGCACCGTATGATCACCGACCACATCCCCACCACGAACCGTGGCGAAGCCTATGGTTTCACGCTCACGAACACCGGTATGACCTTCACGCCCATAGACCGCGACCTTCTGCAGGTCACGATCCAGCGCCTCGGCGATTACCTCGCCCATGCGCAGGGCCGTACCTGACGGCGCGTCGATCTTGTGCCGGTGATGGGCTTCGATGATTTCGATATCGGCATCATCGCCCAGCACCCGAGCCGCCATATCCAGCAACTTGAGCGACAGGTTCACACCGACACTGAAATTGGCCGCGAACACGATGGGAATGTCCTTGCCCGCCTCGGCCAGCAACTGCTTCTGAGCAGCGTCCAGCCCCGTCGTGCCGATGACCATGGCCTTGCCCGCCTTGCGGCAAAACGCCAGGTTTTTCAGCATGACTTCCGGGAGCGTGAAGTCGATCAACACATCGAACTCTTCAGCCACCGCTTCCAGATTGGCCGACAACGGCACACCGATTCGGCCCAGGGATGCCAGCTCGCCGGCGTCCACACCAATCAGCGTACTGCCCGGGCGCACGATTGCCGCCGTCAGGCCGGTGAGCGGCGCGCGCTGCTGCACCGCCTCCACCAGAATCTTGCCCATGCGCCCAGCAGCGCCCATCACAGCTATACGTCGCATACCGGATTCCTTACAGATCGCCGAAGAAACGCTTCACGCCTTCGAACCAACCCGTGGTCTTGGGTGAATGGCTGTTGTCATCCGCCAGGGAGCTGCGGAACTCGTCCAGCAGTTCACGCTGACGACGACTCAGGTTGACCGGTGTCTCGACGGCAACACGGCACATCAGGTCACCCGCACCACCACCACGAACCGGGGCAACGCCTTTGCCGCGCACGCGGAACTGCTTGCCGGTCTGCGTACCCTCAGGAATCTTCAGCTTGACCCGACCATCCAGGGTCGGAATTTCCAGCTCGCCACCCAGGGCCGCATCGACGAAGCTGATCGGCACTTCGCAGAACAGATGCTTGCCGTCGCGCTGGAAGATCGCGTGCTCGCGCACATTGATCACCACGTACAGGTCGCCTGTCGGCCCACCCTGAGTACCAGCCTCGCCTTCGCCCGAGAGACGGATGCGATCACCGGTATCCACGCCAGCCGGCACTTTCACCGACAGGGTCTTGTACTCTTCGACACGGCCTTCGCCGTTGCAAGAGTTGCACGGGTCGGCAATGATCTTGCCCTGCCCATGGCAGCGCGGGCAGGTCTGCTGCACCGAGAAGAAGCCTTGCTGCATACGCACCTGGCCGATACCGCCGCAGGTCGGGCAGGTCACGGGCGAGGAGCCCTTCTTGGCACCCGAACCGTCGCACGGCTTGCAGTTGACCAGTGTCGGCACACGGATATTCACGGTCGTGCCGCGTACAGCTTCTTCCAGGTTCAGCTCCAGGGTGTAGCGCAGGTCGCTGCCGCGCTGGGCACCGCCACGGGAACCGCCGCGACCACCGCCGAAGAAATCACTGAACACGTCACCGAAGATATCGGAGAAGTTCTGCCCGCCGAAGCCGGCACCGCCGCCACCCATGCTCGGGTCGACGCCAGCATGACCGTACTGGTCGTAGGCCGCGCGCTTGCTGGAGTCGGACAGCACCTCATAGGCCTCGTTGGCCTCTTTGAACATGTCTTCCGACGCTTTGTCGTCAGGATTACGGTCCGGGTGGTGCTTCATCGCCAAGCGGCGGTAGGCCTTTTTCAGGTCTGCCTCGCTCGTGCCACGCTCAACACCCAACACTTCGTAATAGTCACGCTTTGCCATAATTCTTTGCACTCTTAAGGACGTCCGGCAAACCCCTCCTGAGCCTTGCCAAACTCGTTGAGCCCCAATACAGGCCCGGACCCAACTCACGTCAATTCAACGATCCTGGTCTTTGATTGCCGCCGGAAATCCGGCTTGCAGATGCGGTATTCATGAGCCGGAAAGCAGGAGCATCCCCGGTCGCACCGCCGAACGCTGTCGCATGCTGTAAAAATTCGTCTACTCCAGACACGCCAACGCGGGAGCAAGCTCCCGCGCGGCGACATCCTACCAGTCACCGCACAAAGGCAGTCAACCGGCCGACCAACAACTTACTTGTGGTCTTTGACTTCTTCGAACTCAGCGTCGACAACGTCGTCAGCCTTTTCAGCCGATTCGCCCTGCTGTGCCGCGCCTTCAGCTGGCTGAGCCTGTTCGGCGTACATCTTCTGCGCCACTGGAGCGGAGACTTTCGACAGCTCTTCAACCTTGGCTTCGATAGCGGCCTTGTCGTCGCCTTTAACAGCGGCTTCCAGGGCAACCACTGCGGCTTCGATTGCAGTCTTCTCTTCAGCAGTCACTTTGTCGCCAGCGTCCGCAACCATTTTGCGCGTCGAGTGAACCAGCGCGTCGCCCTGGTTGCGAGCCGTTGCCAGCTCTTCGAACTTGCGGTCTTCGTCGGCGTTGGTTTCAGCATCACGAATCATCTGCTGAATTTCTTCCTCGGACAGACCGGAGTTAGCCTTGATCACGATCGACTGAGTCTTGCCGGTGGCCTTGTCCTTGGCGCCTACGTGCAGGATGCCGTTGGCGTCGATGTCGAAGGTCACTTCAATTTGTGGCACGCCACGTGGTGCTGGTGGAATCTCGGCCAGGTCGAACTTGCCCAGGGACTTGTTCTGAGCAGCTTGCTTACGCTCGCCTTGCAGCACGTGGATGGTTACAGCGCCCTGGTTGTCGTCGGCAGTCGAGAAGACTTGCGATTTCTTGGTAGGAATCGTGGTGTTTTTCTCGATCAGCGCAGTCATCACGCCACCCATGGTTTCGATACCCAGGGTCAGCGGGCTGACGTCGAGCAGCAGCACGTCTTTCACGTCACCGGCCAGTACCGCACCCTGGATGGCAGCACCCATGGCAACCGCTTCGTCCGGGTTCACGTCTTTACGGGCTTCTTTACCAAAGAAGTCGGTAACAGCCTTCTGAACCAGTGGCATACGGGTTTGACCGCCGACCAGGATCACGTCGTCGATCTTGCCAACGTCGATACCCGAGTCTTTCAGAGCGATGCGGCAAGGCTCGATGGTGCGTTGAACCAGGTCTTCCACCAGCGCTTCCAGCTTGGCGCGGGAGATTTTCACGTTCAAGTGCTTAGGACCGGTCGCGTCTGCAGTGATGTACGGCAGGTTGACGTCGGTCTGCAGGCTCGAAGACAGCTCGATCTTGGCTTTTTCAGCGGCTTCTTTCAGGCGCTGCATGGCCAGCGGGTCACCCTTGAGGTTCATGCCGCTTTCTTTCTTGAATTCGTCAACGAGGTAGTCGATCAGACGAATGTCGAAGTCTTCACCGCCCAGGAACGTGTCACCGTTGGTCGCCAACACTTCAAACTGGTGCTCGCCATCCACTTCGGCGATTTCGATAACCGAAACGTCGAAAGTACCGCCACCCAGGTCATAAACGATCACGGTGTGATCGCCCTTGGCCTTGTCCATGCCGTAAGCCAGCGCAGCGGCGGTTGGTTCGTTGATGATACGTTTTACGTCCAGGCCAGCAATACGGCCGGCGTCCTTGGTCGCCTGACGCTGGCTGTCGTTGAAGTAAGCCGGAACGGTAATGACCGCTTCAGTCACGGCTTCACCGAGGTAGTCTTCGGCGGTTTTCTTCATTTTCTTGAGGATTTCAGCCGAGATCTGTGGCGGCGACATTTTCTGGCCGTTCACTTCAACCCAGGCGTCGGCGTTGTCAGCCTTGACGATCTTGTAAGGGACCATCTGAATGTCTTTCTGTACCACTTCTTCGTCGAAGCGACGACCGATCAGACGCTTCACCGCGTACAGGGTGTTATGCGGATTGGTCACGGCTTGACGCTTGGCCGACTGGCCAACCAGGATTTCGCCATCGTTGGCGTACGCGATGATCGACGGCGTGGTACGCGCGCCTTCGGCGTTCTCGATAACTTTTACGTTGCCGTTTTCAAGAATGGAGACGCAGGAGTTGGTAGTCCCCAGGTCGATACCGATAATTTTGCCCATGTTCACTCTCCCGAAACTTTGGATTTGGTTGCCGCAGCAGTGGTGGCTAACTGCGGTAGCACTTAAACGCTTGACTTATAAATGGGGGCCTTGCGGCGGATTTCAAGCCTGCTCGTCAATCGACGGCGCAACCGGCGCCGGGGCCTTGCTGACCACGACCATGGCCGGGCGCAACAGGCGACCGTTGAGCACGTAACCCTTCTGGAACACCTTCAGCACGCTGTTGGGTTCCATGTCGGCGCTTTCCTGCATAGCCATCGCCTGGTGATGCTCGGCGTTGAACGGCTCACCCTCAGGATCGACCGCTTCCAGGTGATAACGCTTCAGGGTGTCCTGGAACATTTTCAGGGTCAGCTCGATCCCTTCGCGCATCGGACGAATGCTTTCGTCATCCGGGTTGGACAGTTCGAGGCCGCGCTCCAGGCTGTCGATGATCGGCAGCAGGTCGCCAGCGAACTTTTCCAGCGCGAACTTGTGAGCCTTCTCTACATCCTGCTCGGCGCGACGGCGGACGTTCTGCAGATCAGCCGCAACACGCAAAGCCTGATCCTGAGCGCCGGCCAGTTGCTCTTCGAGCACTTGCACACGAGCCACCAGGTCTTCACCCGATGTTTCGGGAGCCTGATTGGCGTCTAGATTTTGCGTATCCAGCGTCTGTTCGTCAGCCATAGATTTCTCCTTTCAAAATCGTGCGCGAACTCGACTCGCGCTTCTGCCCCGGTATATGGGGTCGCAATTTGCAGGTTCAAGGGCCTGCCTTGCACCAGGCAGCATTCCCCGCACAAAAACTGCCGACGGGTCATTACACCGGGTTTTAAAAAAAACCTGGTACCAAGCAAATCGAGCTAAACACGGGCATTGTCAGGCACAAATAAAACACTGTATAAATAACCAGACTTTTTAGCCTGGGAGCGGCCTCTATGCTGGTGCACCTGTCCGTACATAACTACGCCATCGTTGAACACCTCGACCTGGAACTGGATCGCGGGATGAGCGTGATCACCGGGGAAACCGGCGCCGGCAAGTCGATCATGCTCGACGCCCTGGGCCTGACCCTGGGTGATCGCGCCGACAGCGGCGTGGTTCGTCCCGGCGCGGACAAGGCAGACATCCTGGCCACCTTCGACCTGGCCGATATTCCGGAAGCCAGCGCCTGGCTGGCCGAGCGCGACCTCGACACCGACGGCCCGTGCATCCTGCGCCGGGTGATCACCGCTGAAGGTCGCTCGCGCGGCTACATCAACGGCAGCCCCTGCCCCCTTGGCGACCTCAAGGCCCTCGGCGAACTGCTGATCGACATTCACAGCCAGCACGAACACCAGTCGCTGCTGAAAACCGACACCCACCGCCGGCTGCTGGACGAGTACGCGGGGGCGACGGATCTTGCCCGCCAGGTGCAGCTTGCGGCCCAGCGCTGGCGCCAGACCCGCCAGGAACTGGAGCGCCTCTCCAACTCCGGCGACGAGCAACGCGCCCGCCACCAACTGCTCAGTTATCAACTCGAAGAGCTGGAAAACCTCGGCCTGGGCGAGAACGAACTGGAGCAGCTTGAGCAAGAGCATAAAAACCTGACCAACGCCGAAACCCTGCTCGGCATTTGCCGACAGGTGGTCGAACAGTGCAGCGAGAGTGATTCGGGCAACGTACTGAATGCCCTGACGGCCAGCCTCAATCGCCTGACCAGCGTGAACAACTCGGTGGGCGCATTGGGCGAAGCCACCAACCTGCTCACCAGCGCACAAATCCAGGTAGAAGAAGCGGTCGGCGAACTGAACCGCTTCCTCGACAACTTCGATGCCGACCCGGCGCGCCTCCAGCAACTCGAAGAGCGACTGGACACCATCTACACCCTGGCGCGCAAACATCGAATCCAGCCCACCGAAGTCGCCGAGCTTGCACAGCGACTGATGGACGAGATCGAGACCCTCAATGCCAACGACGAGTCCATCGAGCGCCTGAGCGAAGAGCTGGGGGCATACGCCCGGCACTATCATGAAAAGGCCCGGGAACTGAGCGATCTGCGCCACCAGGCCTCGAGTAGCCTGGCCCATGCCGTTGAACAGGAAATCCAGCGCCTGGGCATGCCGGGTGGCCGCTTCACCATCGAGCTACGGCCCAACACCAGCACCGAACTGCTGCCCAACGGCCTGGAACAGGTCGAACTGCTGGTCAGCGCCAACCCCGGGCAACCCCTCAAGGCCCTGGCCAAGGTAGCCTCGGGCGGTGAGCTATCGCGCATCAGCCTGGCCATCCAGGTGATCACGGCGCAAACATCACGCATACCGACCCTGGTGTTCGACGAAGTGGACGTGGGCATTGGCGGCCCTACCGCGGAAATTGTCGGCCAACTCCTGCGCCGCCTCGGGGACCGCGGGCAAGTCCTGACCGTCACCCACCTGCCGCAAGTAGCCTCGCAAGGGCATCAGCACCTGTTTGTCCACAAGGTTCGCGGCGACGAAGCCACGCACACCGCCGTGTCCAGGCTGAGCAAGAATGAGCGAATCGAAGAAGTGGCCCGGATGCTGGGCGGCATCGACCTGACCAAGGAATCCCTGGCCCACGCCAGGAAAATGGTCGTGACCGCCAAGAACTAACTCCGCCAGACAGCACGAAGGCGACCCTTGGGTCGCCTTCGTTCGTTTCGCAGGCCAGAACCTGCGCGACATGCTTACTTTTTAGTGCGTACGTACAACACCAAGTTGTGATCCACCAAATCAAAGCCGTGCTTCTCGACGATCGCCTTCTGAAGCTTTTCGATTTCTTCGTCGAAGAATTCGATCACTTCACCGGACTCCACGTTGACCATATGGTCGTGGTGGCCGCCATCCGCCAACTCGAAGACCGCGTGGCCGCCGTCGAAATTGTGACGGACCACAAGACCAGCGGCTTCGAATTGGGTCAGTACACGGTAAACCGTGGCCAAACCGACATCTTCACCAGCTTCCATCAGTGCCTTGTAGACATCTTCGGCACTCATGTGACGCTGCTCGGTGGAGTCAAGCATTTGCAGAATCTTGACCCGTGGCAGGGTCACTTTGAGGCCTGCTTTGCGTAGTTCGCTATTTTCAACCATGGTCAGCTTTCTCGCGATGCTGCTTCGCAGCTTCTCTTAATGCGGGTATGATCGGCGTTTACGTTGTCCCAGCCAAGATAGTGGAAGTCGCCCACCGATGCAAAACACCAAGCTCTTGCTAACCAGTTTCACCTTCGTGGGACTGCTCGCACTCGCCGGTTGTTCATTCCCCGGGGTTTACAAAATCGACATCCAGCAGGGCAATGTCGTCACGCAGGACATGATAGACCAGTTACGCCCGGGAATGACCCGTCGGCAAGTACGGTTTATCATGGGCAACCCTCTGCTGACCGACACGTTCCATGCCGATCGCTGGGATTACCTGTACAGCTTGCAGCCTGGCGGCGGTGAACGCCAACAGGAACGCGTCAGCGTTATCTTCAACTCGAACGATCAACTGGTCAGCCTGTCGGGCGACTTCATGCCGGGCGTAAGCCGTGACGAGGCCTTGATGGGTAAGGACAGCGGCACTACCGTGGCCGCCCCTGTTGAAAATGTCGAACAGCCCAAGCCTGAGAAACCGGTCAAGCCGGGATCGCTGCTGGATCAGATCCAGAAGGACGTCGACGGTGTAGAAACCGTTCCGGTCCCGACACCAGAACCCCTGGACACCACGCAGTAATTCAGCGCACAAGAAAAAGCCCGGCATGTCCGGGCTTTTTCTTGCCTGTCGCCAGGCGCCTACTTTTCCTGGGCCCGGGCCTGAGCTGCCTTCGCGGCACGCAGTCGACGCACCTCCTTGGGGTCAGCCAGCAACGGCCGGTAAATCTCGAGCCGGTCCCCCGCCCGAACCTGCTGGCTATCCGGATCCGCAACGACCTTGCCAAAGATCCCGACAGGACAGCTCGCCAGATCCAGCCCGGGGAATTGCTCGGCGATCCCCGACTGCAACAGGGTCGCCCGCACCGTTGTACCCGACGCAACCCGGGTGGTGAGCAGCACCTGGCGATCGACAGCGGCATACACCACTTCGACGCTGATCAAAGACTCAGCCATGCAATTGCTTGGCCCGCTGACAGAACGCATCGACCAAGGTGTTGGCCGCCTGATTGAACAACGGCCCCAAGGTGGCCCGAACAATCGGGCCGGCATAGTCGAAGGTCAGGTCCAGACTGATCTTGCACGCCTTGTCGCCCAGCGGCTTGAACACCCAGACGCCATGCAACTGGGTAAACGGCCCTTCTTCGAGATTCATCTCGATCGAATGCCCCGGCACCAGCGTATTGCGTGTCACGAAGTGCTGGCTCAACCCGCCCTTGGCCACCCCCACGCTGGCGCGCATGTGCTCGGCAGAGCTTTCGATGACCTTGGCCTCGGAACACCAGGGCAGGAACTCCGGATAACGCGCCACGTCGTTGACCAGGTCATACAGCGCTTGTGCCGGATACGGCAACAGGGCCGAACGTTGAATATGAGTCGTCATGTCAGCGTCACTTCCACAGCTGGGCGGCAAATACGATAAGAATGCCGATGGGCGCTACATAGCGCATCAAGAACAAGGTCAACGCGAACAAGGCTGGACTGCGGATCGACAGCTCGTCGCGTACCGCACCCCGCCCCATCACCCAACCGGCGAACACCACAAAGCACAAACCACCGAGCGGCAACATGATCCGCGAGGTGAAGAAATCGATGACACCAAAGAAGTCCAGGCCGCCTTGCGCCCCCCACTGGTAGAAGTGGAACCCGCCGCCTTCGCTCACGAAAAACTTGGCCTGTTTCCAGATATTGAAGGAAAACACAGTACCCAGGCCAACAAACCAGCAACTGAAGGCCAGCCAGAAGGTGACCCAGCCCCGACGGACCTTGGTCCGTTCAACCAGATAGGCCACCATCGGCTCCAGCAAGGAAATGGCCGAACTCCAGGCCGCAATGGCCACCAGCACGAAAAACACCACGCCCATGATCTGGCCGAACGCCACGTTGCCAAAGGCAAATGGCAGGCTGACGAACATCAGCCCTGGCCCTTCGCTCGGGTTCAAGCCGCCTGCAAACACAATCGGAAACAATGCCAGCCCCGCCAGCAGCGAGACAAAGGTATCCAGCAAGGCGACACCGACAACGGTGCCGGAAATCGACGAATGCTTGGGCATGTAGGCCCCATAGATCATGATCGACCCGACACCCACGCTCAGGGAAAAGAACGCATGCCCCATGGCGGGCAACAGGCCATCGAGCACCTTCGAGGCATCGAAGTCGAACATGAAATGCACGCCTTCCATGAAGTGCCCGGTGGTCATGCTGTAGCCCAGCAGCACCAGCAGCATCACGAACAGCAGCGGCATCATGATCCGCAAGCTGCGCTCAAGCCCCGCCACCACCCCCTTGGCGATGATCGCGGCCGATAGCAGCATGAACAGCGTGTGCCACAGCGTCAGGCGCCAGGGGTCGGAAATCACTCCGGCAAAGTAGGCGCCGACCTGATCGGCCGTCACCCCCTGGAAATCACCACGCCCCATGCTGATGATGTAGTCGAACGACCAACCACCCACCACACTGTAGAAAGACAGGATCAGCAACGCCGTGATCATCCCGGCGAACGCACCCCAGGACCACTTCGCCGAGTGCCCCGCCTCGAGCGCCAGCACTTTCAAGGCATTGGCCGGACTTTGGCGGGCGCGACGGCCGATCAGGGTTTCGGCCAGCATCACCGGTATGCCGATCAGCGCAATGCACGCCAGAAACACCAGCACGAACGCGCCGCCACCATAGACGCCGACCATGTAAGGGAATTTCCAGATACTACCCAGCCCCACGGCTGAACCGGTCGCAGCGAGTATGAAAACCCAACGGCTAGCCCAACTGCCGTGGACTGAAACCTTGTCTGACGACATTGTTGACACGCCCAACCGATCAAAAAAGAGGGCGCATTGTCCGGGATTCACTCAATGCGCTCAAGCATGCAGGTTCACCGTAGCCGACTCGCGTGCAACTCCCTATAATGCCGCCCCTATGGCTAAACAGAAGAAACACCCAACAGGGACCATCGCGCAGAATAAGAAAGCGCGACACGACTACTTCATCGAACAGCGGTTCGAGGCTGGCATGGTCCTGGCCGGCTGGGAAGTAAAGAGTCTGCGTGCAGGCAAGGCACAACTGGTCGACAGTTATGTGCTGCTCAAGGATGGCGAGGCCTGGCTGCTCGGCAGTCATATCACCCCGCTGACCACCGCCAGCACCCACGTCATTGCCGATCCGACACGTTCGCGCAAACTGCTACTCAACCAGCGCGAGCTGGAGAAGCTGTTTGCCGCCGTGCAGCAGAAGGGTTACGCCTGCGTCTGTACGTCGTTGTATTGGAGCAAGCACTTGATCAAGTGCGAGATCGCTCTGGGCAAGGGCAAGAAGGAGTACGACAAGCGTGATACCGAGCGCGAGCGCGACTCCAACCGCGAGTTGCAACGCGCGGTGCGCAACAAGGGCAAGGAAGACTAGCTCTCCTCCCCGGCGCGACTTTGTGGCGAGGGAGCTTGCTCCCGTCGCCACAATCGCTTCTGTCGACCCAATCTACATCCCCTTGCGCCGTTCGGCCCGGGCCACGCGCTGCACTTCCTGACGCACTTCTTCGAGCACTTCCTGCACATACAGAATGTGCCGGCTGGAGACTTCCCGCGCCTGTTCCGCCCGCCCCTCGATAATCGCCTGATACAGGTCCCGATGCTGGCCGATCAGCATGTCACGGGTTTCCGTGCGCTGCCTGTACATGCCGCCAATGTTCGTCACCACGTTACGCTTGAGCAGATCGAACAGCCCGCGAATGGTATGCAGCAACACCGCGTTATGGCTGGCCTCGGCAATCGCCAGGTGGAACTGCGCATCCGCCGCGCCCTCTTCCGCACGGCTCACCTCTTCATGGCGCGCATAACAGTCCTGCAACCGCTCAAATGCCGCCGTCAACCGCTCGCGATCGACCTCGGTCGCCCGTAGCGCCGCGTAGTAGGCGCATGACGCCTCCAGGGTATGACGAAATTCCAGCAAGTCGCGCTGGGCATCGGGGTTGCTCTCCAGCAGATGCAACAGCGGATCGCTGAAGGTCGAGCCAAGGGATTCAACCACGTAATTACCACCACCCTGGCGGCTGACCAGTAATCCCTTAGCCGTCAGCTTCTGGATGGCCTCGCGCAAAGAAGGGCGTGAAACACCGAATTGCTCGGCCAGGGCGCGCTCTGCCGGAAGCCGCTCACCGGACTTCAGCGTGCCCTCCAGGATCATTCCCTCAAGCTGCTCGACAATATCGTCAGACAAACGGCGCTGACGAATCTGATCAAACCCCATAACTCACTCTCCACGATCCCGACGGTTCGCCGGGCTCTCTATTCTGGCCTATTGACGCCGTGCCAGCACCTACCAGAACGCCCTTGATCGAGCAGATCAGATCAGCCCTGCCGCGCTTATTCGACAAAAGTTTTAGGGCGGCAAATTGACACACCGCCCACAAGGCTTTTAACCTAGCCCACAGCGATTGTAAATTGGTCTTACCAATTACCCAAGAACGCTGATCAGTGCCTGACCAACAACAATTAGGGGCCACCCCATATGCAAACCTGGCAACAGCTCTACAGCCCGCTCGGCAGCCTCGGCTTGTCCGCGCTCGCGGCCGTTATCCCCATCGTGTTTTTCTTCCTGGCTCTGGCCGTGTTCCGCCTCAAAGGACACGTGGCCGGGAGCATCACCCTGGCCTTGTCGATTCTGGTGGCGATCCTTGCCTTCCAGATGCCGGTCGACATGGCCTTCGCCGCGGCGGGCTATGGATTTGCCTACGGACTGTGGCCGATTGCCTGGATCATCGTGGCAGCGGTGTTCCTCTACAAACTGACGGTCAAGAGTGGCCAGTTCGAGGTGATCCGCAGCTCGGTGCTGTCGATTACTGACGACCAGCGCCTGCAAGTGCTGCTGATCGGCTTTTGTTTTGGTGCGTTCCTGGAAGGTGCCGCCGGCTTCGGCGCGCCGGTCGCCATCACCGCCGCCCTGCTGGTGGGCCTTGGGTTCAACCCGCTGTATGCGGCGGGCCTGTGCCTGATCGCCAACACTGCGCCAGTGGCCTTCGGCGCCCTGGGGATCCCGATCATCGTCGCCGGCCAGGTCACGGGCATCGACGCGTTCAAGATCGGCGCCATGACCGGCCGCCAGCTGCCGTTGCTGTCGCTGTTCGTGCCCTTCTGGCTGGTGTTCATGATGGACGGCCTGCGTGGCGTGCGTGAAACATGGCCTGCGGCGCTGGTCGCCGGCCTGAGCTTTGCCATCACTCAGTACTTCACCTCGAACTTCATCGGCCCGGAACTGCCGGACATCACCTCCGCCCTGGCCAGCCTGGTTTCCCTGACCCTGTTCCTCAAAGTCTGGCAGCCAAAACGTACGGCGGGCGCGCAGATCGCCGGTGCGACCTCGAGCGTAGCGGTCACTGCCAGCGTCGGCGGTTTTGGCCAGAAGCGCACCACCGTTGCGTCGCCGTACAGCCTGGGCGAAATCATCAAGGCCTGGTCGCCGTTCCTGATCCTCACCGTACTGGTCACCATCTGGACCCTGAAACCGTTCAAGGCGATGTTTGCCGCAGGCGGTTCGATGTACGGCTGGGTGTTCAACTTCGCCATCCCGCACCTGGATCAAATGGTGATCAAGGTCGCCCCTATCGTGATGGCTCCGACCGCCATTCCGGCCGTGTTCAAGCTGGACCCGATTTCGGCGACCGGCACAGCGATTTTCTTCTCCGCACTGATTTCGATGTGGGTCCTGAAGATCCACCTCAAAACTGGTCTGACCACTTTGAAGGAAACCTTCGTTGAACTGCGCTGGCCGATTCTGTCGATCGGCATGGTGCTGGCGTTCGCCTTCGTCACCAACTACTCGGGCATGTCGTCGACCATGGCCCTGGTATTGGCGGGCACCGGTGCGGCCTTCCCGTTCTTCTCGCCGTTCCTCGGCTGGCTGGGCGTGTTCCTGACAGGCTCGGACACGTCGTCCAACGCCCTGTTCAGTTCGCTGCAAGCCACCACCGCGCACCAGATCGGCGTCAACGACACCCTGCTGGTGGCGGCCAATACCAGCGGTGGCGTAACCGGTAAAATGATCTCGCCGCAATCGATCGCCGTGGCCTGCGCCGCGACCGGCCTGGTAGGCAAGGAGTCGGACCTGTTCCGCTTCACCCTCAAGCACAGCCTATTCTTTGCAACCATTGTCGGCCTGATCACCCTGGCCCAGGCCTACTGGTTCACTGGCATGTTGGTGCACTAAGCGCTACAGGTAACACGGAAAAAACCGACGCCGGGCCTTGAACCCGGCGTCTGCGACTCACAACCCGGTCTGCAAGGTTGCTGAAAGCTTTGCGCTTTACAGTCAGCAGCCTCAGCGGACGGATAACCGGCCGAGAGACACGCCTGATGAGCGAGCTTTTTTACAACGCTGTGCCGAACGCGACCCGTGTCGCCCCGCCACTGCCAGAACCGCGCCAGTACCCCAGCGTAAAACCGCAGCAGGTCTACCTGTTCGGCACCTGTGTGGTCGACCTGTTTTATCCCGAGGCCGGGATGGATGCGATTCACCTGCTCGAACGCGAAGGCATTCGAGTGGAGTACCCGCAAGGGCAAAGCTGCTGCGGACAGCCGGCCTACACCTCGGGTTACACCGAACAGGCCCGGACCGTGGCGCGCTCGCAACTGGCGCTGTTTGCCGGAGATTATCCGGTGGTGGTGCCGTCGGGCTCCTGCGCCGGCATGCTGCGCGAACATTACGCCGACTTGTTCAAGGACGAGCCGGACACCTTGAAGCAGGTCCAGGCCCTGGCGGCACGGACCTATGAGCTGGCCGAATTCCTGCTGTTCGTCTGCAAGGTGCAGCTCAAGGACAGCGGCGAACCGGTCAAGGTCGCCCTGCACACCTCGTGCTCGGCACGCCGCGAGATGAACACCCACCTGCACGGCCGCGCGTTGTTGGCGCAACTGGGCAATGTGGAACGGGTCGACCACAGCCATGAAAGCGAATGCTGTGGCTTTGGTGGGACTTTCAGCGTCCGTATGCCAGACATTTCTGGAGCGATGGTCGCTGACAAGACCCGCGCACTGAAGGAATCCGGTGCACACCAGGTGCTGAGCGCGGACTGTGGCTGTTTGATGAACATCAACGGTGCACTGGAAAAACAGCAGGAAGCGTTGCGCGGCCAACATCTGGCCAGCTTCCTCTGGCGGCGTACGGGAGGTGCTGCATGAGCACTTCCACACTGATTCCGACGGTTGCCGTCGAAGAAGATTTTCGCGCCCGGGCTCACAAGGCCCTGGGCGACCAGCAACTGCGTAACAACTTTCGCAGTGCGATGGATTCACTGATGGCCAAGCGGGCAACGTCCTTCAGCGATGCCCATGAAAGAGAACACCTGCGCGTCCTGGGCAATGCCGTCCGGGCCCGCGCGCTCTCCAAGTTGCCCGACCTGCTCGAGCAACTGGAACAGAACCTGACCCGCAACGGTGTGACAGTGCACTGGGCGGAAACGGTGGACGAGGCCAATGGCATCGTCCTCTCGATCATCCGCGCTCACGAGGCGCGGCAAGTGATCAAGGGCAAATCGATGGTCAGCGAAGAAATGGAGATGAACCATGTCCTCGCTGAACAGGGCATTGAATGCCTGGAATCGGACATGGGCGAGTTCATCGTCCAGCTCGACCACGAGAAGCCTTCACACATCATTATGCCGGCGATCCACAAGAATGCCGGTCAGGTCGCGTCCTTGTTCCACGACAAACTTGGCGTGGAGTACACCAAGGACGTTGACCAACTCATCCAGATCGGTCGCAAAGTCTTGCGGCAGAAATTCTTCGAGGCCGACATCGGCGTCTCCGGCGTCAACTTCGCCGTGGCCGAGACCGGCACCCTGCTGTTGGTGGAAAACGAAGGCAACGGTCGCATGTCGACCACCGTGCCGCCCGTGCATATCGCCGTCACCGGGATCGAGAAAGTCGTCGAAAACCTGCGCGATGTCGTGCCGTTGCTGTCGCTGCTGACCCGCTCGGCCCTCGGCCAGCCGATCACCACCTACGTCAACATGATCTCCGGCCCGCGCAAGGCCCATGAACTCGACGGCCCGCAAGAAGTGCACCTGGTGCTGCTGGACAACGGCCGCAGCCAGGCCTTTGCCGACAGCGAATTGCGCCAGACCCTGAACTGCATCCGCTGCGGCGCCTGCATGAACCATTGCCCGGTCTACACCCGCATCGGTGGCCACGCCTATGGCGAGGTCTATCCCGGCCCGATCGGCAAGATCATCACCCCGCACATGGTCGGCCTGGCGAAAGTCCCGGACCACCCGAGCGCATCGTCCTTGTGCGGCGCCTGCGGTGAAGTCTGTCCGGTCAAGATTCCGATCCCGGCCCTGCTGCGGCGCCTGCGCGAAGAAAACGTCAAGGCTCCCGACAGCCCGCATCAAGTCATGCGTGGCCAGGGCAGCAAGTACTCGCGCAAGGAGCGTTTCATCTGGAACGCCTGGGCCAGACTCAACAGCTCGCCGACCCTGTATCGCCTGTTCGGCTTCTTCGCCACGCGCCTGCGCGCCCTCACGCCCAATAACCTCGGCCCCTGGACGCAAAACCACAGTGCGCCAAAACCCGCCGCCCGCTCACTGCACGACATGGCCCGCGAGCATCTGGGCAAACAGGGAGATCGCCGATGAGCGCCAAGCAGAACATCCTCGCCAAGCTGCGCAACAGCCTGACCGGCACCACACCGGTGGCGGACAACTTCGACGAAGCGCTGGTGACCGAGCCCTACACCTACACCGCCGAACAACGCATCCCGCAGCTGCGCAAGCTGATGGAAGCGGTGCACACCGAAATCCACCTGACGTCTGGCGAAGGCTGGCCCGAGTTGCTCGCGCACTTGTTGCGCGAGCGCCAATTGCCGAGCCTGTTGATCGCCCCAACCACCCCCCATGGGCAACGAATCACGCAACATTGGGCGAACCATCCCGACCTGCCGACGCTAAAAGCCTACGACCGTCCGGTGGACGAGTGGAAAGCCGAGCTGTTCAACGACACCCCGGCCAGCCTGACCACCACCCTCGGTGCCATCGCTGCTACCGGCAGCCTGATCCTCTGGCCGACCCGCGAAGAACCACGTCTGATGAGCCTGGTGCCACCGGTGCATTTCGCCCTGCTCAAGGCCAGTGAAATTCGCGACAATTTCTATCAGGTACAGTGCGAGTTCAACTGGGCCCAAGGCATGCCGACCAACGCCCTGCTGGTGTCCGGCCCATCGAAAACCGCGGACATCGAACAAGTCCTGGCCTATGGCGCCCACGGCCCGAAAGACCTGGTGGTGCTGATCCTGGAGGACCAATGACCCTACCGGCGGCTTTCCTGCGCGATGCGCAGCAACTGATCCCCCGGGAGCGGCGCTTCGATGACCCGCTCTCGACCCTGGCCTTTGGCACCGACGCCAGCTTCTATCGGCTGATCCCGAAGCTGGTGATCCGCGTCGAGTCCGAAGACGAAGTGGTTGCCCTGCTGAAACTGGCCCAGCGCGATCAGGTCCCGGTGACGTTCCGCGCGGCCGGCACCAGCCTCTCCGGGCAAGCCATCAGCGACTCGGTGTTGATCGTTCTCGGCGATAACTGGAACGGTCGGGAAATCCGTGGCCAGGGCACGCAGATCCGTCTGCAACCTGGGGTCATCGGCGCCCAGGCCAACGCCTGGCTGGCACCGTTCGGACGCAAGATCGGCCCGGACCCGGCCTCGATCAACGCCTGCAAAATCGGCGGTATCGTCGCCAACAACGCCAGCGGCATGTGCTGCGGCACCGCGCAAAACACCTACCACACCCTGGCCGGTATTCGCCTGGTGTTGGCCGATGGCAGCCGCCTGGACACTGAAGATGCCGCCAGCGTCGCGGCCTTTCGCGACAGCCACGCCGAACTGCTGGAGCGTCTGGCCACCCTGGGCCGCGAGACCCGGGCCAATGCCACACTCGCCGCGAAGATCCGCCACAAATACCGCCTGAAAAACACCACCGGCCTGTCGCTCAATGCCCTGGTGGATTACGACGAGCCTGTGGATATCTTGAGCCACCTGCTGGTGGGTTCCGAAGGCACCCTGGGCTTTATCAGCGCGGTGACCTACGACACGGTGATCGACCACCCGAACAAAGCCTCGGCGCTGATTGTCTTCCCCGATGTGGAAACCTGCTGCAACGCGGTGACCGTGCTGAAACACCAGCCGGTGTCGGCAGTGGAGCTTCTGGATCGCCGCAGCCTGCGCTCGGTGCAGGACAAACCCGGCATGCCGGCCTTCGTCCAGCAACTGTCGGCCAACGCCTGCGCGCTGTTGATCGAGTCTCGCGCCGCGTCCTCCTCACTGCTGCAGGAGCAACTGGCGCAGATCATGTCTTCACTGGCCACGTTCCCGGTGGAGAAACAGGTCGACTTCACCGAAGACCCCGCGGAAAATGCCAGGCTCTGGGCGATTCGCAAGGACACCTTCCCCGCCGTCGGCGCCGTGCGCAAGACCGGCACCACGGTGATCATCGAAGACGTCACCTTCCCCGTGGAGCAACTGGCGATCGGCGTGAACCGCTTGATCGCGCTATTCGACAAGCACCGCTACGACGAAGCGATCCTGTTCGGCCACGCCCTGGAAGGCAATCTGCACTTCGTCTTCACCCAAGGCTTCAACAGCCCGGAAGAAGTCGTACGTTATCAAGCGTTCATGGACGACGTGGCGCAATTGGTCGCGGTGGAGTTTGGCGGTTCGCTGAAAGCCGAACACGGCACCGGCCGCAACATGGCGCCCTTCGTCGAGCTGGAATGGGGCAGCGATGCCTATCAGCTGATGTGGCAACTCAAGCGTCTGCTCGACCCCAACGGCATCCTCAACCCGGACGTGGTCTTGAGCGAGGACCCGCAGATTCACCTCAAACACCTCAAGCCCTTGCCGGCTGCCGACGAGATTGTGGACAAGTGCATCGAGTGCGGCTTCTGCGAACCAGTCTGCCCGTCCAAGGGACTGACCCTGAGCCCGCGCCAACGTATCGTGATCTGGCGGGACATCCAGGCGAAGAAACGCGCCGGCATTGACACCTCGGAACTGGAAGCGGCCTATCAATACCAGGGCCTCGACACCTGTGCCGCCACAGGCCTGTGCGCCCAGCGCTGCCCCGTGGGCATCAACACCGGCGAACTGGTGAAAAAACTGCGCGGCCGCACCGCTACCCATCAGAAAACCGCGACCTTGCTCGAAGAAAACTTCGCCACGGCACTGCAAGGCGCCCGCCTGACCCTGCATGTGGCCAACGGTGCACGAAAGCTATTGGGCGCACCTCGACTGGCAAAGGTCTCGGCCGCGTTGAGCAAGCTGTCCAACGGCAACATCCCCCAGTGGACCAACGCCATGCCCCAACCGGAGCGGGCCATCCGCTTCAGTCCGGCGCTCGACGATGCGCGTCCGCGCGTGGTGTACCTGGCGGCCTGCGTGTCGCGGGTCATGGGCCCGGCAGCCGCCGACACCGAGCAAATGTCGCTGCACGACAAGACCCGTGGCCTGCTGGAAAAGGCCGGCTATCAGGTGGTATTTCCAGACAACCTGGACAACCTCTGCTGCGGCCAGCCATTCGCCTCCAAAGGCTACGCCGAACAGGCCGAACACAAGCGCCAGGAACTGATTGGCGCCTTGCTGCACGCCAGTCGCGGCGGGCTCGATCCGATCTATTGCGACACCAGCCCCTGCACCTTGCGCCTGGTGCAAGACTTGGGTGAGACACGCCTGGACCTCTACGACCCGGTGCGCTTCATTCGCACCCATTTGATGGATCGACTGGAGTTCACGCCCCAGGAAGCACCGATCGCCGTGCATGTGACGTGCAGCACCCAGCACCTGGGCGAAAGCCAGGCGTTGATCGACCTGGCCCGACGTTGCAGTAAAAACGTGGTGATCCCGGAAGGCATTCACTGCTGCGGATTTGCCGGTGACAAGGGCTTCACCACACCGGAGTTGAACGCTCACTCACTGCGCACCCTCAAGGACGCCGTGCAGTACTGCAGCGAAGGCATCTCCACCAGCCGCACCTGTGAAATCGGCCTCAGCCAGCATGGAGGGATCGACTATCACGGGCTGGTCTACCTGGTGGACCGCGTGACACAGGCGCGCTCGCGGTAAGCGATCCGCAATAAAAGAAAGGGCCGCTCGGCCCAATGCCAGTCAGTTAAGCGAGCGCCGACCTTTGTAGGAGCGAGCGTGCTCGCGATGGACGTTAACGATAGCGCGTGTTTTCTGATTAAACGCGCTGCTCTTGAGTTCATCGCGAGCACGCTCGCTCCTACACACTCGACCTCATCTCCTTAACTGATCGGCATTGGCCGCTCGGCCCTTTCTTCATTGTCCCTGGCGACATTCCCCACAAGCCGCATTCGCGTTGCAAAAAATTACCGATTTCCTGCGTGCGGCTATAGTCATTTAACTAAGTCCCCTGAACGGGCTTATAACCCCCTCGGCAAACCGCCACCTCGAGCGGTCGCACCGAGCCCTCATGCACAAGGAGATACCCATGAAGCACACTGCAATTGCTGGAATGTTCATCACCGCGGCACTGTTGGCGTCGCCGGTTTTTGCCGCGGATAAAGATCTTTGTGAAAGCAATATCAAACTGATTCAGCAGGCACTGGATTCTGATCCCGCAGTGTCAGAGAACGCCGTGGACAACGTAAAAGCATCTTTGGACAAAGCAAAAGCAGCCCAGACCGCCGGTGACCACAAGGAATGCATCGGAATCACTCAAGGTGTGCTGACAAAAATCCAGACCCGCAGCCCTGACAAGGGCTGACGTACGGCCAGGCCAACCTTCGGGTTGGCCTTATCGCCTGCGTTGGCGTACACTACACAGGCTTGCTGCTCACATTGATTCACAGAGCAGTGAGTTCGGGGCCGCTTTGGATTCGACGCCGGTTGCGAAACTTTAGGTGCATGCCGAGTTGGTAACAGAACTCGTAAATCCACTGTTGCAACTTCCTATAGTTGCCAATGACGAAACCTACGGGGAATACGCTCTCGCTGCGTAAGCAGCCTTAGCCCTTCCCTCCTGGTACCTTCGGGTCCAGCAATCATCAGGGGATGTCTGTAAACCCAAAGTGATTGTCATATAGAACAGAATCGCCGTGCAGTACGTTGTGGACGAATCGGCTAAAACTTACACAACTCGCCCAAAGCACCCTGCCCGTCGGGTCGCTGAGGGTTAACTTAATAGACACGGCTACGCATGTAGTACCGACAGCGGAGTACTGGCGGACGGGGGTTCAATTCCCCCCGGCTCCACCAACCTCACATCTAAAGACGTCCACGGACGTCTTTTTTTGTGCCTAAAATCCAGCAAAATCAAGGCTTTATGGTCCATTAGCGTCCATAGACGTCCGACACAATCCACGTTATCGGGTATTCCAGATGGTATTCCAAGCCCTTCAGTGGTAATTTTTGGAATACCAATTGATGTCATGGAACACCTCATGTGCGCCCAAGCCACCCGCCTCTCTGACCGCCAGCTCAAAGCGGTAAAGCCGAAAGACAAGGACTACGTCCTCAGCGATGGAGACGGCTTACAGCTGCGCGTGAGGGTCAATGGCTCTACGCTATGGAACTTCAACTACCGCCAGCCAATTACCAAAAACCGCATCAATATGGGCCTCGGTACCTATCCAGAGCTCTCACTTGCGCAAGCCAGGAAGAAGACGGTCGAAGCCAGAGAGCTTCTCGCCCAGGGCATCGACCCGAAAGAACAACGTAGCGAGTTGGAGCAGACAAAAAGGCAGGCAACCGAGCACACATTCGAGAACGTGGCATCTGCCTGGTTTGAACTGAAAAAGGATTCGGTCACTCAGGCTTATGCCGAGGACATCTGGCGCTCGCTCACACTGCATGTCTTCCCATCACTGGGAACAACACCTATCTCGCAGATCAATGCCCCTATGGTCATCGAGTTGCTGCGTCCTTTGGAAACGAAGGGCAGTCTGGAGACAGTGAAGCGACTGACCCAACGACTCAACGAGATCATGACCTACGGCGTGAACTCAGGAATGATCTTTGCCAATCCGCTCAGCGGCATCCGAGCGGTTTTCAAAAAACCGAAAAAGCAAAACATGGCCGCCCTCCGTCCTGAAGAGCTGCCAGAGCTGATGGTTGCCATCGCCAATGCGAGCATAAAAAGAACAACACGCTGCCTTATCGAATGGCAACTTCACACCATGACCCGACCTGCCGAAGCCGCTACGACTTCTTGGGCGGACATCGATCTCGACAAGAAAACCTGGACGATTCCAGCGGAGCGTATGAAGAAGCGTCGTGCTCACGTCATACCGCTGACCGAACACGCACTTGCCCTGCTAGAGACGATCAAACCCTACAGCGGCCACAGAGATTACGTGTTCCCTGCTGACAGAGACCCACGGACTCACTGCAACAGCCAGACAGCAAACATGGCCCTGAAACGAATGGGCTTTGAAGGTCGATTGGTGAGCCACGGCATGCGCTCCATGGCCAGTACCATCCTGAACGAACAGGGATGGGACGCCGAACTGATCGAGGTCGCACTTGCACACGTCGACAAGGACGAAGTGCGTAGCGCCTACAATCGTGCGGATTACATTGAGAGAAGACGCCCGATGATGATCTGGTGGAGTGAACACATCCAGCAAGCCGCTACCGGCAGCTTGTCGGTCTCAGCCGTTCAGGGAACCAGAGGTCTGAAAGTAGTATCGATGCGCTAAGCGGGTAATTGTACCGACTTGCCCACTGAACTTGCCCCCTATCAGACCAGACACCAACTCCCCGTTAAATTGATGCCGCCGCCAAGCGCCGAAACTCCCTCGGTGAGCGGTATGTCAACGCATTGTGCGGATGCTCCTCATTGTAATGCTCGAAGGCAATCGCCAGGTTTGCGACGCTTCCAGCCTATCAAGTGCATTCGACTCAATAAAATCTCAGTCATACATCACGATCCTGCATCCCTCCGCATTAAGCATCACACCCCCAGACTCGGCAGCTCACATCCAAGCAGATCGCATACGCGATCTGCTTGGATGTGAGCTATGCCCGTGTACTGACCTTATCCCGACCCTCTCGACAGGAACCCTGTACATGACCACTCAATGCCCACGCTGTCACTCCACCGCTGTCATCACCAAAGATGTCGCCAGGAAAATCGGCGCCCTTATCGGCACCGTCGGTGGCGCCGCACAAGGAGTCACCGGTGCTATGGCCGGTGCCGAGGTTGGCGCCGTTATCGGACTCATTGCCGGCCCCGCGGGTGTCGTGGCTGGCGGTATGGCCGGGGCCATTCTCGGCGGATTAGCCGGCGCGGCGACTGGCTGTATTGCGGGCGCCAAACTTGGCGAAGTCATTGATGAGCGGGTTTTGGACAATTACGGTTGTCTCGATTGCGGACTGTCGTTTAGCTGCCATCATTCCATTTGAACCGCTCCTCCCGCTTGACGCAACTGCTGCTCCGCATCTGACCCATCGCTCCTCCCCTCTCCGTCAATACCCCCCGCACGCCGACTGATCCCTGCTGAACACTCAGCGGCTTCGCCGTGCGCATATGAAAAGGAAGTTCCCCATGGCACATCTCATCGAACAAATGGCTTACGTTGGCGCTACGCCCTGGCATTGTCTGGGCAATCAGCTCTCGCCCAAGCAACCTCTGGAAGTCTGGCAACAAGAAGCCGGCATGAACTGGCAGATCCAAGAATCGCCAGTACGCTTCATGGCGGAGGCCGTCGGCCATCTCGGCACCATCCACTCCTTTCCGGAACAGAAGGTGCTCTACCGCTCCGACACCAAAGCTCCGTTGTCGGTGGTCTCCAATCGCTATCAAGTGGTGCAGCCCCGTGAGGTCCTGGAGTTTTACCGTGATCTTACGGAGCGCTCTGGCTATGAGCTGGAAACCGCCGGCGTCCTGAAGGGAGGTCGAAAACTCTGGGCACTGGCGAGGACCGGACAGTCGACTGCCATTAAAGGCAATGACGTGGTAAACGGCTATTTGCTACTGGCAACGTCCTGTGACGGCACACTAGCCACCACTGCAACTCCCACCACCGTTCGCGTGGTCTGCAACAACACACTGACCATATCCCTAAGCGGAGCCACTCGCGCAATCAAGGTTTCGCACAGCACACGCTTTGATCCGCGAACTGTCAAAAAGCAACTGGGTATCGCCATCTCGCAATGGGACGAATTCATGTACCAGATGCGCGCCCTCGCCGATCGCAAGGTTCATACGAAAGAGGCCCTTGGCTTTTTTATGGACGTGCTGTGCGACACCGGAGCCCATGACCCCATTCCCAATGTACTGCCCAACAAGCGAGCTATGGAGAAGGTGCAAAACCTTTACGAAGGTAGAGGCCAAGGAGCTAATTTGGAGTCTGCTCGCGGAACAGCATGGGGCTTGCTGAATGCCGTGACTGAATACGTGGATCATGAAAAGCGCGCCAGGAGCTCTGAATATCGAATGGATTCGGCGTGGTTTGGGCAAGGCGCAGTTATTAAACAGAAGGCACTCGATGCAGCCTTACAACTCGTTGCGTGAACCATCGAACTACAGCACTGCCGAGCGCTCTCGCCTAAAGGGACGTTCGGAATCATTTAATCCCAACACCCACATTCCAGCACTGCGCCACCCACCCGCCAGTGCATCCACGCGTTCGGATAGGAATATCAGCATGAAATATCCCAAGCTCAAAGCCGGTGAAACGCCCGACACCTATGTCATGGAATCACCAGTCACCGAGTCCGACATCCTGCAGATGGCTCAACAACTCGCGATGTATCGTCTGTCAAAAGGACGGGCGTTGACTGAGCGTAGACTCGTCATCAGTCACCTACAAACGCTGCTGCAATTCCATGATTACGAGGTCCTTGCTTTGTTACTGCTCGATACCGAGCACCGGGTTATTGGCTTCAGAGAACTATTCAGGGGCGAATTGGAAGTTGCCTGCGTGTCCTCTCGGGATGTGGTCAAGATCGCCCTAGAGCACAATGCAGCGGCCGTAATTCTGGTGCATAACCATCCTTCCGGTGACCCGGAGCTTGGGCAAGCAGATCGCGCACTGACCGCAACCCTCAAAAATGCCCTTAACCTGATTGGTGCCCGCATATTGGATCATGTCGTCGTGGGCTATAAGGGCTGCGTATCGTTGGCAGAACAGGGACAACAGTAGGAGCGTTTTGCCCTTGCTATGCACTAGGTAAGTCGATCAGGCTGGGGGCGGCCGCTACGTCCCCAGCCTGAACTAATATCGACTCAGCTCAAGGAAATGAGCGAGCACGATGATGCTGGCCTGCAGACTTTTCAAGCAATTTCACTATGAGTACGGCCAACTCAAAAGCTTCAATAAGACAAGAAGCCCGTATGAGCGGGCTTCTTGTGAGCGTGAAAAAACTCTTGCCATATAGGAACAATGTTCCCAACATGGCGACAAGCCGAACGGAGCGAAATCTAACAGTGAGAGTGCAGGACGATATGACCACCAAAAAGCAAGCCAAGCCTACTGAAACACTGCAGAGCTTCGAGGTTTTCTACAATGGCGAGCTGTTTCAAACGGTCGAGTTTTCGAGCCTTCGCAAGTGCAACAACTGGTGCAAAAAAAACCTAGAAACGCCGTTCCTTTATGTGGTCAAAACGCCTAACTGCAACCGTGAGAACTGCATCGAGCTATCCAAGCGCTTCTTCTTAACCAAACACCGCGTGTACCCGGATCTATTTGAGCGCCCTGATTGGGACGTCGTGACCGAGGCAGAACTGCAACAGCTTGCAGAGACTCGTATTGTGCGGGAAACCCGCGAGCGCACAGGGGTACCGCTTTCTGTCCAAGTCGAAGGCGGTAAATTCGACGTCACCATCGTTCACTTTGACAAACCAATGCGTGACCGCGTTGAGATCATCAAGGGAGACCTGAGCCGCGAAGAAGCTTACGAATTCATTCGCAACTACGGCACCGATGCCGTCACCAAAGAAGTGAAACCAGCGGAAGAGGAAGTGAAGTCAATGACCACGATGAATCAAGCCGATCGCCAGCAGCTGATCCTGACAACTTTGCTGAACACCATCAAACCAGAAAAAACCGGCTGGAGAGAAATTATCAAGGCCATTGAAGCGCTGAACATGGTCAAGCCAGACGGCTGGCTGGAAGTGCGCGACGTGCTTCAACACGCCTTGGATCAAGGCCTCATCGCTCGCCCTAAATTCGATCCGCATGCTGATGACGAATATTACTTTGCAATTACCCCGGCTACCGCAGCCTCAAAAGCAATGCAGTAAGTGGGACACCGCTCACGCAATTAGCGCACCACTGCTTCGCATGAAGAAATCCGAGGCGAAGGCGAAACCTTTCGCGGCCAGAGTAACACTGCAGCCGAAGTGCTCAGCGGGCATCCACTGTGATCTGACTAGAGATGAGAACAGGGGCATGGCGCTTGAGCATCGCACCGCTTTTGCGGATGAATCCGTAGGCGCATTACAGCCAGCGGCACAAATGGCTCCCTTCATTGGGGGAGGGGGCGATAATTACCACTCATCCGGATACAGGACTAAAGACGTGTACCCTCGAAAGCCAGACGCCTCGCTCCATGACCCCTCCCCGGCCTACCTGCGTGGTCTTCTGGAAACAGCAGGCATCACCCAAGAAGCAGCTGCGAGCGCACTCGGCATCACTGACCGGGTTATGCGCTACTACTTGAGTAGCCAAGAATCCGCCAGCTACCGACCAGCGCCCTATGCAATCCAATACGCACTTGAGCAGCTGGCGGTATACGCTACGAAGAAGCGAATCGTTAAACGCGCCTGAGCTTCTACGCGGACCACCGACCACTACTTACCCCCGCCAGAACTGGGCCGAGAAACTGGGCCTCAGAACATAAAGCCAGGACCGCTTCCCTCAATGCGGCTCCTACTCAGTATCTTTCAGACAGACAATTCTCGATCCAGGCATTAGTTTTCTCTGCCAGAGCCAGCATCATAATGGATCCTGATCGGCGAAGATTCCGCGTTTTTTTATCTGAATTTCGCGCATTCAAAGCCATATCACAAAGTCACAGCACGGATAATTGACCGTTCGCGCCACTCAGATGCCAATCCGCATTGGCACAAGGCTCAAGATTCAACAATTCGCCCCTAACCTAGCAGAAAGCATAATTCACCATGGGATAATATTTATTGACAATATATACACCCATGGTCAATTATTTTAAGGAACCTGGAGCGCTAAAAATTAAATAATCGCTAGCAGGAACACTCAAATACGTAAGGTGAAGCTATGTACCCAAAGGTTGGCGAACTACCTATTCCACTCGTTGGCTCGAACCCCCTGCAGAACCTCGACAGTCTCGACATACTGGCGGATGCTGGCGACGTCAACGAGACGCCTTTCAACGTTTTCATCGGTCACAACCTGGGGCATCGGGTGTTTACGATGTCCGTACCTTTCCGGAAATTCGCCGACATATCAGCTGTCGCAAACAATCGAGAAGCTGGCCCAGTCGCCCAGAGGGCGTTAGACGAGAATCACGCCAAAAAGCTCTCGGTTTACATGGTGAAGGGGCTCGTATCTGCAGCAAAGATACGACGCATCGCCACCGGGAAGCCTGTTCCGGAAACATTTGACGCGATCCTGCGCAAGCTCGGTGAGCAACCCTACTTCTCGCTCCAGCCTCTCGTTTGCAACATCCGCAATGTGCCGCCTGGCGGCAATGGAGCTGGTGGCATTCGCGGCTTTCGCCTTGAGACCAGCGCTGGCGAGACGGCGGCCTTTAAGGTTTTCCTTTCGGAGCGCCACATCCTCTGGGTCGTTGATGGACAGCATCGCCGTCATGCGGCCGACATGGTGATGACCTTCCTTGAACAGGTTCGACAGACAGGCAAGTATCCCGGCAAAGGGGCAGTCCTCTTCGTGGAGAAAGGCAAGCAGGTTTCGGAAGAGGAAATGCTCGTCTGGAATGAAGCGTATGAGGCTGCCCGCTCCTATGCAACGCTCACTGTCGAGGTGCATTTGGGACTTGATATTGATCAGGAGCGACAGCTGTTCCATGACCTAAACCGTCTGGGCAAGAAAGTTGATGCATCACTGGCTTTCCAGTTCGATGGCTCGAACCCGATCACCCACTTTATCAAGCACAAGCTGGCGGGCGAACTCGGGATCTCGATCACGGAAACCGAGGCGAAAGATTGGTCGGAAGACTCCGGGGCACTTGTTCTCAAGGATATGGTAGCGGTAAATGCTATCGCCTTTCTAAACAAAGGCAATGTTGCCGGAGCTACCCCCGCAGTCATAGAGCCGCGCGAAGAGGTTGCATTGAACCTGTGGAGCCGTATTGTGGAAATTCCGGAGTTCGGCAACCACCGAGCAAAGGAGAAAACTGTTGCCGCACAGCCGGTTATTTTGAAAGCACTGGCCAAGATCACCTACGACCTGAACTTTAGCAACCGCCGTCCGGAAGATGCGGACGTACAATTCGCGCAGCTCCTGGAGAAAATCCCGAGCATCGACTTCTCGCACCAAAACCCGATGTGGAACTTCTACTCGTTAACCGACGGGAAGCGTTTGGACGCAGGCCTGGGCACGCTAGCCGACTATCTCCCAGAAGACACGCAAGGGGTGAATCGAGACATCGGATCGATTCAGAGCGGTGGATTTATGCGCTTCGGGGCGAAACACAACGATATTTTTCCGATTCTCGCAGATATGATCCGTTGGGCTGCAGGGCTTCCAAGCCGCCGGGCATAAAGCTGAAAGGACGGGGGCTGGCGCAGGAGTGTCAGCCCCTTTTTGCTTACAGAAATGTCCAGCCGGAGATCATAGCCCTACAGCGCTTCGTACAAGACTTAAGATCACTCTCCAATCATTTTTCATGCCAGAGACTCCACATCGCAGAAGCTTCCCTCCAGGCAGTGATCACTTGTGGGCGAGCACTATGGGACTTCGACAGTCCCCCATTCATCGCGTTACGTTTTGAGTAGCAAGAGCTCCGGCCTGATCCCACCGACCAAAGCTCCCTCTTTAAACGATACGTTCATGAATTCGATTGACACTCAGCAGCGCACAAAACGCCACTCGTTACGCCCCCCACTTGCCAATAAGACTCCCCCCTAGAGCAGGGAAATGCTATCTTCATTACTGTATGAAAACACAGTGCAAGGCGAAACATTCACGGACAAGACTTACACCTGATCTCGTTCAGTCGTGCTGATAAAAATCTCAGACAGTTCTAGTAAGCCAACCAGCCGATTGATCGCAGTCAGCTCCCGCCCTCTAACGACCAAGCCAGAACACCTCTAATGATGTAAGAATATGCATAATGGTGCACAATCGCACCACACAATCAAACGATGAAAACCGTATATGGCACGTAGCCCCGCTACCACCGGCCGTAAGACCGTTAGGACTTCCGTCATGCTGCCTGAAGATGCCCACCTTCAGGTCCAGGCGCTGGCAGACGCTAACAACGTCTCATCCGCATGGGTCATCCGCATGGCCATCCAACGCTTTCTCAATGAATACCAAGGTCAGCTGGAACTGCCTCTGCGGCCGTCCACACGATCAGGATCTGACTCAAATGACTGAAGACGTCATTCTCCGCAAGCTAGCGCGCCTGAAAACCGGGGCAAAGCCACGTGTTTTGGACCTTTTTTCCGGTTGCGGAGGAATTTCCCTCGGATTCGAGGCCGCTGGCTTCGATATGCGTGCCGCTGTCGAATTTGAACCAAATGCAGCCAAATCTCATGGACTGAATTTCCATGATGGTGCCGAAGTTCATAGTCAGCCAATCGACATCACTCAGACTTCCCCTGCAGAACTTTGCTCCCGCCTTGGCGTTGGCGAGGTGGCAGAGGCTTTTGACGTTGTGGTTGGCGGACCTCCCTGCCAAGCATTTGCGCGGGTAGGTCGCTCTAAACTGCGAGAAATAGAAGCTCATCCCGAAGCATTCATCCATGACCCCAGGGCACAGCTTTACAAGAAGTACCTGGAGTTTGTTGACGCGTTTCAACCCCTTGCCGTTCTAATGGAAAACGTTCCCGACATCCTGAACCATGGCGGGCAGAACATCGCAGAAGAAACGTGTGAAGTGCTGGAAGCTAAAGGCTATGTCTGCGGCTATACGCTTCTGAATGCGGCCTTTTATGGGGTCCCCCAGATGCGTGAACGGATGTTCCTGATTGGTTATCGCCAGGAGCTAAAACAGCAGGTATCGTTTCCCTCACCAAGCCACTGGCTGGTGCTACCACCAGGATATGAGGGGTCACGCTCAGTGGCGCTGAAGTCGCTTCGTGGCCTCCTTGACGAAGCACACTCCTATATCGAGCCACCGGCCGCTTCCCCTGATCTGCCCCCGGCTATAACTGCCGAGGATGCATTGAGTGATCTACCAGCGATCTACGCCAGGGAGCTCCTGGCCGAAGGGAAAATTGCCCGAGGCGCGCGGCGCTTCGATACGCCAGCGGGCTACAACCGCAAGAACCCTTCTACTTACGCAACGCTTATGCGTACGTGGCCCGGTCACGAAGCTGCTAAAGAAGGCCCGAAGGATCACGTTATACGTTACCTGCCACGAGACTATGAGCTGTTTGCTCGCATGAACCCGGGCGACCAGTATCCCGAGGCGTACGCACATGCAGTAGCGATGTTCGAGGAGCATCTAGTTGCCGCGCGAGCGAAGGGCGAAATCCTCACAGAAGGCTCTGCTAAATACAAAGCTCTCTGGGCTTCGATTGTACCGCCGTACGACGCCAGTAAGTTTCCAAATAAGTGGCGCAAAATGTGGCGTAACCAGCCTGCCCGTACGTTGATGGCGCACCTTGGCAAGGACGGCTACAGCCATATCCACTATGACAGCAAACAGTCGCGGACGATCTCTGTACGCGAAGCTGCCCGACTGCAGTCCTTCCCAGATGGATTTTTATTCAGCGGCACAATGAATCCTGCGTTCAAGCAAATTGGCAATGCGGTTCCACCGCTGCTGGCGAAAGCTATCGCTACACAAATGATGACTGCGCTCACACAAAAGGAAAAGGAGACCAAGGATGAACCTAGAAGAGCGGCAGCGACAGTTTCTTGAGGCAGCGCACAAGTATTTTGGGGGCACCAAAACTACTCGCACTAGCAAACTTTTCGGAGTCTCTAACAGCGCGAAAATCGTAGAGGGCGGAGTGCAGATCGGCGTACCGAACCTCAAAGCCGTGCGTGAAAATACAGATGCAGATGCTTTCATCTTCGCTTGCGTGATGAAATTTCCACCAGAGGATGAAGTCTATTTCTCGGTGCTAGTCAAGAAGGATAAAGCGAGCTTCCTAAAGCGCCTCGCTGAAATGATGCGTCTGGGCGCAGCTGCGAAAAAGACCTCCGGCAAAAAATGCGACGAGGAGGTCGAGGAAGTCGAGGAAGTCGAGGAAGAAATCGATGACCCAGGAAAACCAAAAAAACCAGAGAAGCCATTTAAATACAGTGACTCCAACAACGTCGTATCAATCTATCTAGCAGAGGACGGCCGGCTGTGGATGCGTAACTCTGGCTTCTGGAACAGCATGAAATTTGATTTAACTCCGTTTGGACCTGGAGTTGAGCCAGATGAGATCCTTGTAGCGCTGTATCCACCAACAGCGTCAGCACGTCGGAGTCTATTGGCCCGCGAATTCATTGGTTGGCTCGGAGCTCTTGCTGGACAGGAGAAGATTCACGAACTTTCGGTCTGGGCCGATACAGCGACTCTCAAGCCCTCTATGTACCGGATGCCGTCGAGCATCCCTGTAGCGGACATTGAAGACGCAGTCAAATCGCAGGGCGGTCACTATCCGAACGGAGAAGTGCGCCGCTTCCATGCTGCGCTGAACTTTCTGAGTCACAAACACTTCGTCATCCTCTCTGGCCTGTCGGGGACAGGTAAAACGCAGCTCGCGTTGAAGTACGCCCGTGCGGTCCATGGACTGACAGTGGAGACAGAATCCGATCCTCTGATTTTTGAATGCCCAGTACGCCCCGAGTGGACCGATCCAACCGGACTGACGGGCTATTACGACGTGCTGACTAACCGGTACGTCGTTCCGCCTTTCCTTGAGGCTGTACTGGTGGCCACCGCACACCGCGAATCACCTGTGTTTGTTGTGCTCGATGAAATGAACTTAGCTCGGGTCGAATATTACCTTTCCGATGTTCTGTCGTGCATGGAGACCAAGGGAGCGCTACAACTTCACTCCAACGGTATACCTTTGGAAGGTACCACGGGAGCCAGTATTCGCGCCGAGCTGCCATTGCCCCCGAACTTGTTCATCATCGGCACTATTAATGTCGATGAAACGACCAATCCAGTCAGCGATAAGGTGCTCGACCGGGCATCGGTAATCGATATGTCGACGGTGGATGTACCTGGGTTCCTCACATCTCTTGAGGCTCAGCACCCAGATCTCAAAAATGCACGCGTAGCAACCGAAGCGAAGCTGACGGAAATTCACCAACTAATGCAGCCACATGGACTGGGGTTCGGTTACCGGCTCATTGAAGAGTGCGTGCGTTATCACGCCTTCGATGCGGAACACCTCAAAACCCCTTCGGCAGACGTAACCGACCAGCTGTTGGTACAAAAAGTCTTAGTCAAGTTGCGCGGTTCCGAGCGGCAGCGCTCACTACTCACCAGCCTCGAAAAGGCCTGTCAAGGCCTGCCTAGAGCAGAGTCTTATGTCCGAAAATTACTGACTGATCTAGACGATTTCGGTTCCTTCCAGGCGATGCGCTGACTGTGACGGAGCTCTATATCCAGGCCCAAGGTGTCGGGCCAGCTTGGCAGGTCTGGCCGATACCGGATTTAATCCCTCCGGGAGTAGTGCGGGAAGGTACCTTTTATCTTTTTGAACTGAGAGACAGCGACGACGCCCTGAACGCTGATCTACTTATAGACGACGTACCGGCTGAAGCGCTTCGGTCTCGTCAACCGAACGTGGCGCGCTGGCGCTGGGAGCCGGGCTTTCACGCCGGCGTTGTAGAGGCGGTGCTCCGTCTCCCTGGTACAGGCACACGCCGCTTTGAAATAACAACCGACCCTGATCTGCGTAAGCTCACAAGGGACGACTTCGATACAATGGTGCGCGAAGTGCTGGAAGACACCTTCGCGCTGTTCTCACTCAGCGCATTCCGCAAAAGCATAGCTCGCCAGCCCGGTAACAAACCTCCTCCACTCGCACGACTCGAATTCCTGCGCTCGCGCGTGGAAGAGATCGCTGAAGCAATTGCCGCAATTGCCCGCTCGCCGCGCCACTTCCTACGCTCCGAGGAGGTCACCGTGCCAGCACACCGAGCAACGCGCGCGACGGGACCTGAAATCATTAAATCGTTCCGGTCCGGCGCAATCCATACCGAAACGGTTCGACCTTCACGACTGCCTGCCGCACTGAAAGGTCGCTTGCCTGCTCAAATCACGCTACGGCAGAGCCGAAACAGTGTGGACATACAGGAGCATAGGCAGATCAAAGCATGCCTCAAGTCATGGTCAGCATGGCTTGCAAGTGTTGCCGAAGTCCTCGCAAAAACCGATACATCTTACGATTCGGATGTCAGAACGACCGCGAGTAACTGGGCACTCCGCACACGAAAAATTGCCCGCCGTCTCAACGACCTCTCTGGCTCGGGCTTCATGACTGACGTTGGTGAGGGGCCAGCGCTACTGCGCATGACTTCACTGTTTCGTAACGATCCAGTCTACCAACGCTTTTACCGGCTCTGGCAGGATATGAACCTAGGGCTTGCTGCGCTCTTTGGCGACTTCTTGCAGATGCCATTGGCGAGGACATATGAGCTATACGAGCTCTGGTGCTTCCTGCGACTTCTGCGCGCAGCTGTTGAGGTGTATGGGCCTACCGGCGTGGACCTGAGCAGTCTATTTATTTCCACCGCCGAGGGGAGCGTGACAATTGCAGCCGGCGCTGTAATCGTCCCGATCGGGGCAGGCAAGGTACTGTGTTTTCAGCGGAAATATTCCGAATACTGGATAGAGTCCGATGGGGAAGGAAGTTTCAGCCGTTCGATGATTCCAGATATCGTTCTCGCCGGCACGGGGCTCGGCAGCAGCCCGGAGCGGCGCGTCATTGTCCTGGATGCTAAGTACCGCATAAACAGCGGATTAAACGAGGCGCTAAACTCGATCCATACCTATCGCGATGCGTTGGTTCAAGAAACCTCAAGCGGGCAGGTCGAAGGTGTCGTGACGGCGGCTTACCTGCTCACGCCACATGTGCCAACTCTGAACACCGACTTCCGTACCACGCCTGTACCAGGTCGTCTTTTTCATCCGCAGTATCGCAAAAAGTTTCGCTTCGGCGCGGTTAAGTTAAGACCCGGCATGAGCCAGAGTGAGCTGAAGGACTGCCTAAAATCCATAGTCGAGGATGCTGCCTCGTAGAGGAGGAATGAATGGCTGACGTACTTACTGCCAAACAGCGCCAACTCAACATGAGCCGCATCCGTAGCCGTGATACCAAACCAGAAATGCTGATTCGGTGTGGACTGCACGCGAGAGGGCTGAGGTATCGACTATATGACAGAACCCTGCCCGGACGTCCCGATCTTGTTTTTCCGCGATATCGCACAGCAGCATTCATCCATGGCTGCTTCTGGCATTTCCACAGGTGCGCACTTTCAAAACTGCCAGAAACACGAAAGGACTTCTGGCGCCAAAAGCTTGAACTTAATGAAGCCAGAGACCAAAAAGCAATAAGCGACCTTTTGGCCGCAGGCTGGCGCGTCCTTGTGATTTGGGAATGCGCACTGCGAGGGCAGCAGCGCATGTCTCAGATCGATCTACTTGATCGTGCGTCTAGATTCATTCGTGACACAGAGCCTGCGATGCTGATCATTTCATCACTAAACGAACCATCTACTTAAAACTAAGTATTACAACCACTACTAAAATCTATAGTCAGACTGTAGCCGTTTTCCTGACTGTTCGACCGCGCCGGTTTGGGTAAATATCTTGGATAAGCAGTCAGAGTCCTTCCTTACCAGCTAAACAAAAAAAGGGGCATTTCGACGGCGAGGCGGTGAGTAAAAGATGAGCAATCGTCGGGCCAAGTTCAAAAACCGTAGCCCCCACCTCGAGCAGACATCATGCCTGCCATATCTACCCCTCAGACAATAACTAGTCGTATGGAGCTCCCTGAATCAAATCGGACAAGAACCCATACTTCGGAACCTGCGGGGTCCCGATGACCATGGCACGATCCAATCCACTATTGACCGTCTCGCAGGCAGTCTCTGGCAGCAACACGCAGGCATGACAGGCGGCCTTGTTCACCCGTCGCGAACCCGTACCACCCAGATCCTCCGAGCACACAGGATCGGCGGAACACCAAGACGCACGCGAGAGCGCCCGGTGCACCACGGGCCCGAACAGCTCAGGCCGGCCAATGCGGACCAGTCCGCCCAGACTCCCTTCCGAATCCCCGGCGGCCGTATAGATGAGAAATGCAGCCATCGGGGCCTTCGGATCGCTCGACACGAAGATTCGTTCTTTAAGCGAGGCTGACGAGTAACCGCACTCGAACACCATCTGGTTAATCATGATGTGCGCCAGAGTATGAACCAGTAGGTAGCGGGCGGCCCATTGCGGCGTCCAGCCGTTGCTCTGGAGAGGCGGCAGGAGATTCATTTCGTTGCCCATGCGGTCGACAAACGCTTGGTCGAGTCGCTCCTCTAGCCAAGTCGCGTTATCAATGAGCCATTGTTCTACGGCGAACTCGTTCAGCTCAATATAAATTCCTTCGCCGTAGTTCTTGACTGCGGGTAGCCACTGAATTGCAGATTCTGGCGGATGCAAGAAAAGTTGGTTCATGGCGGATGTCGGCATGCCCGCGAGTGGGTCTCGCGCCCGTATCAAGCGCTCGAACCCGCAAAACACTCGGGTCTCGCGCAATCGCTCAACCAAGTTCACCCGTCCAAACCACTGTTTCAGCTCATCCGGAACCAAGCTCTTGATGACTCGGAGTTCCTCATCCACGCCAAGTTCGACTTCATGGCGCAGTACGTTGTACTCGGCCCGCCTGAATGTCAAAGTTTGGGATTCAGACGAAACAGGCTGGGGAGCATCGCTGGATAGAGAAGTCCCTCGGCTGAGGGATTCGATAGCTTGCATGATCGACTCCTCATCAGGAAGGCTTTGGTAATGTGGTTTCAGTATTTCTTTAAGCTTCATTAGGGCAGTCGAGCGATCTCCCATCTGGAGGAGGAGTTTGGCCGAGGACAGATCCATGTCATCCCGCCGCAGAACCTTCTGTATGTCTGCGACAGTTCGTTCGCTGGTCATATCAGGCAGGTAGATTGAGGACAGGGTCTTGCCGAAATAGATGTTCGACTGGTTGATCAGCACGGCCACCGGAAGTGCGCCACAAGGCTGAACTGACTGGCCTAGCCACGGGCGTTCACCGCCGCAGTTGATGTCTGCGGAACGAAGTCCAGACTTCACAACTTGATCCCGTTGCGGGTTAAGCTCCATTCCCATAGATCCCGCCAGTGTTCTTGACTTTCCGCAACGCTTGCAGGAGACCCTTACGGACCGCAGATCCGGGCCGCCCGTATCGCTCAGAACCAAATCACTGTCACTTGGGCATTCGCACCCACACCAAGCCTTCCACGGAAAATCCGCGATATGTCCTTCGCTGCAAACGCTGATGAAGCGTACCGGACGCCAGCGAGCCTGTTTTTCACCCTTTTCTAAAGGGGCCAACTTCTGCGTGTCGAGACTGACCCGGCGCATTTTCCCGCTCAAAATGTCGACATACCAGGTGGGAAAGCGGTGTGTCTGAACCTCCAGTCTGGAGAGGCCCGGGTTCTGGTCGTCGAAGCAGTACTCCGGTGGCTGACGGAATTGAGGAACATGGAGTAGCGCGGAAAGTCGGGGCTCGTCGATCACATGCTTGCGCACGGCGGACTCATCTGCCTTCCAGCCGTGCCGCTCATCCCTCTGCATATGCCAGAAATCCAAGCCACAGACGATGTTGGGAGTGCCGTTCTTGTCGGTGTAGATGCTTCCCGAGCCAAAGGGAGCGATCAGTTGCCCCAGCCGAATCTCACTGGCCATGTTCTGTATGCTCCTCCGCGAAATAGAAATAGTTGCTGCTGATTGCCGCTCGGGCAGTGCCATCGACGTTGCGCATGCTGCTGAGAACCCGTGTCCCCTTCAGCTTCTGTTCGCGGGTCGCAAACACGCCGGACCAAAGCATCAAATACTCACCGTCTTTTTTTTGCGGGTACGACCACCATTCCTGTGGGCTGGCCTGCCATTTTCTGCGGAGGTCGCTGTATACCTTGCACATGGCTTTTTGCACGCGAGCCGATTCCGCCGGCTGCTTTTCCATGATGGTTTCGCAGCGCTCGAGTAGCAGGTCAAACGCGTCATCCAGATAGCCGACGTAGTCGCCATAGGACTCGCCGGGGGATTTAGCGTCATGGCACTGCCTAGCCCAGACCAAGAGGACGCCGGTCAGGGCACGCTCCACTGCCTCGACCGAGAACGGAGTGGCCGAGGTGGGCTCGACACGTTCATACAGGCGGCGGTGATAGCTGTGGAACTGCTCGAAATGCGAACGGTCACGACTCTTGCTCGGATTGAACATGCTCAGAATCAGTCCTGGTCGGTTATCCCACCTCCGGCCTACTCGGCCCGTGACCTGGATGTATTGCGCGGTTGACTTGGGCTGGCCGACAACAGCCATTAACGCCAGTCGGTCGATGTCGACCCCTACCTCAATGATGTTGGATGCGAGGCAGGCATCGATGGATTTTTTGTCACTCCAATCCAGCGCCAGCCGGTCCATAAGCTCTACCAGTTGGGCCTGACTCTGGCGGCTGGTCAGTTCTTCCACTTTATTGAGGTAGCGTTGCGTGCTGCCTTTAAGTCCATAGCGAACCGAGTAGTCTTTCATGCGCGCGGCAATGTCAGACTGGAACAAGGTCTGAGCACCACCTAGTTCGCGAAGGCTATTGTAAAACGCCAGAAGCGTCCACCAAGCGTCCTTTCGTTCCTCGAACATCCCAGCCCTGAACATCGCTGCCGAAAACGTGCGGACCTGCGCAGTCAGGAAGGACCGGTAACCACTGGCATGAATGCCAAGGTAGAGGCGTCCCTCTGAAAGCTGGTCATTGTCACCCTTGGCGTAACGACCAAAAAACGAGTCCCCCATCGCCAGCCCCGGATTGGGAAATAGCTGCAGACTCTCGCGAGCATAGACAGTGCGTACCTGTTCCGTTGCGCCGCGAATGGTGGCCGTCGAGGCAATGATTTTGGGCCGGATCAGGTGCCGGCCTTCCTCTGCAGTGCAAAACCGTTCGATCACGCCTTCATACAGGCCGTAGATCGTACCTAGTGGTCCGGAAATTAGATGAAACTCATCTTGGATGATCAGCCCAGGTGGCTGTCTGACGAGGGAAACATTTCCTTTGCCATCACGACGAAAACCAAACAGTGCGCCTGTTTCCGGCTTCCAAGCCATCATCGCAAACTTATCTGCCGTACCGATAAACATGGACGGCGGCTCGTTATAGATCGCCTCGTCAATCACCTCGACAGGAAGCCTGTCACGCTCGCCACCATATTCACAGTTGACGTCGGAACACTTCAGGTACGGGCGTTTTTTTTCGAAAAAAGCCACTCCAGCTAGGTTGCTGCCGTTGCCTCTGCTTTTGACGGGGCGGCCGGCGGCATCCTGCTCCAGCCGGCCGATTGTGCTTCGGCACCAAGGACATTCGGTAAGCACCAACGGATTGCCTGCCACATCGTTGCGGTTGTATTTCTGGATGGCAGTGCAAGCGTCTGCCCAAGTATTCGGCGAGCCACTAGCTCCAACCCACAACCCAAGCGTAATTCTGGCTTCCCCAATCAGAGGGCGGGCGAACTCCGCATTGCGGCGTAAGCGGATCTGCTCCATCGCGCAGATTAGGCTGGCGGCGCGCTGAAACTGCTGCGTGGTCAACATGCGCAGGGTATAACGCATGAATACGTTGGTGCCGTCGCGACGAAGTTTGTCGTCGGGGCGCGCAATCAGGCGCTGGTGAAACATGTAAAAGGCTGCGACCGCGAGATAGGCTTCGGTCTTGCCCCCTCCTGTGGGGAACCAGATCAGGTCAACGATTTCTCGGTCGTCACTACGCCCGTCTATAAGACCGACAATACTCATCAACAGAAAGGCAGCTTGGAAGGCGCGCCAATTGCCGATGTGAGGTTTCTCTGAACTGTCGACCCAGACTTTCCACGGAGTGCGGGGCTGACCTTCCAGTACGTCAGCTGCTACCACGTGGCCGTCGAAACGGACCAAGGGGCGGCGTGAAATCTGTTTGGAGGCTATCTGTTGCAGCATCATCGCCTGATTCGCCAAGCGGAACGCCTCTAGTGCCGTTTCATCTTCCTGCAAAACGGCGATACCTTTGCCTATGCGCACGAGGCACTGCCGACAGCCCTCAAGATGCCGTGTGGCTACCTCACGCAAATGGGGCTCCAATCCTACGCATTCCGCCTCACGCGCCTCGATCCAGGCCGCATACTCTCCGGCGAGACGGTCGAGCGCCTCCCAGCCTGCGCCGCCCCCGGCAAAGGACGATAGGCCTGCCAACTCACGCATTGACAGGGTAACCGGCTTGCCGTCCCGGTCCCTGATGTCGGGCGTCATACTCGGCAGTTCCACAGCAGGCATCACATCGGCGAAAACCGCTTCCGGTGTCGCACCTTCAACACGATCCCATCCCGCAGCACAGCCATGCCCGATTGCCCAAGTAGCCTCGTCACGGTAAAGCAGGGAGAGCGTCTGCTCGTCATCGTCTAGCTGCCGAAACGGTCTTATGCCCTCAGGGTAACGGCTGAAGGCCGCGCCGCCTTGCACGCGTACCTCGAAGCAAGCCTGGAAGAGTATGCCCCGCCCCCGTTCCACCCGGCTATTCATGACGCTAGCGTCCAGTTGGTTGCGCAGCACGCATGTAATGATCCACTTGCCATGCATGCGCCGCGGAAATACCTGAATCTGCAAGGCCAGCCCCCCCGACAGAACAAGGTTCCTCGATACTGGTTTACCAGGCTCCAAGCTGGACAGCGGAAACCGTTCGCACGTGTCTACAGTGGTCGCCGGAACGCGCCGCCAAGCCTCGGCCCGGTGTTCACTAGCTTCCTTGGGGGTGATCTTGATACAAGGCTCATAACGTCCGTTGACCTGGAACGGCGCCGCCTCCGGGAGCTGCCAGAAGAACTTTTTCATTGGGGGCAGCGACACCACAAATTCGCCGTCCCCCTCCTCAAGGCAGAAGCTGATGCCCATTACCGACGGCTGGAACATGTCGGCGCTGCCGACCTCGAAATCATCGTCATCCGCCTCCTCCCCACCACCGTCTAAGACACCGGCGTAAGCATTTTCGAACACCGTAGACGAGGGTGGCTCATCCGGATCGGAGACCACTGCCTGTACAGTTTCAGCCGAAGCGTCGTTGTCCGGTTCGCGGCCGGATGGTTCGGCACCAACTGGTTCGTCAATCACTGCCCCGCGCACATCGTTGCGTGGGTGCAACAAACCTGCTCCATACCGCTGCATGGGTGTTTCGCCACGATGGTGGACAAGCTCCTGAGGAATGTTGCTTCCATCGCATAGGTAGTACAGGGTCCCGTCGGTATCCTCGGTCAGCCGAAAGCAGCCCTGCGCATCCAAGGTCACCGTTGTGCCAGGGCGAACCGCTTCCAATGGACGCGCAGGGCCTACCAGCTCACCGCGCAGGAATTCAATTTCGGCAGACCGTTCTTTATTCATATTCCTTCCCTGCGTTTTTGACCCATTCGGCCAGCTGTGAGGAGCCCGACGCGTGACAAAAAAGATGGAGCCTCTCCTGCGCCCGGGTAATGCCCGTGTAGAAACGGCTGCGGTCGAACCCGCTGTCTGAAGGAGTCACATCAGTGATGATGATGACTTTGTTCTCAAGGCCTTTGTAGGCGGGAACAGTGGAGCAACGGATCCCCTTGACACCCTTTGACCCCGAAGTGACAAAGGGACGCCGGCACGTCTCATAAAGCAGAGGCAGCACCGATTGGTGTTCAGCCCCAAAGGAGAGCACTGTGATGTCCTCTGCACTAAATCCGCTGGCCAAGGCCGAATCAATGCACGTGATGATTTGACGGACCTGATCTGCCGCATCTTGGTACAGCCCTAGGTTCCATGCATGTAGGCCTCCGCCCTGACGCAGGTACCCGGAGTACGTACTGCGGTCAGCCTTCGAGAGCTTCATCGCGATCTGACCAATGGCCTTGTAGTTCCGACAATTTTCCGTGAGAACCCAGCGGGCGGCATAGCACCGCATCGCTGCAAGGGTTGTCTCGAGCGCCGCAGCGCCAGTCAGCACTTGGTTGCGGAAGTCGCCCAGCATCAAATAGCGGCCGCCGTCCAGGCCTCCGTCTAGCAGCAGACGGATGCAATCCAGCAGGTCCGGACGCCCAATTATGTCCTGCGCCTCGTCGATGATTAAGTAGTCAAACCGTGCATCATGGGCACACGACGGATCCGTGAGGCGGTCCTGAATAGCCAGAGGCAGGTCGGACCAGAAATCATCGTCGGGATTATCTGGCACACTGATCCCAGTCAGGGACATCAGCACGCTCAGGGCGGAGCCGCCGACCAGGAGCGGATGGTGGTCGCACTCAAGCTGACTGGCAGCCCATTGGCCGATCAGCCTGTTGAAGCACAGATAGCCCACTCGGAGCCCTTGGGCGGCCTTACGCCGGGCAACCTCGATACCAATCAGCGACTTGCCGGTGCCGGCCCCACCTTCCACAAGCACCCGGGGGTTGTACTCCGTCAAATGAAGCACAGGACGCTGCTGTTCTCGCAGGAGTTGCTTGAGCTCCTCCTCGCGGTAGCAGATTTCGGCATTCTTTTCGGGCCGACGAGTGCGGATGGGAAAACAGAAATTGACGAAGTCCGTCACTTGCGGCACTGACAGCGGCGCCTTTAGCGGGGTGATCGTCGGATCTGCATCGATGATCCGAAGGACCATGGTTTTCAGCCCATCACACAGTGCCTCGCCCGTGGCACAGGCCTCGAACCGGCCACGGTCCATCACCTCGTAAGGCTGAATCGACAGGTTGGGCGCTACGGCAAAGTCTGCCCGGGGGAATATGCAACAGTGCACCACCGGGACTTGTGAGAAGGATGCTAACCGGTCTAACAGCCGGCGACGTAGGGCGAAGCGCGCATCCTGCGCTTGGCGGAACGGTGATTTGGTGATGCTTTCCGGGTACCAGCGATCACCGTCGAAGCCGATCTCGCGGTGCGACTTGACCTCTATGCAGAGAATGCCGACGTCAGGTATCAAGATCACAAAGTCAAGCTCGGTACGTCTGTTGTGGTTGCTCGGGGCCAAGTCCAGCGAGTGGATAACGGTCCAGCCGTACTGCGCACTTTCAAGTTTGCGGTATAGATCCACCTCACCGGGCGGGGCTGACTCATCGATAAATCCGGGAATCATGCGCACAGATGATCGCCTCCATGGTTCACTCGATACTGTTCAGAAACCAGCAACTTCAGCGGTTTTTCCAACTGCTCTGCTGGCGCAGCGAAGTCCGGCGAGATGCTTAGCACAGGCTTAAATGCCACGCTGCCAGTTAGTCCAGTTTCTGGCTTGAGCAGGTGACGATAGACTTCATCTAGTGAGATCATGTTACGGATGGCTGGCAATTCCTTGCGTAGCTCTGCGACAAGTTGTTCGTTGACAATGGCATTCTCCACAGCCCCGTGCTGTATCGCGTTTACCCGCGTCGACTCGACCTCCGCCCAAGCCCGGCGCCAGCCTGGAACCGTCCTGCCATCCGCCACCATCGGGGGAATAAGCTCCGGATCAAGTACCTTTGTCAGCAGTGCCTCGAAATGTTTCTTACGCAGGGGGGCGCGAATCACCGTGCCATTCATTGCCGTCCATTTCTGAACCGCACGAGACAGGTCCTGTAGTCCGATGCCGGCTTGCTGCATTCTCTGAGCGCACACACCAGGGTGTCGCCTCCAAGCGTCAGCCAGCGCCTTTTTCCACAAGACAGCCAGCGGCGCCTTGGCGGCATCGACGCTGACCTCGCCGAGGTCAGCATCAGCGTCGTGGACGAGCAGGTAATCGCCGGCATCAACGTCGCCGATATGTCGGTAGCCAATGGCCTCCGCATCGGTGCAATGGGGACTGAATACCAGCAAGCGGGAACCAGGACGCAGAAGCACACTGTACTCGGCGGGAAACTCCACCAGCACACAACCATGCAGGGATTTGCCGACGGACGTTTTCTGGTCAAGGAACACAAGATCATCCCCAGGTTCCGTCTCCGCCGACACAGGCACCGCCCCCAGATTTCCGATAACTGTGGTTCGGAGCGAGCGAAGTGTGGCCAGATAATTGTGGGTAGGCAGCACCGGATCGTCGGCAAATCCTTCCTCATCCGCCAGTCCCGTCCAGATAAGGCGGACCAGCCGGCGATATGTCGGTGAAGTGATCAGCGCCTCCGGCGCATTACCGAAACCGCGCGTGCGTAACGGTCCGAATCGGATCAGTACATCGGTCGGAGGGCTCTTGCGATACTCTGCAAGCGTGCTTACGAATACTCCGTCATCAAGCTCGGTCAAACCTTCCAGCAGGTCGCGAAAAAGATCGCGTTCCTTGTGGTGGCACCAGATTTTTATGCGGTCTTCCTCGTACTCGCCGGCAAGGTCGATGAACAGCCGGACGAACTCTGTGTTGAGCACGGAGCCCTCCTCCGCGTAGCGGGTGATCAGGTCTTTCAACAGCTCGACGGTATGCGCGGCCTGCCCTCCCCACTGCCGGCGGGTCCGCCCGTCATCGGAAAGACCGCAGCGCATGAACAGGCCGATATCGGGCATCAAGGGGGACGTCAGCCACTTCTGCATCTCGAACCGAAGCATCAGTGCCGATTCGTTATGGTAAGCATCTCCTTCCGGCTGGTAGAGCGCAGAATACAGCGCCCGCATATGGTGGCGGATCGCAGAAAAAAGCGGAGATTCACCGATGTAGAGTTCTTGGACCGGCGGATTGCTCTCTAGGAACTGCAAACGAGCGGTTGTCGGGACAGGCATGTTCATGTCCTTCGTTGCAGCACGCGCAGCATCATGCCGCCTGGCATCTCGCCTGCCATGCAGTGATTGGCGTCCATATCGGTGTAATAGCGACTGATATCGTTCAGCCAGTCCTTTAGCTGGATGATGGCCTCGACAGACGCATCGCGGTTGCAGACACCGATAATGTCGCTGGTAGGAAACAGCTTCTCCGCACAGAGCAGCGCGGATATACCATCTGCCACCACCAGCCAGGCAGCGTGTACGGCTTCGTCCTGAAGTGCTCGCTCGTTGAGGAAACGCAGACGCCGTATATATTTCCGTTCGCTGTGATGCAGGGTCAGCAGATCGCCCAGCGGAAGCCGATGGTCAGCGGACGCGAAGCCCGCCGTATAAAATTTCTGCATATAGGTGGAGTCACGCGCGGCCCCCTGTCCGACCAGCACCAGACCGTCATAGGACCGGCGAAGGTTTGCCTCCAAGATAGGGCCGACGCAGCCTGGCAGACTGCTGTACGCGGAGGGCTCCAGCGCCTTCCCGTCCGGAGGCAGCTGCGGTAAAGGACAATTGCGCAACTGCCAGCCGATGGCATTGTCCCGCATGATGTAGCGGCTGCAGGCCCCGTTCGGGTTTGGGATGCTTTTGCCCTTGCGTTTGATGACCGGCCGGTGTGTGGCGATCTCGAGAACAATAATATCCAAGTCGCCATCGTAGGCAACAAAACGCCAACGGGTATCGTCAACGGTATTACGCACATCCCACGAGAGCTCCTCTGAAGAGTTCTCGCGGTGCATATGGACTGCCACACGCTCACGGCAAGCCCGCGATAGAAGATCGAAGTGCGTATCCACGTGGTTTGATGTCGTGCGTTCAAGGTCGCGCCGCAACGCGCCCAGCGCGATGATACCTGCAGCCTCCGAGTCGCACGGCATCGACAACAGGCCGATCCGACGAGCACTACTGACACTCAGGCGCCATCGGTAACCCAGACCAAGCGCGGCAGCTGCCCATGTAGGGACAGCGTCATGTACCGTATGCGCTTCAAAATACTGCATCCAAGCATCCTGAGGTTCTCTAGCATCCTAAGCAGCTGTGATAGCTCCATCCAGTCACATCAATGGGAATTCACCACCACGCGTTCTATAAGCTGCGCCATCATCAGCTTTTTCTCACGTAAACACGAGATCCCTGGGAACTATTGTCACCGGCGTACCGCTTGAATCCAATCTACACGGCGCACAGGAGCAGCCAGGCGACACCGGGTCCGCAGTGCACCGCACCTAGCTTCCAATCTTTACCCTTAAAATGGCTTAACCCCGACTACGATGTCTCTTTGCAGGACCTCGCCCATATGCTTTCTATCTACAAGGATCGCCGACTCCGCCCTCCCATACGCCCACTCCACACGCAAAATCAAAGTAGGGGGACAAATGGGGGGACGAAAATACACAAAAACATAATATCTATAGTAATCAAATAGTTAACAAATCTATAAAGCCGCCCACAAGCCGAATTCTATCTGCCAGTGCGTTCATCGATTGAGCAGTGCTCAAGTAACCTGTTTCGGTATCGTTCATGCAGACCAGCCCCAATGGGCTATGTTCAAGCCCAATCTCCTGGTACGCGGCCCAAAACACCTCTTGGTGTTCGTCGTCGCAGCTGTCCGCATACGCCTCGTTTATCTGCGGCACGCAGTCAAATTGTAGCGGTCAACTAATCCCGGACACGACGTTAAGTTTTTCTTCCACCCTTGTAGGGGCCAACCCATCGTTGAATTGATGGGGACGTATCCAGTTGTACTGACGCATCAAGAAATGACTGATATCGCGTTGGGCCTCTTGAGCAGTTCTGTAGCCCACGGTCGGTATCCATTCGGCTTTCAAGCTGCGGAACACGCGCTCCATAACCATGCGCACTCAGCCCCTGCATCCGCACTGGTCTCAGGTTCGAATCCCACACGATCGAGACAAGGGTCGTAATCAAACCAATTTAGCCACTACGTTACTGACTGGGACATGACATGAAGAATGGTATTCCAAATGGTATTCCACAAGAAAAAACAAACTGAAAATATTATTTAAAATCATAATCTTATATTATGAGTTCAGATTACCCAGGCACCAAACAGTAGTCTAGACCTGTCTCAGACAGTCTACGAAACACCCCAAGAAGCCCGCCCTGTGCGGGCTTTCTTGTTTCTGGCCGCATCTCCTTATCTACGCCTATAAACACTGCCCGTGTATCCCGCCGTGTACCTCTCAAAAAATTGAGTTGTAAACCCACTGTCGGCGTCCATCACCCCCGCATCTCTCCTGGACTCCCCCCCAATCGCTGCCTGAAGGCAGTGGCCATATGCGCTTGGGAGGAGAATCCGCAGGCTTGGGCGATGTCCGCCAAGCGGTCCATCGAGCCGCGCAACATGAGCCGGGCCCGGAGCAGGCGTCTGTCGATCAGGTAACTGTGCGGGCTCTTGCCCGTTGCGGCTTTGAACGCGCGCATGAAGTATCCTTCGGACAATCCCAGCAACCCCGCCATTGCCTGCACACTCAGTGGCCCGTCGAGCCCGGCGTCAACGAACTCATCAAGCAGGCGCAGGCGTTTGGCGGTCATGGAGCCCCGGGGCAGCGTCGGCATCGCTTCGCCTCCCTTCACCCGCTCAGCCAATGCCAGTGCCCAAGCCTCCCAGTCGTCTTCCACCGAGGCCCGCAACAGTGCTCCGCGCATTCGCTGCGCAAGGATAATCGCCGGCCGGTCGATGAGGTTGTTGAAAGCACGATCCCCCATTAAGGGCGTGCCATCGGTTCGGATGACCCGTAGATATTCACCGCCCTCGGGCGACTCGGAAAACACGTCACACCCGGCGGGTACGAATGCCAGGCCGTTGGGCGTGGCATTGAATGGGCGCACCCGGTCGCTGCCAATGGCGTGTATGCCTCGCTGGCTGTCGAAGGCAAAGCCAATGGCCGCCTGGGTCGCTACGTATCGGCTTTCGTAGGCGGCGCTGGGTAGCAATTCGATCGCCCACGGCCCTGCTTCGGCTCGACGGACCGGTTCGTGCAGGAGCGGTGACGGTAAGCAGCTTCGGCGATTCATGAACACCATACTACTGAAGGGCAACCACAAAGATCAGGTCAGTTTTCTGAAAGCCAGCGGCCCGTGTCGCTGCCTAGACTGGGCAAAACCTCAGGGAGAATGCCCATGCACAACGTGACCCGCGACGACATCGAAGACGCTGCCCGCCAGGTGTATCAAGTAATGCCAGCCACCGCCCAGTACGCGTGGCCCCTGCTGGCCGAGCGGTTGGGCTGCACCGTTTGGGTGAAACACGAAAACCATACCCCGACAGGCGCCTTCAAGGTGCGCGGCGGCATTACGTTCATGCACTGGCTCAAGCGCACACACCCAACCACGGTGGGCATCGTTACTGCAACCCGCGGTAATCATGGTCAGAGCCTAGCCCTGGCTGCCCGGGCGCAGGGCCTGAGGGCGTTGATTGTGGTGCCGGTGGGCAATTCCGTAGAAAAGAACAACGCCATGCGCGGCTTTGGCGGCGAGGTCGTCGAGTTTGGCCGGGATTTCGACGAGGCCCGTGAAGAGGCCGCGCGCCTGGCCGAGACACAAGGCCTCTATCTGGTACCGCCCTACCATCGTGAATTGGTCAAGGGTGTCGCCACTTATGCGCTGGAACTGTTCAATGCGGCGCCGAACCTGGACAGTGTCTACGTCCCCATCGGCTGCGGGTCGGGGATTTGCGGGGTAATCGCGGCCCGCGACGCGCTGGGCCTGAAGACCCAGGTGATCGGCGTAGTGTCCACCGAAGCTGAGGCCGCGAAGTTATCGTTCGACGCTGGCGAACTACGGGAAACCGCTTCGGCAAATACCTTTGCCGACGGCCTGGCAGTGCGTAAACCGGTCCCCGAAGCCTTTGCCTGTTATGCCGCAGGCGCGGCACGGATCGTATCGGTCAGCGAAGAAGAGATTGCCGAGGCCATGCGCGTGTATTACACCGACACCCACAACCTGGTCGAGGGTGCGGGAGCTGCGGCACTTGCAGCGCTGATGCAAGAACGTGAAGCGATGGAGGGGAAAAGGGTCGGGGTCATTTTGTCCGGCGGGAATATCGACCGGCCGGTGTATGCGAGGGTGATAACGTGAACCCCTGTCGCATTTTGACGACCGGTTGCTCCACGCAGTGATCCGGCTTTGCGGCTCAGAAGCTCCGTGTCGTGCGCCTCCCCCTCGCCCTGTCGCGTGCGCGCTGCGATCCGTTGGAAGGGGGGGCTCTCCCGGACATCATCCCGATACAAGCCCCTTATTACCTGCCGCATTTGCTGCTGGCGGTACCCGCATTCGATGCTACATTCGATTCGCTGACGCAACGACTGGTCTGATAAGTCGACCTGACAAACATCAATGGATGACAGTCCAGTCTCCAGCGCTCGATGCTGGCGATCTAACCGCATGGATGCCTTTATGAAAATCAAAGCACTGACCCTCGCCTTTATCCTCACGCTCACGACTGGCTGCGCCAACTACAACGCGCGCAGTACCGGCGAAGGCCAGGACACCAGCACCGTCGGCAGGATTGCCTGTGACGCCGAACCCGCCAACCAGCTGGGCTGTTATGTGAAGCAATCGAAAGAGTGGAATTGGGGCGGCCTGCAGTTTGGCCTGGGCGCCAAGAAGTAAGGCGTTTCCAGTCCCGATACAGCTTTACCGCTGTTCACCCCCCAAGCCCCAAAAAAAAGAGCCCCATGCTCGCGATGAACGTTAACAATGACGCGCATTTTTGCATCAACGCATCGCTCTTGGGTTCATCGCAAGCACGCTCACGCCTACATCGGTGCCAGTGACTCAACACTTCTTCGCCTGATCCTGCGCCTGTGCCCACACGCGCTCTTCCTGCTCGCGCAGCTCGGGGGTGAACTCGGCGCCGAAATCCTCGGCTTCGAATACCTGGCGAATCTCGATTTCGGCCTCGGTACCAGGCATCGGGTTGGGGCAGCGCTTGACCCACTCGATGGCTTCCTCTTTCGATTTCGCCTGCCACAGCCAGTAGCCGGCGATCAGTTCCTTGGTCTCGGCGAACGGGCCATCGGTGACCAGGCGCTGGGCACCCGAGAAGCGCACCCGGGCCCCTTTGCTGCTGGGGTGCAGGCCCTCACCGGCGAGCAGGATGCCGGCCTTGACCAGTTCTTCGTTGTAGTTGCCCATCGCAGTCAACAGTTCCTGGCTCGGCATCTTGCCGGCTTCGGAATCCTGGCTGGCCTTCACAATGATCATGAATCGCATGGTGGTTTCTCCATTGGGTTGAGGGACTTACCTCTTGGTCGAATGACGGGGTTTGAAATCGACAGTCGCCATGAGAAAACTGACGTATCAGTGCCGGCTTTTTCCTGACACCGGTCCTTTCACTTGAGTCATGCCCCCTCAAGACACCACACCCTCATCTTGAATGACCTAATGTGTTGGCACCTGCTGGACCTGGTCCGGCCCCTGGAACTGCCTGACGGCTGGATCGGGGCAGTTGCATGCGCTCGGAAGCCGACTTTGCGGTCGATCACTTGCCCCAGGCCTCTATATGCCAGCAGTTCATCAATTGTTCAGAATTGCCCTCATATACTTTTTCGCAGCCCACCTCCCCCGCCCGCCCCCTTTCGGTAGCCTGATGCCCATGTCACGCCCCGCGCCGCTCTTGTTCCTGCTCGCAGCACTGCTGTTCTTCTTCGCCCTCGGCAATCACCAATTGCAAGGTTCCACCGAAGCCCGGGTGGCCGGTATCGCCATGCAGATGCACCTGGATAACGACTGGGTAACGCCGCGCCTGCTGGGGCAACCCTTTCTGGAAAAGCCGCCCCTGAGCCTGTGGCTGGACGCCGGGGCGATTCGTGCGTTTGGGGGCACGCCCTGGGCGGTTCGGTTGGCATCGGCCTTTGCCGGGCTGTTCAGCGTGATGCTGCTGTACGCCATGCTGCGCCGGTGGGGACGGCCGACGAACCTTGCCCTGGTCGCGGGGATCATGCTGGCAACCATGGCCAGCTACTGGGGTAACGTACGCGGGGTCGGTGAAGATGCCCTGCTGAGTCTCGGTGTCACCCTGGCGTTGCTGGCGTTCTACCAGGCGCATAAGCAACAGACGGGACAGCAACCCGCCACGGGTAGCTGGTTGCTGTTTGCCCTCGGCATTGCCATTGCCACGTTGAGCAAGGGCGTGCTCGGCCTGGCAATGCCGGGCGTGGTGATCTTCGCCTACCTGCTGACCGAGAGCCTGATCGACAAGCGCTTCACGCTGACAAGCTGGACACGACCGGCGCTGGTGACCGTGCTCGGTTTGATCCCCTTGCTGATCTGGCTTGTCCTGCTGTATCAGCGCGGCGGCTCACAGGCCTTGGCCGAAGTGTTGCTGACCAACAGCCTCGGTCGCTTCAATGGCTCGTTCGTCGAGGCCGGGCACTATGAGCCGTTTCATTACTACCTGGCCAAACTGCCGGAAGCGTTCCTGCCATGGAACATCCTGGTCTACCTGGGGCTGTGGCACTTTCGCAAACACCTGGCGAACAACCGCTACCTGTTGTTCTTTACCCTGTGGTTGCTGGCCCAGTTCGTGATGCTGACCCTGGCCTCCAGCAAACGCACCGTGTACCTGATGTCGCTGACACCGGCAGCAGCGGTCATCGCGGCGGAGTATGCCGCGGTGCTGTATGAGCGCCTGCGCCAACACACGGAGGCGTCAGGCCTGCTCGGGAAGCTGGCGCGTCATCGCCGTGCATGGGCAATCGGCCTGATCAGCCTGATCGTCATGGCGTATCTGTCTGCCGCCCAATGGGCCGCCCCGCGTGCCGACCGCACACTGTCGTTCCTGCCGTTGATCGAGCAGATCCAGGCGATGCAAGCCATGGGGCAGGACGTGGCGCTGTACCAGGCCAACGAACGGACAGCCGGGGCGAGCGTGTTCTACACCCAGGGCTTGCTCAAGAATTTGCAGACCGAGGAGCAACTGTCCACCTTCCTCGCGGCGTCCCCCACTCATGTGGCACTGATCGCCAGCGAGCGTGAGCCCGGCCCGCCCTTGAAGGTGCTGAAGACCATGAGGGTGAGCCGGCAGGCGTATTACTTCGTGGCGCAGTAAAATGAAAAAAATGCCGCCGAACTCAGCCCGACACCTGCACCTCGGTACCACCGACCCCGGCTGTCACCTTCTGCCGCACCGGCACATCCAGCCGCACGCGACCGTAAAACGCCAATGCCGTCAGCAAACAGGTGAGCCAGACAAAGATCCCCGCCCAGAAGGTGTGGGACATGTAGTGCCAACCCTGCAATACCCGCGTGGTACCAAAGATGAAGCCCAGCAGCAGCGAGCCCCACAGGATGGCTTTTGAATAGCGCCACTGGTAACGACGCGCCACGAAATACAGCGCAAGCAGGGTGAAACCACCGGAGGCATGCCCCCCCGGCCAGCAACGGCCGTCGCCCGCCGCCTTGAACAGCTGGAAGTTGTTGAACCACTCCATGTGGGCGATTTTTCCACCGTAGAGCGTGGTTTCAATCGGACAGTACACGCTGGTGTGCGCCTTGAGGAAGTGAATCACGCCTGTGCAAAGGGCGAATGCCAGCACCACGAACCAGAAATCCCGACGATGGTCAGTGGTAAACCGCAACACCGACGCTACCTTGGACCGCTCCAGAAAACCGCCCAGGCGCGGGTGTTTCTGCGGGTTGAAGCGCGGCCAGACAAACGACAGCAACGCCCCGATCAAGGCGACTTCGGCAGTCCAGTCCGGAATCACGCGCGTCCACTTGTGGGTGATTTTTTCAAAGAGTCGAATGTGGTCGATCGGGAACGTCTGGGTCAGCGGATCAAAGAACAGATTGCTGAAGGCAATGTCGATGTGGGTCATGTCGAACATCACAAATACCGCCGCGGCGCAGAGCAGCGGGATACCAAGGCTCACCCAATAGAATCGGTGACGCACAAAAGTCTGCATCGTTCGTCTCGTCTGCACGTTTATCGATTACTGCGAGAACATCGAGCGCCAGTCAGTGGCGTCGAGGAACCCCAGGAGGTGCGCCTTGGCGTTGCCCTTGGCGGTGGATAAAAACAGCGCCGTCCCATAACCGAAGCTTGCGCCCGGCACGTTCAGCTCTTTTTCCAGCTCCGCCATGCACTCACTGTGGGTGACCAGCACCAGGTTACGTCCCGCCACCTTGTGGGCCAGTGCATCCCGTAGCAGGGTGCCCTTGCAGTTGAACAGCCAGTCCTGGCCGCTCGTGACCGAGTTGAACATGTAGCTGGACGTCTGTACCGCACGGGTCACGGGGCTGTTGTAGAGGTCCGTGCGGGACAGCCCCAAGCGCTCGAATTGTGCCCCCAACCCCACCGCCACACCCCGCCCACGGTCGGTGATGCCATCCGGGGCGTTCAGGCAAGTGGCCCTGGAATGATCACAACGTTCAACATGCCGTACCAACACAATCATCTCGCCAGCCGCCCAGTCAGCCTTCAGCCGCGTCAGGTCCGAGGCATTGTCCTGCGCCAGGTCCGGAACCGGTGCCGGCCGCAGCAGGTAAACCGCCGACAGCAGCACACACAGCCCCAGCAACAGCGCGATGACGGTGTTTTTGTAGCGCCTGATCTCCGTCAGCCCATGCGGGAGACTGGCACCCACCGACTCGATTCTTGACCTCACGACCCAACCGCCCCTGTGGCATTGCCTGCCAGATGAATGCATGTGTCGGCCTGATGCCGACGATGGCAGGACAATAGCGATGGGCAAGTCGGAGGCAGGTGAAATGAATGTAAAAAAAACCTGAGCACTGAGATTTTTCATCAGTGCCCGCTGACTGTTGGCAATCTGCTCATCTGCAATTTCTCGTAACGAAAACAGGTTCAGCTATCTCGCTGACTGCCGATACAGGACTTCTATACCCCTTGCTGGCTCCCAAAAAAAATAATCTTCCAGCCAACTGACGATCAAGAAGCGCAACGTTCCTGGAGGAATTTTCGATGAATAGCTGGTTTGCCAATATCAGCGTCAACCTGAAGCTGGGCCTGGGTTTCGGCCTGGTGCTGGCCCTTACCTGCATCCTTGCCCTGACCGGCTGGACCAGCCTGGGCGGGCTGATCGACCGCAGCAACTGGATGAGCGACATCACCCAGCTCAACGCGAGCCTGACCAAACTGCGCATTACCCGTTTGCAATACATGCTGGCCAACGGCGACGAGACCGTGGCGCAGACCGTGCAAACCTCCCTCGATGGCTTCAAGGCCCAGCAGCAGTCCCTGCTGTCGAGCTTCAAGAGCCCGGAAAACCTCAAGCTGCTCAGGGAACAAAGCGCCGTCATCGACGCCTACCAGCAATCCCTGAACAAGATGCGCAACGCCTACCGCACCGCCAACGCGGCGCGTCAGGCCATGGCTGAGAGCGCCGAAAGCGCCAACACCCTGATCAACGACATCAATACCCGCGTGCGGCAGATGCCACTGAGCGATGAGCGTTTCGAACAGTTCCAGGTCATCACCGAGGCCAAGGAGCAGTTCTTGCTCGCCCGTTACGAAGTACGGGGCTACACCGCCGACAGCAACCCGGCCACTGAGCAAAAGGCTGCGGTACAACTGGACGCGGCCATTGCCAGCCTCAAGGCACTGAACAGCCACTTCGCCGACACTCAGCCAGACGCCTTGCGCCAGCTCGAACGCGTACTGACCAACTACCGCAGTGCGTTACAGGCCTATAAGGCTGCCAACAGTGAGGCCGTCCAGGCTCGTCAGGAAATGACCGTCCAGGGCAGCGACATCGTCAGCCGTAGCGACGCGCTGTATCAGATCCAGCTGGATCGCCGCGACACCGAAAGCGCCCGTGCGCGCACCCTGCAACTGATCAGCACCCTGTTGGCATTGCTGGTGGGTGTGCTGGCGGCGGTGGTCATCACCCGGCAGATCACCCGTCCGCTACGCGAAACCCTGGCGGTGGTCGAGCGCATCGCCAGCGGCGACCTGACCCAGGACGTACGCGTGACTCGCCGCGACGAACTCGGCGTGCTGCAACAAGGCATCGCCCGCATGGGAGTGACCCTGCGCGACCTGATCAGCGGCATTCGCGACGGCGTAACCCAGATCGCCAGCGCCGCAGAAGAACTGTCCGCCGTCACCGAAGAAACCAGCGCCGGGGTCAACAGCCAGAAAGTGGAAACCGATCAGGTAGCCACCGCGATGCACGAAATGACCGCCACCGTGCAGGAAGTCGCGCGCAACGCCGAGCAAGCCTCGCAAGCGGCCGCCGCGGCAGACAGTGAAGCCCGTGACGGCGACAAGGTGGTCAACGAAGCGATCACCCAGATCGAACGCCTGGCCAGCGAGGTGGTGCGTTCCACCGAAGCCATGACCGTGCTGCAACAGGAAAGCGACAAGATCGGCAGCGTCATGGACGTGATCAAGGCGGTGGCCGAGCAGACCAACCTGCTGGCGCTCAACGCCGCCATTGAAGCGGCGCGCGCCGGTGAAGCCGGTCGTGGCTTTGCCGTGGTGGCTGACGAAGTCCGTGGCCTGGCCCAGCGCACGCAGAAGTCCACCGAGGAGATCGAAGGCCTGGTTGCCGCGCTGCAGAACGGTACCCAGCAAGTGGCGACCGTGATGAACAACAGCCGCAGTCTCACCGACAGCAGCGTCGCGCTGACCCGCAAGGCCGGCGCGTCACTGGAGAACATCACCCGCACGGTGTCGAACATTCAGTCGATGAACCAGCAGATCGCCGCCGCAGCCGAGCAGCAAAGTGCGGTGGCCGAAGAGATCAGCCGCAGCATCATCAACGTGCGCGACGTCTCCGAACAGACCGCCGCCGCCAGCGATGAAACCGCGGCGTCCAGCGTTGAACTGGCGCGCCTGGGCAATCAGTTGCAGATGATGGTCAGTCACTTCCGCGTCTGATCCAGGCACGACGGGCCTGGAGACTCCACACACGACGAGTCCTCAGGCGCGCCGACCCCGTTCTCTGTACTGATTCCCGAGTGGATCGTTAACGGTCATGCCCTGGTTCCTCCAGGGCCTGGCCGAAATCTGTGGATCGCTCAGGTGATCAGTCCGCCGCTCAAATCTCCCACGGATTGATCACTTCAACCCCGGGAAACTCAAAGTCGCGAACATTGCGAGTCGCAATCGGAGCACCGTGGGTTCGGCAAATGGCGGCTATCTGTGCATCCGCCATTGACGCGGCCCGACCGTTTGCTTCGCGGCCCGCCACCAGCGTCGCGTACTCGACGGCTGCATGGGCATCAAAAGCCAATATTCTTCCGGCAAAGTCTTCTTCGAACATTGCCATCGCATGAGCTTCAAGTTTCTGTTTGCGCTTACCGAATGGGAGCCGGGCAATGCCATGGAGAATTTCTGCCACGGTAATAGCGCTGATTGCCAGATCCATCGCCGGTTGCGCGTCGACCCAGGCCAACACCTGTACATCAGGCTCGGCCCGCATGAACTCTGAAAGAACGTTGGTATCGAGCACAATCATTCGGAGAAATCCACGGCTGTCGCTTTCTCCTGGCGCGAGGGCAAATCGAGCTCAACCCCGCCACTGGCGCTGAACCTGCCGCGAATCCTGCTTCCAAGCCCGCCTGCCCGATCAACAGCGGCCAGCGCTCTTCCCAGAATCAGGCGAGCCTCCTCCTCCATCGAATGCCCATTGTGGGCGGCGGCAATCCGCAATTGTTCCTTGATCTGGTCGTCAAGGTTTCGAATCGTGATGCTGGCCATGATGCCTCCTGCAATCAATGAAATCATTGATTGAAGCTAACACGACTTGCTCCTCGAGGACACGCGGCGCCGCCGAACGGCGGCGAGTCCGATAGACCTGTAGGAGCGAGCGTGCTCGCGATGAACTCAAGTGTTACGCGTTCTTTCTGAAAACACGCGTTATTGTTGACCTCCATCGCTGGCAAGCCAGCGCCTACAGGTGTTGCATCAGACCCGTCGTTTACCGCGTCCCGCGCTGACGCAAGGCCGACGGCATGAAATACGCGTCCTCCGGCACCGGCTGGGCGAAGTCCACGGTTTGCGTCTCTTCGTTATCCAGGTTCTGCACGTAGTAACGCCGCGCCTGCAGGTCGTGGAACACGTCCATCGCGCTCCAGGTCGTCGGCAGGTCGTAGAAGTTCTTCAGGTAGCCCATCGACACCCGCCACAGCTCCCCTCGCCCGTCGTACTGGTCCACCACCGCGGCGCCCCAGCTGTCTTCGTCGAGAAACAGCACGCGCTTGGAGTAAATGTGTCGCGAACCCGGCTTGAGCGTGCCTTCCACCACCCAGACTCGGTGCAATTCATAACGGGTGTACTGCGGGTTGAGGTGCCCCGGCTTGAGCAAGTCCGCGTACTTCACCTCGGGGCTGCCGACCTTGTAGTTGTTGTAGGGAATGTAGACCTCTTTCTTGCCAATCAGCTTCCAGTCGTAACGGTCCGGCGAGCCGTTGAACAGGTCGGTATCGTCCGCTGTGCGCAGGCCGTCCGAGGACGCGATCGGGGTGTCATACGCCAGGTTCGGCGCACGGCGCACGCGGCGCTGGCCGGCGTCGTAGACCCAGGCCTGACGCGGGTCCTTGAGCTGGTCCAGGGTCTCGTGCACCAACGCCGCGCCGCCCGCCAGGCGGGCCGGGCTCTTCACGAAGGCCAGGTAGTAGAACAGGATGTTCTTCAGGTCCGTGTACTGCCCGCCCGGGCGGTAGTAGGTGAACATCCCCTCCTGCTGCGAGGTCACCAGGGCGAAGCTGCCGTTACGTTGTACCGGCGCTTCGGACGCGCGGCGTACCACGTAGATCCCGCGATAACGGGTGATGTGGTTCCACAGCGCCTCGACACCGTCCTTGGGCACGGGGAACGGCACACCACCATAGGCATCGGCAAAGCCGTTGCCGCCGTCGAGCAGCTTGGCGCTGGTGGCGTTCTTGAAGGTGTTGTCATACAGCCACTGCGGCGCGGAACCCGAGCGACGGCTGGTGTACACCGGCATCTGGAAGGTGTCGGGGTAACTGTTGAACAGCGCGATCTGGCCCGCGCTGAGGTGGGCCTTGTACTGCTCGAGATTCGCCTTGGTGATGGTGAACAACGGCTTGTCGCCCGGGAACGGGTCCAGGTGATGCTGGCCCGGGGTATAGCCCTTGGGCGCCTGGGTGATGCCGCCGTCCCAGGCCGGAATAGTGCCGGCCGCATTACCGGCACGCTCGGCGCCCAGCGGCGTCAGCTTGGACTTGAGTTGTTGGGCGTCCTGGGGGGACAGGGCAGCCAGCGCGCTGCCAGCCGCCAGGCTCAGGACCAGGGCCAACGTGGTCTTGATCAGTCGCGGTGTGTGAAGCATGGACATTCTCCGAAATAAAGGCAGGGCAGCATCGCCCGCAAGCCAAGGGGCCTGAACACTCACAGGAAATACTTGAGGTTGAAGCCGACGTTGTCACGGTCGCGAATACCGTTGTTCTGGCCTCCGCCGTAGAACTCGGTGTACTGCAACTCGGCCTCCAGCTTGTTCTGGTAGTTGGCCTTGACCCCCAGGGTGTAGGCCTTGCGACCCTCGATGGTGTTGCCCGCCTGATAGCTGTTGCCCTTGAAGTCATCCTTGTAGACGACATAGGGCGAGACGTTGACCCCGGCATACACGTCGTTCCAGGTGCCGTTGAACATCGCGGTGTAGCTGTAGGAGTTACGGTTGACCTGGTCACCACGATCCCCACCGGACACATAGGAATAGTTGCCGGTGCCGGCGTAGTAACGGTTGCTGCCGTCATAGGCGGTGTACTGCAGGTTGCTGCCGCGCAAATGTTCGGAGGCCAGTTCGAACACGCCGAACAGGGAGTCGAAGGACAGGTTCGGGCCAAAGTTGTAGATGCTGCCCAGGGAGGTGTTGAACGATTCCACCCGCTCACCGTTGTTGATCTGGCTGTCGAGCTGGACCATCTGCCCGCCGATGTTGATGGTCTGGCCGGCCGCCGCCGCAGCGGCACCATTGGCCAGGTCGCCGATCAGGTCGTTGGTGGCCGCGACGCCGATGGGCAGGTTGGGCCGATAGGCCACTTCGCCAAACACCGATGCCTGGCCCAGGGTGGTGTTGAAGCTGAAGCCGTACATGCGAATGTCTTCGGCGTAGCGCCGATGCGCCTGAATGTTGCCCAGCACATCCACGGTGGCCAGGCCGTTGGCCAGCTCCCCGGCCTGGCTGCCGGCCACCCCGGCCAACAGGTTGGTCAGGGCATCCATGTCGATGCCCTGGTAACCGCCCAGGTCAGCGGAGATGGTCGGCTCCTTGGCATGGTAGTTGACCAGGTACACGCCGAACTCGGTGCTGTTGAGCTCCTCGGCGATGTAGCGAAAGGCGAAGCCGAACTGACCATCGTTGCGGGCGTTGTAGTCCTTGCCCACGGAGGCCACCTTGAGGGTATTGCCGAACGCCGGCGTCACACCGTTGGCGTACAGGCCGGTAGTCCCCAGCACCTGGCTCAATACCGGGTTGTTGCCCAGCGCGCTGTACAGATCGATCACGTTGCCGAAACCGGGCACCGGCGTATCCAGCGCGGTGCCGGTGAAGTTGTTGTAGGCGGTGTTGCCGCCGTCGGCGAACAGATCGGTCTGAGAGTAGAAGGTGCCGACCGGGTCGATGCGGGTTTCCTTCCAGTTCGTCTGGTAGAAACTTTCCATCGTCAGGTTGTCGCTCAAGCCGATGTTGAAGCTGACTGCCTCTACCGGCATCAGCACTTCCTTGACCTCGGCTCCCGGCAACCGGTACTTGGCCGCGTCCACCGGGTTGGTGGTGTTGACCCCGCCGCGATAGAAAATGCCCTCGCCCCAGTTGAACACCTGGCGCCCCAGGCGTGCCGTCACCGGCATCGCGGCCACGTCCCAATTGCCGTAGATATAGGCGTCGAGCATCTCTACCCGGCTGCCGGCGATGTCACGGGTCTGATCGGTGAAGTGGTCGTCGTTGGGGTAGCTCTGGCTCGGCTGCGAGGGGCTGTTGTTGCGGTAGTAATCGTTGCGCTTGTCCATCAGCTGGGTGTCATAGAACGCGGTGCCGCGCATGAACATCCCGTAGTTCTGATAGTTGGCTTCCAGCTCCGAGGTGATCTTGTACACCTCGGAAACCAGCCCGGTATCGAAGTTGCGATTACCGTCGTTGGTGTTGACGTCATCGTTGCTCTTGTCCCGGCCCTGGACCCGCCACAGGCGGCCATAGGACAAGGTACTGTCGAACGAACCGGTCACCTCTTTGTCCAGCAGGCTGAACTCCATGGCCTGCACCCCGTCGACGGCGCACACTTGCAGCAGCCCTGCCAACCCTATCCCCGCCGACAACGTGCCCGGCACCTTCGCGCTGGACAGGCGTGATCGAATGCTCATTGTGTGTTCCTCCCTTCCCTGCTGATCTTGTTGTTTTTGTATCCGTGCACCCTCGCCCAACGGCTCAAGGCGCAGCGGTATCGCCCTGGGCCGGGGCCAGGCCAGCACCGACATAGATCCGGCTATGAGCCCCGAAATGCCCCAGCAGTTGGAACAGTTGCTGATTGAGTGCCGGGTGGTCGAACGCTTCGGGCTGCAACTGGTTGCCGGCGCTGAAGCTCAGGGGGGCCGGGGTCGTGCTCAGCCATTGCCCGATCGCGGCATCAAACTCAGCGGCCTGGGCGACGGACTGGGCCGAGACGACCTCACGCAGGTAGTCCACCGAATACGGCGGGTAAGCGGCGTCTTCGCGGGTGTCGACGTAAGCGCTGAGCATCGGGTGCGCCTGGCCCGCACGCTGCAGGCGCTGGAGCCAGGCGAACTGATACTTCTCCACCTCGGTGTGCCGGGTGGCGACCCGTTCAATGGCCTCGTGCTTGTCGCTGTCATAGCCGGCCAAGGCCTTGGCCTCCATCAACAGCATGCTGTCGAGCTCGACACCCGGCAGCGGTTTGGCGTGATACGGCTGGGTCAGGTCCTGAACGTAGTGCAGGCCCCAGCCAAGAAAGCGATAGCCCCAGTAGGCATGCCCCGTGGCGAAGGCCAGGCGCGACAAACTCAGGTATTGATAGGCCCGCCAGTCCGGCCAGTTACGCTGCAGAAAGCCGGCTGCGGCGTACACCACCGGGCTCTCATGGAAAAAGCCCATGTGGAACGGCGCCTGGGAGCTGTACTGGAAACGCGGATCGCCAAAAGGCTGCGGGCCGAAGCCGTACAGCGCAGCCACGTCACCTGGATTGTCACTGAACAGGTTGATGTCGTGACCGTAGTCCGGCTCGTCGGCGGCGCTGGCGAGCACCGCCACGGGCGATACCTTTTCCCCGGCCGTCAGGCGGATGAATCGCTGCTGGTTCCAGGGCGAACGGGTTTGCTCGACCATCACCTGCTCGGCCGTGAGTTGCTCACCTGCCACCGGGATTTGCCCCGGCATCGGCTGGATCACCATGGCCAGATGGATCTGCGGATTGACCCGCAAGGCGCTGAGAAATGCCTGTCGCAGATTGTCCCCGGGCACGGGTGGCAGCTTGAGGTTGTCCGGGCGCGGCGGGTATTCGGGAAAGTGCTGACGGGCGAAGCGCTCCTGCTCCTCCAACAATTCGCTCACGCCCGCGTACTGCTGGGCGAGAAACTGCTCCAGGGGCTCGACCTCGACCAGCGGTGCGTCGCGCAAGGCGGCCACATCCTGCAACGCCAGGTAGCTGCCCACCGTATGGTTGGACCAGCCCCAGGCCGTGGGGGCAGCCGCGCCGAGCAGCAGCAAGAGAAACGTCAGCTTCATTGGCTTTTTGATCTTATTGGATGAGCACAGGGGCTGAGCCTAACAACCGACCCAGGCCATGGCACTGTCCAATCTCGCCAAAAAAACTCTCCGATAGCGCCACGGCAAACCGGCAAAAAACGCCAGGCCAGAGCGAGCCACCCGACTCGCTAACGCCCGTGAAACCGTCTTCAGGCCGGGTAGCCGGTGATCTGCCGAATGCTTTGGTACAAGGGCTTGAGCTGGCGGTACATGCGCAGGTACACCTCGTTGTACAGCCGCTGATAGATCTGCTGCGCCTCGGGCCTGGGCATGAACACCTCGCCGACTCGGGTCATGCCGGCAATGGCCGAAGGGAAGTCTGGATACAACCCAAGCCCCACCGCACAGGCAATCGCCGCCCCCAGGCCGGAGGCTTCGTAGACGTGGGGGCGCTCCGCCGGCAGGCCGAATATGTCCGCGGTCAGCTGCATCGCCGCATCGCTCTGGGAGCCCCCGCCAGCCACCCGCAAGCGCTCGATGGTGACGTTCGTACGCTTCTCGATGCGCTCCTTGCCCTGGCGCAAGGCATAGGCCAGCCCTTCGAGGATCGCCCGGTAGATGTGCGCCCGGGTATGCACGTCGCCAAAGCCGATCATCGCCCCCTTGGCTTCCACACCCGGCTCGCGGATACCCGGCGACCAATACGGCTGCAGCATCAGGCCCATGGAACCCGGTGGCACTGCATTGACCAGCGCGTCGAACAGTTGCTCCGGCTCCACGCCCTGTTCCTTGGCCTGCTGCATTTCCCGCAGGCCAAACTCGTTCTTGAACCAGCTGACCATCCAGTAGCCGCGATAAATCATCACCTCGCAGTGGTAGTGATCCGGCATCGCCGCCGGGTAAGGCGGGATCAGCGGGATGATTTCCCGGTAGCGCGAACGGGTGGTGGTGATCGTCGCGGTGGTGCCATACGACAGGCACACCGTTTTCTCGTCGAGCACACCGGCGCCCAGCACTTCGCAGGCCTTGTCGGCACCGGCGGCGATCAGTGGCAGGCCCTCGGGAATGCCGGTATGCCGACTGGCCTCGGCGCTGATGTGGCCCAGGGTTTCACCGGGTTTGTGCAGGCTAGGCAGTTGCTCGGGGCGCACCGCCAGCGCCTGCCATTTCCAGTCGGAGGGCGCGGCCCAGCGCAGCCGCTTGAAGTCGAACGGCAGGTAGCCCACGCAGCAGCCCACCGAGTCGACAAAACGCCCGCACAGACGGTGGGTGAGAAACCCCGAGAGCAACAGGAATTTGTCGGTGGCCGCCCACACATCGGGTTGGTGGCGAGCGACCCAATTGGCCTCGGCCTGGGCGCGAAAATAGTCCACGGTGGCTTGCGCGCCGACCAGTTTGAACAGCCAGCCCCAGGGCCCCTTGATCCCGCCTTCGACCTCGGTCTGGCGCTGGTCGAGCCACAGAATCGCCGGACGCAGGGCCTTGCCCTGGGCATCGACGTTGATCAGGGTGCCGCGCTGGGTGGTCAGGGACACACCGCCAATCTGCTGGCGATCGATACCAGTCTGCTGCCACAGTTGCTGGCAGGCCTCCCCCAGTTTGGCCCAGTAATAGTCCGGGTCCTGCTCGGCCCAGCCGGGCTGGGTCGAGTAATAGGCCTGCAACTCGACCTTGCCTTTGCCCAGCAGATTGCCCTGCAGGTCGAACAGCAAGGCGCGTACGCTTTGGGTGCCATTGTCGATTGCCAACAGGTAGCGCTTGTTCTGGTTATCCATGGAGCTCTCTTCAATGGGCATTCAGTGCGTGGCATCCGGCAAACCATGATGGCGTTGCCACAACGCCCGGTAACGCAGTTCTTCCTCTTGCCAGCGCTCGTCATCCCAGCCCAGCCGGGGCTGGCACAGACGACGAATCGCCGGCAGCTCGTCCGCCGCGCCCCTGGCCAGCAACAACCCGACTCGGGTGCGGCGCAGCAGCAAGTCATCCAGGTGCAGGACCATCTCCGCCTCGCAGGCAAAGGCCAGTTCCGCCCACAAGGTGTCACTGCCGCCCACGGTGTCGCCGCCCAACTGTTCCAACAGCTGCGCCAACCGTGGCAGATCGCGGCCATGACGTCCGGCCAGGCGTCGCCACTGACGGCCACTCAGGCCTGGGATCGGCAGTCCCGGCACGGCGGCAAACACCGGCGCGCCGTCATCGCTGACAGGACGTCCGAGCATGGCCGCGCAGGCCTTCAACACCTCAATGGCCTGGGGACGAAAGGTAGTCAGTTTGCCGCCTGCCAGGGTCACGCAGCCGGGCTCCTGCCACAGCACATGCTCACGGGCTTCATCCGAGGGCTTGCCCTGCTGCTCGCCACTGGCGCTGCCCACCACCGGGCGCACGCCCGACCAGGTCGAGAGCACATCGGCGGCAACCACCTCGGCCCCCGGGAACTGCCGGGTGCACGCCTCCAGCAGATACTCGAGTTCCTCGCCGCTGATGCTCGCGCTCTGATCCAGGTCCTCGCGATGATCCAGGTCGGTGGTGCCGACCACGGTGGCACCTTCCCAGGGGAACACAAACACCGGCCGGCGATCGCGCGGGTGCAAGAAAGTGAACGCCTGTGCCACCGGCAGACGCCAGCCCGGCAACAGCAGATGACTGCCACGCAACGGCCGCAGCTGCCGGCCAGCGCTCGCCGGTCTTAAACGCTCGGCCCAGGCGCCGGTGGCCACCGCCAGCGTGCGACAACGCAACTGCAGCGACGCCCCTCCTTCACAATCCTCGACCTGCACCCCGCAAACCCGCCCATCTTCGCGCAACAACTGCTGTACCCGCACGCCGTTGAGCGCCAACGCGCCATCGGCCCGGGCCTCGGTCAGCACGCGCATCACCAGGCGGGCGTCATCGGTCAGTGCATCGACAAAACAGGTCCCGCCCAGCAGATCGTCTTGCGCGACGCCCGGTGCCAGATAACGCATTTGTTGTGCGTCATAAAAGTGATGGCCACGCCGCCCGGCCAAAGCGTCATAGACCGTCAACAGCCCACCCATCACCCGGGGGCCGGGAAAGCCGCCACGGTAATGGGGCATCAGAAAACTCATGGGCTCCACCAGCCCCGGGGCTTCTTCGAGCAGGCGCTGGCGCTCGTGGACCGAGTCGCGGGTCAGGCGCCACTGGCCCTTGGCGATATAGCGCAAGCCGCCATGGACCATTTTCGAAGAACGACTGGACGTGCCCCAGGCAAAGTCGCGCTGCTCCAGCAGCAGGCAACGCCAGCCGCGACGCGCCGCTTCACGCAGGATCCCGGCGCCGCTGATACCGCCGCCGATGACGATCAGGTCCCAGGTTTCGTCCGCCAGCGTCGGCAACACCTGCCGTCGCCACGCCGCATTCCAGTCCAGGCTCATGGCCGTCACTCCTGCAGCAGGGTGCCAGGGTTCAGGCGCCCGGCAGGATCGAAATGCCGGCCCAGGGCCTGAAGGGTATCCATGGCCAGCGCGCCTTTTTCCCGCAGTAGGTACGGCGCGTGATCCTTGCCCACGCCATGCTGGTGACTGATGGTGCCGTGGTTGTCGACGATGGTCTGGCTGGCCGCCTGCTTGAGCGCCTGCCAGCGCGCCAGCGTGGCCGGGTAGTCGGCCGCCGGACGGAACACGTAGGTGGTGTAGATGCTCGAGCCTTCACCGTAGACATGGGACAGGTGGGTGAACACATGGACCCGCTCACCTTCGGCGGCCAGGCCATCGCGCAGGCTGTTTTCGATGCGGTTGAGCAGGTTGTCGACATTGCTCCAGTCGGTCGCGGTCTCCAGGGTGTCCACCACGTAGCCGGCGTTCCACAGGTTCTCGCGCAGATAGGGAAAGCGGAAGCGGTTCTGCGCCCATTTCTTGCCCAGCAGGGTACCGGTGAACACCCCGCCAAAGGCCTTCAGGTGTTGCCTGGCCTGGCTCAGGGACAGGGCATTTTGCCGCCGGTTACCGGTCACGCCAAAGGTCAGCAGGCATTTGCCCGCGCCGGCACCGCGCAGGGCCAGGTACTTCTCCAGCCAGGCGATCTGCTGCGGATGGCCCGCCAGGGCCAGCTGGGTTTCGGTTTCCACGGCGTTGGACAGGCGCAGCATCGACAGCGGCACGCGGGCCTGGGCCAACTGGCGGATGGCTTGCAGGGCGCGGTTCCAGTCGGGCAGGAACACACCGTAGAAGCGTTCATCGGCCGGCAGCGGGCTGACCCGCACCTTGACCTGGGAAATGATCCCGAAACGGCCCTCGCAGCCCAACACCACTTCGCGCAAGTCCGGGCCGGCCGCCGAGGCCGGGAACGTCGCGATTTCCAGTGGCCCGGCGAAGGTTTCCAGGGTTCCGCCCGCGAACAACTGCTCGATACGCCCGTAGCGCAAGGACTGCTGGCCACTGGAACGACTGGCCACCCAGCCGCCCAGGGTCGACAGCTCCCATGACTGCGGAAAATGCCCCAGGGTGTAGCCCCTTGCGCGCAACTGACTCTCCACCTGCGGCCCGGTGGCACCGGGGCCGAAGGTGGCCAGCAGGCTCTGCTCATCGAGATCGAGCAAGCGACTCATGCGCGCCAAGGACACGGTCACCACCGGCCGTGTGGACAGCGGCGGGTTGATGTGCCCGGCCACTGACGTGCCGCCGCCATAAGGGATCAGGCACAGGTCCTGTTCCTGGGCCAGCGCCAGCAACTGGCGGATCTGTTCGGCACTCTGCGGGAACGCCACCGCATCGGGATAAATGCCTGGCGCGCCTTCACGCAGGGCCAGCCAATCCGACAGGCTCTGGCCACGGGCATGCAGCAAGCGGTCGTGGGCACCGACACTGTAGTGCGGGTGTTCGTTGAGCCGCGAAGCCGGCACCCTGGCCAAGGCCGCCTCAAGCGTGGCATCGGGCAGCGCCTGGCCGGTGCCGACCCGTGCCGCGAGAAACCCCGCCCCCTGGGCCGGCAACTCGACCACCGTGGTTGCATCCCCCCAGCCGTTCCAGCGTCGCATGCGTGTGTCCTTTTCCGGTTCTTATAGGTGACATTTCAGGCGCCTATACTAGCCAGCCGCCCGGACCTGTCACGGTCGCATCGGGCCAGTTCGAGTAGCCAATTGAGTCAACCCGCGCAGCCGGCTCCAACCATTTACTTTAGCGGTGGTTTCAAATTACCTTTCAGGGTATTCGCCCGCGCCAGCGCGTGCCTCGATCAAAGGAACCCGATCATGCAATCCCTTGGCTACACCTCGGTTCCCCCGCTGCTCAAATACGTGCGTCACGCCGAACAGCTGGGCGTGGCCATCGAGCCTGCGTTGGCGGCGGCCGGGTTGCAGGCCCGACAATTGAGCGACAACAGCCTGCGCTTGCCGGGCGAAGCCCATGAACGCTTGCTCGACTACTTCTGCGAACACTCGGGCGACCCGTTGTTCGGGCTCAATTCGGCGCGTTTTGTCCTGCCCAACTCCTGGAGCGTGCTGGGCTACATCACCATGAACTGCGCGACCCTGGGCGATGCCATGAGCCGGATCATGCCCTTCGAGAAGCTGGTGGGCGACATGGGGGTCAGCCGCGCCGAACTCCAGGGCGACCACGTGCACCTGATCTGGACCTGTCGCCATCAACGCCCGCGAATCCGTCGGCACCTGGTGGAAAATGTCCTGGGGTCCTGGCTGCAATATGCGCGCTGGATTGCTGACACCCAGCTCTCACCCGCCGCGATCTGGTTCGAGCACGGCATGCCGGCGGACACGGACCTGGCGCAATACGAGCAATTCTTCGACTGCCCGGTGCTGTTCAACCGGCCGTACTCGGCGCTCATTACCCCGCTGCCCTACCTGCAGTTACCCCTGCGCCAGGCCGATGCGCAATTGCTGCGCACCCTGGAGGAACACGCCCTGGGTTTAATGGCCACGCTGGAAGACGCGTCCCTGGAGCAACGGGTGAAGAACATCCTGCGCCAGTTGCTCAAGGAAGGGCTGCCGCGCAAGGAACAGGTGGCCGAACAGTTCGCCGTGTCGGTGCGCACCCTGCAACGCCAGTTGCACCAGGCCGGTACCACTTACCAGCAAATCCTCGATGACCTGCGCCAGGAACTGGCCGAGCACTACCTGCTCAACAGCGCCTTGCCGATCCAGGACATCGCCCAGTACCTGGGCTTCACCGAACCGCGTTCGTTTCACCGCACCTTCAAAAGCCGACGCGGGATGCCACCTGGCGAGTTCCGCCAGATGCACCGCGCGCCGGACGAAGCCTGAGGCTCAAACGCAGATCGCGTTGGTGAACACCAGCCGGTTGCCGAACGGATCGTTGATCGTCATGTCCTGACTGCCCCAGGGCATGGTCTGGATCTCGGGATGGGCATAGCGATAATCCTTGGCCAGCAACTGCTGGTGGAACGCTGGCAGTTCATCGGTCTCGATGCGCAATGCCGACCCCGGTGTGGCGTCGCCATGATGTTCGGACAAGTGCAGCACACAATCGCCCCGCGACACCTGCAGATACAGCGGGAAATTCGCCTCGAAGCGGTGCTGCCAGTCGAGGCTGAAGCCTAGAAAATCGACGTAAAACTCCAACGCCTTGGCCTCGTCGAAGATCCGCAGGATGGGGGTGGTTTTTCCAAAACGCATGATGCTGCTCCCTGGGTGAAGGGGCTCATCCTATACAAGGAGCGAGCCTTGATACGATCGCCAAATCGTTCCCACGCTCCCGCGTGAGAACGATCATGGCGGACAGGCGTTACTTCACGACTTGACCCACACCCCGCCCGCGAGGGTCGGAGGCGGTTTCCAGGGCGCTGCCATTGACGCGGATCGCCTGGATATCGCCCATTTCCCAGCCCTGGTCTTCCAGGGTGTAGCCCATGGTTTTCAGCTCATCGGCGACCTTGCCGGTCAGGGGCGCGTAGGCGTCGAAGTAGATCGTGTCCTTGGGCAGCAACTGGTGATGGACGCGTTGCGCGGCCACGGCTTTTTCCAGCGGCAGGTTGTAGTCATACAGGTTGTTCAGCACCTGGAAGATCGAGGTGAAGATCCGCGAACCACCCGGCGTGCCGAGTACCAGCGTGACCTTGCCATCACGGGTCACCAGGCTGGGGCTCATCGACGACAGCATGCGCTTGCCCGGAGCGATGGCGTTGGCGTCGCCACCGACCACACCAAAGGCGTTGGCCACGCCGGGCTTGGAGCTGAAGTCGTCCATTTCATCGTTGAGCAGGAAACCCGCGCCTTTGACCACGACACCGCTGCCGTAGTCCCAGTTCAGGGTGTAGGTGTTGCTCACCGCATTGCCATCGGCATCAACGATGGAGAAGTGCGTGGTCTGGTGCGGCTCCAGGCCCGGACGGACTTTCTCGGTCGGCGAAATGGCGTTCGGGTTGACCTCGGCGGCGCGTTTTTTCAGGTACGCCGGATCGGTGAGTTGCTTGACCGGCACGTCGGAAAACGCCGGGTCGCCAAGGTAGTCGGCACGGTCGGCGAACACGCGTTTTTCGATTTCCGCGAGCAGGTGAATGTATTTCGCCGAGTTCAGTTCGACGCCCTTGAAGTCGGCGGCGCGGTCTTCCTTGATGGCGATCAGTTGCGCCAGGGCGATACCGCCGGAGCTCGGTGGCGGTGCGGTGTACAGGGTATTGCCGCGCCAGTTGACCGTCAGCGGCTCACGCCAGTTGACCTTGTAGTCGTTCAGGTCCTGCTTGCTGATCAGGCCCTTGTCGGCCTTCATCTGCGCGACCAGCAGGTCGGCGGTCTTGCCTTGGTAAAACTCGCTGGCGCCCTTGTCGGCGATCCGCTCCAGGGTCTCGGCCAACTCGGGTTGGCGGAAGGTTTCGCCGGGCTTCATGCTGCCAAAGTAATCGGCGAAGTTGGTCGTGCCGTTGAACAGTTTCAGCGCATCTTCGCGGTACTGGTACTGTTTGTCCGCGACTTTGAAGCCGGTCTTGGCGTAGCCGATGGCCGGGGTAATCAGCTCGCTCCAGGGCAGCTTGCCGAACTTCTTGTGGGCTTCCCACAGGCCCATCACCGTGCCCGGTACGCCGGCAGCGCGCGCGCCGACCAGGCTGAGGTTCTCGATGACCTCGCCCTTCTCGTTCAGGTACATGTCGCGGGTCGCGGCTTTGGGCGCCGTTTCGCGGTAGTCGAGGAAGTACGGCTTGCCGTCGATGAACAGGGTCATGAAACCACCGCCACCAATGTTCCCCGCTTCCGGGTAGGTCACCGCCAGGGTGAACGCGGTGGCCACCGCGGCGTCGACGGCGTTGCCGCCTTTCTTCAGCACTTGCGCCGCGACATCGGCGCCGTACTGGTTCGGTGCAGCCACGGCACCGCCTTCCAGCATTGCAGCAAACGACGACGAACTGGCGGCAATCGCCGCCGCCAGGGCCAGGGTCTTGAACAACACAATACGCATGGAATCCATCCTTTCTTGTTATAGAGGCAGGAGGAACCTTAGGCTTTGTAACAAGGTTTGGGCAAGTCCACCTTGTGCTGAATTCACACCACCACCGAAGCCTGCTACAGGGCCCGGCCCGACAATCCAACTGCGAACCGATCCTTGCTGAAAAAGCTCCGTTCTACCCCATTCACGCTTGCGCGAAGATCATGCGTCAGCCCTCGAACACTTCACTCGCATAACCGGCCAGCTTGCCCTGGATGAAGTCGAGAAAGCACTGAATCCGCAGGGCCAGTTGCGAGTTGCGGTAGTACACCGCATTGATTGGCTGGCGATAGCCGCTGTTGGCTTGGGCCAGCACCGGCTTGAGGCGTCCGGCCTTGATGTCTTCGATCGTCATGAAGTGCGACAGGCACGCAATGCCCTGCCCCTCCAGCGCCAGATGACGCAAGGTTTCGCCACTGGAGGCGCTGATGCCCGGTTGAATCTGCCAGCGGTCACCGTGCGCGTGGCGCAGCGGCCAGTGGTTGAGGGTTTCGGTCTGGGTGAAGCCCAGCAACCGGTGCCCGGTCAGCTCAGCAACGCTGCTCGGTGTACCGTACTTTTCCAAGTAGGCCGGGCTGGCCAGGATGTGCAGCGGACTGCATCCCAGCGAGCGCGCATGCAGGGTCGAATCCGCCAGGGCACCGATGCGGATCGCGATGTCGGTGCTCTGCTCCAGCAGATCGATGATCAGGTCGTTGCTGTTGAGTTCCAGTTGGATGTCCGGGTACAGGCGGCAGAACTCATCGATGTAGGGCACGATGACATGCAGCATGAAGGGCGACGCGGCGTTGATCCGCAGCCGCCCCGACGGCGTCTGGTGCCGCGACGACAGGCGCTCTTCCAGCTCGTCCATCTGCTCGAGGATCCGCTTGGCCTGCTCGAAGAAGTACTTGCCCTCCTCGGTCAGGTCCATGCGCCGCGTGGTGCGGTTGATCAGCGTGGTGTCGAGCTTGGCCTCCAGTCGCGACAGCGTGCGGCTGACCGCCGAGGGCGTTTGCCCGACCTGCTCGGCCGCCGCGGAAATCGAACCGCACTCGATCACGCAGACGAAAATCTGCAACTCATCGGATCTGGCTTTCACGTGTGCCCCTTCAATCAAAACAGGTCTGATAGTAGCTGGATGCGGGGCAGAACGCAGGTCACGCCGGCAAGTTGAACACCTGCTTGAGGTGCTGCTCGTAGCGCGCGATGTCGGCTTCAATGTTCGGACGCTTCATCACGTCGACACACAGGAAAGTCGGCAAGCCGGTCATGCCAAGGAACTCATTGGCCTTGTGAAACGGAAAATACACCGCGTCCACACCCTTGGCTTCAAAGAAGTCGGTCGGATCGTCGAAGGCTTGCTGCGGGGCATTCCAGGTCAGCGACAGCATGTACTGCTTGCCGTGGATCAGGCCACCACTGCCGTACTTCTGCAAGGCGTCGGAACGGGTGCGACCGTCACTGGCATAGAGGCTGCCGTGGCCTTCGGTGAAGACTTCGTCGATGTACTTTTTCACTGTCCAGGGTGCGCCCATCCACCAGCCTGGCATCTGGTAAATGATCACATCGGCCCAGAGGAACTTGCTGACTTCATCGCTAATGTCGTAACCCTCGTCGATGTGGGTCACTTTGATATCGACACCGCCACGGTCCAGCACGCTCAGGGCGGCTTCGTGCAGGGTGGCGTTGTAGCGGCCGTCGGAGTGGGCGAATTTCTTGCCGCCGTTGAGCAATAGCACTTTTTTCATGGGGAGCCTCATCATCTGGGTCCGATGCGCCGCGTGGTGGATCACTCGCGCAATCGGGGAAGGTTCAATTCGATGACGGCAGGGTATCGATCGACACCCCCGTGAATAAGCCCTGCTTCGGCAAAATACATTTGACCTATACGCACGAATAGCCAGTCGATTGTTGCCGTAGAATTTCCTCCCTCCCTTCCAGAAGAGTGCTCCATGAGCCCACACCACGGTTTCATCCTGCACGCCAAAACCCGCCCGGAACACGCCGAGGCCTTTGAAGCGCTGTTCCGTGCCTACGTCGAGCCCAGCCGCGCCGAACCGGGTTGCATCGAGTACCACATGCTGCGCGACCAGCAGGACCCGACACTGTTTATCTTCTATGAGATCTGGCAATCCCGGGCCCATCTGGAGGTGCACTCGAACCTGCCGCACATGAAGGCGTTTTTCGACACACGCATGGACTACCTGGAGCGTGACTTCGACATCCGTCCCATCGAGATGCTCAGCCCCTCATCCGCTAGCCGTTGACCAACAGGTGGCCACCGAGCACGCCCAGGCCAATGAAAAATATCCGCTTGAACAGCCTGGTGCTGATGCGCTGGCGCAGCCATTGCCCCAGCAACATGCCGAGCACAGCGGGAATCAGGGCCAGCAGCGAGGCACTCAGTTCGCCGCTGCCCAGCGCGCCGCGCCACGACAGGCCGGCCGCCAGGGCCAGGGTCGACACGGTGAATGACAGGCCCAGCGCCTGCACCAGTTGATCCTTGCTCAGCCCCAACGCTTGCAGGTAGGGCACCGCCGGAATCACGAAGACCCCGGTAGCCGAGGTGATGATCCCGGTCAGCACGCCGCACAGCGGGCCGAGCCAGCGCTCACTGGTGCTACCGACCTTGAAGGCAGGCAGCAACAATCCGCTCGACGCATAGAGTAGTAACGCACCACCCAACGCGCGCACGACCCATTGTCCGCCGTCGACACCCAGCCACAGGGTACCGGCGCCAGTGCCGATAAAAATCGCCAGCAGCATCGGCCACAAACGTGTAAGCAACGTCTGCAGGTGCCCACCAGACGCCAGTTGCCAGACGTTGGTCAGGGTCGCGGGGATGATCAACAACGCCGCAGCCTGTGTCGGTGCCATAGCCAGACCGAGCAGTCCCATGGCGATGGTCGGCAAGCCCAGGCCGATCACGCCCTTGATCATTCCAGCCATGAGAAAGGTGGTAACGACCAGCAATGACAAGGCTAGGCCGAGGTGTTGGTAGAATGCCAGAAGTGTATTCATGGCCGTATGGTGGGGCTTTCGGCTGCCCCTGAAAATCTGCCATATACTGAGGCTGACTCTTGTTATGACAGAGTCAGGTAATCTGTCGGGGCGATCGGCCGGCTCTGGTCTGCTGGCGAATGCAGTACGCGATATGCCTGATAAACCGCCTTCGCTGGCAAGCCAGCTCCCACAATGAACCAGCCCCCCATGCACTTCGACCTGATTGACCTGCAGCTGTACCTGAACACCCTCGATGCCGGCAATATCACCGCCGGTGCCGTCCGCAGCCACCTGTCACTGGCAGCGGCCAGTGCACGCATCCGGGCGATGGAAGCATCGCTGGGCATCACCCTGTTCGACCGCGGTCGACGCGGCATCAGCCCGACCCCGGCCGGCAAGGCGCTGGCGCAACATGCGCGAGTGATCCTGCTTCAGGCCGAACGCTTGCAGCAAGACCTTGCCGAATACGCCAAGGGAGTGAAAGGTCAGGTGCGCTTGCTATGCAACACCACGGCGATCACCGAATACCTGCCCGAACTGCTCGCCGGTTTTCTGCGCGAACACCCCAACCTCGACATCGACTTGCAAGAACGGCCAAGCCAGCGCATCACCCACGCCTTGCGTCAGGGTGCCGCCGAGCTGGGTATCGTGTCCGATGCGGTGGACACCGCTGACCTGGAAACCCGGCCGTTTCGCGATGACCCGCTGGTGCTGATCTGCCCCAACGATCACCCGCTGGCCGACACTCATTCACCGGGTTTCAGCAAGACCCTGGCTCACGATTACGTCGGGCTGAATGCCCACAGCGCGCTGGCGATTTATCTGGAGGAGCAAGCGCTGCATGCCGGGCTGCGCATGCAGATCCGCATCCGGGCCGATGGCTTTGACGGCGTCATGCGCATGGTCGCCCATGGCGCGGGGCTGGCGATCGTGCCGCTGGCGGCCGTGCAACGTTATGCCGACGGGCACGCGTTCAAATACTTCGCCCTGCAGGAGCCCTGGGCGCAGCGAAAGCTGCTGCTGTGCGCTCGCTCATTCGACGCCCTGCCCCGGTATGCCCAGGCCCTGCTGCAGGCCTTGCAGCCGCAGCAGGGTGTCTAGCCGATCAAGCCTCGTCAGGCACGGGATCCTGCGTTGCACTGGCCCGGCTCTTGCGGAAAAACACCCCGTAGACCAACGACAGAATCAGCAGAAACGGCACGCCAAACACCAGGGTCATCTTGAACGCGTCGGTGAAGTAGGTGGTGATCATCACCGCCCCCATCAGCACCAGTCCCAGCAGCGTCGAGTAGGGAAACAGGCGCATGCGGAACGACAGCTTTCGCTCGCCGTGACGCTGGTGATATCGGCGGAAACAGTAGTGCGTCAGGAAGATCATGAACCAGGTGAAGATGGCGCCGAACATGGAGATCGCCATCATCAAGGTGAAGGAGCTTTCCGGGTACATCACGTTCAGCAAGGTCGCCAGGGCAATGCCAGAACTGGACAGCAACAAGGCATTGAACGGGATGCCGCTCTTGCTCAACGCGCCCATCGCCTTGGGCGCGTAACCGCCACGGGACAGGCTGAACATCATGCGTGTGGTGATGTAGAGCTGGCTGTTCATCGCTGACAAGGCGGCGATCAGGATCACGAAATTCATCACTCCGGTGGCACCGGGAATGCCGATGGTTTGCATCACCGTGACGAACGGGCTCTGGGTCTGACCGGCCTGTACCCAGGGCACGATCGCCAGCATCAGGGCCAGGGTCAGCAGGTAAAACACCACCAGCCGTACCATGGTCGCGCGGAAGGCTTTCTTGACCGCCCGCTCCGGGTCCTCGGCTTCACCGGCCGCCACCGCGATCATTTCCACGCTCAGGTAGCTGAAGATCGACACGATTACTGCCACCCACATCCCTTGCAGGCCATGGGGGAAAAAGCCGCCGTGAGCGGTGTAATGCTGCACGCCGTAATCCGGGTTGCCGGAACCGAACACCACGTACACCGCCAGGATGATGAAGCCGACAATCGCCGCGATCTTGATGGTCGAGAACCAGTACTCGAAGGTACCGAAGGTCTTCACGCTGATGGCGTTGAGCACGATCAATACACTGGAGAACGAGACGATCCAGATCCATTCAGGCACGTTGGCGAACCAGTACTTCATGTACATCGCCACCGCTGTCACTTCCGTGCCGACCGCCAGCACAATCGCCGCCCAATAGGCATAGCGCACCAGGAACCCGGCCAGGGGGCTGACGTAGAACTCGGCATAGGCGCCGAAGGAACCGGAAGTGGAATGGGCCACGGTCATTTCCGCCAGGCAGCCCATCAACAGCAACGTGATGATCGCGCCAATGGCGTAGCTGAGCAGCACGCTCGGTCCGGCATAGCCGATGGCATAGGCACTGCCCATGAACAGCCCGGTGCCGATCGCCCCGCCAATGGCGATCATGCTCATCTGTCCGGAAGTGAGCTGACGCCTGAGGCCATGCTCGCGGTTGGAAATCGTGTCAAAGCCGCTGGCTTCGCTCATGTGTCTGTCCTCTGAATACTTGTTTTTTTAAGAGCACATCGTGGGTAAAAACGGATCCCCCCCTGTAGGAGCGAGCGTGCTCGCGATGGACCCGAGAGCGCCGCGTTCATTCAGAAAGCGCGCGTTATCGTTAAAGTCCATCGCGAGCACTCGAACGTCGACCGGCTGCTCCTACTGGTTGTCCGGTGCCAGGAACTCAGGTCACGCTGTGACGAACCTGGAACTGCGCTTGCGCCCAGGTCTTCTGGTCGAGAATGTCACCCAGGATCTGCACCGCATCGAACACTTCGGTGAAGCTGGTGTACAGCGGGGTGAAACCGAAGCGCATGATCCGCGGCTCACGGTAGTCACCGATCACGCCTTGGGCGATCAGGGCCTGAATCACCGCGTAACCTTGCGGGTGTTCGAAGCTGACATGGCTGCCGCGTCGGGCGTGCTCACGTGGGGTGATCAGCTTCAAGTCGTGGGCGGCACAACGCTCCTCGACCAACGCGATGAACAGGTCGGTCAGGGCCAGGGATTTACGGCGCAGGCTGGCCATGTCGGTCTGGGCGAAAATGTCCAGGCCGCACTCGACCATGGCCAGCGAAGTGATCGGCTGTGTGCCGCACAGGTAACGGGCAATGCCGCGGCTCGGCTCGTAACCCGACGCCATGTCGAACTGGCGGGCGTGGCCGAACCAGCCCGACAACGGCTGCGTGACCAGATCGCACAGCTGCGGCGAGACCCAGACGAACGCTTGCGAACCCGGGCCGCCGTTGAGGTATTTGTAGGTGCAACCGATGGCGTAGTCCGCACCGGCCTGGCGCAGGTCCACCGGCACCGCGCCAGCCGAGTGAGCCAGGTCCCAGACCGCCAGCGCGCCACATTCGTGGATCAGCGTGGTCGTGGCCTGCATGTCGTGCATATAGCCGGTCTTGTAGTTGACGTGGGTCAGCATCACCACGGCGACGTCTTGGTCAATCGCCTGCGCCAGCGCTTGCGGGCTGTCCACCAGACGCAGGCTGTAGCCCTGTTGCAGCAAGTCCATCAGCCCTTCGGCAATGTACAGATCGGTGGGGAAGTTGCTCGACTCACTGACAATCACCCGCCGCTCAGGCGCTCGCGAGGCTTGCACGCGCAAGGCCGCGCCGAGCACCTTGAACAGGTTGATCGAGGTGGTATCGGTGATCACCACTTCGCCTTCACCGGCACCGATCAGCCCGGCCAGGCGATCGCCCAGGCGCTGCGGCAGATCGCGCCAGCCGGCGCTGTTCCAACTGCGGATCAAACCATCGCCCCACTCCTGGGCAATCACCGCCCGGGCGCGCTCAAGGGCCGCAACCGGGCGGGCGCCCAAGGAGTTGCCGTCGAGGTAGATCACGCCCTCGGGCAGGGCAAACTGATCACGCAAAGGGGCCAGGGAGTCCTGCGCATCGAGCGCCAGGCAATCGTTTCTTGTGGTCATTGTCGGTCCTGTTCTTTAAGTGACATGCGGCCGGTGGCTACCGTATTCCGGGGTTTTCCATGCCTGCACGATGAGCAAATAATGAACGAACCTTTGCAGAATTTTCGTGCAAAGTGGCAGGTCATATAGTAGTTATCTCGAAGATAATTCGAATCCAACTCAAAAAACCGCGGATTTATTCAACCCATGACACTCGACTCCACAGACCTGCGGATCCTGCATTACCTGCAGCAGGATGGCCGTATCAGCAACCAGGAACTGGCGGAGAAAGTCGCGCTATCGCCCTCGGCCTGCCTGCGTCGTTTACGCCTGCTGGAAAGCGAGGGGATCATCACCGGTTATCGCGCCGAACTGAGCGCCGAACGCTTGGGCGTGGAGCTGGAAGCCATCGTCCATGTGTCCCTGCGCCAGGACATCGACGACTGGCACGAGACCTTCATCAAGAAGGTCCAGGACTGGCCGGAAGTGACCACCGCCTACGTGATTACCGGTGCCAGCAACTACGTGCTGCGGATCCAGGCACGCAACCTCAAGCACTTCTCGGATTTCATCGTCAACAAGCTCAACCGCACGGCGGGGGTGACCGATATCCGTTCGGAAATCGTCCTGCAAAAAATCAAGGAACGGGTCAACCTGCTCGATCTGGTTGCCCGCAAGTAAGACACCGACTCACTCAAAGCCCGCGCATACGCCGGGCTTCGTGACGCTGCACGGTGGCGCTGGGGGATTCGTCGAACAGCTTGCGGTACTCGGCGGAAAAGCGGCCCATGTGGGTAAAGCCCCAGGCCATGGCGATCTCCGAGATATTGCGCGCCTGGCCATGCTCAAGCAGATCCTGACGCACCGCGTTCAACCGATGTTTCTTCAGATAGGCCATCGGTGACAGGGCGAAGTACTTCCTGAACGCTTCGAACAACTTGAACCGGGAAACCCCCGCCGCCGCTTCGATATCTTCCAGGTGCACCGCTTCGCGGGCGTTGTCGTGGATGTACTGCTTGGCCCGGACCAGATAGTGCGGCACCTTCACCGCCAACACCTGGCGCAGCTCCTCGGAGTAATTGTTCGGCTGGGCGAGGATCAGGCCCTTGATCAACGAGCTTTCGAGGTCCCGTGTGAAGGTCACCTGATCGAACAGCACATTGCTGTGCTCCAGTTCCGCGATGAAATACCGCGCCATGCGCCACCACGCCGCCGACGCGCCATCAACCGCGTCCATCACCGGTTCGAAGCGCAGCGGCGCATCCAGCGGGTGCTGCAGGATCCCTTCCAGCGACTCGCTCATGGCGGCGCGAGTGATCACCACCTGAAGCTTGCGACAGTCACCGGAGATCGCCAGCATCTGGCTTTCATTCGGAGAAATGATCACCCCTTGATCGCGGTTGGACTTGAGCAGCGTGCCGTCCTTGCGCAGCTCCTGCTCGCCCACCAGCGGCAGGCTGAGGCTGTAGCTGCTGAAGTGTTCGGCATCTTCGATATCGACGGTCACATCGGTGCCGTACTCGATCGTGCCCAGGGTGGTGGCCATGGACTTGAACACATTGGCGCTGTGATGAAAGCGGATCCGCTCCGGCGTCGTGGTTTCAAGGCGATGCGGGCCGCAGATCCCCGACATCCAGGTCCTGGCCCCTTCAAGGTCATAGTGATCGATACGAATATCGCGAAACTGCGGATCAGCTTTGCTACTCATCACGGCGCACCCACGGCAATATTTTTTTCAGCGCGCTCTGACGGCGCACCTCTGGCGTGAAGCGAGCAAGTTCCAGACCACTCAACGCGCCTGCTGACCCGATGGATAGCAATCGCCAACTATGTGGATAAGGCACGCCCCGGATCACGGTGCATGCCCCTGAACAACGCTCCAGGCTGGGCAAAACAGTACCTCAATGCGCCGCACCGGGGCAGCCGTTCATCGAATGGTGCAGGCGCGTGGGTATTCGCTGCCCAATCCGATGCGAGTGTTACCCCTAACGCCGATCACTGTAGGAGCACGCTCGCGATGGACGTCAACGATACGCGTGCGGTCTGAATAAACGCGTCGCCCTTGAGTTCATCGCGAGCGTGCTCGCTCCTACAAATATCCGTGTTCAAGCCGTGCCTCGCTCAACGAACTATGTGGACTACCTTCGCCGACTAAGCGGATAGACCCTCCCCCTCCCCTCTCTCTCTAATGTGCTCATCGATTGGCCTGAATAAAAAAGGGGCACACCCATGAGTGGCGAAAAAAACTTCGAGCAATGGAAAACCTTCATTGAAGGCTGCCTGGACTTCCGTCCGGCAGAGGGCGTGTTCCGCATCGCCCGGGACATCTTCACCGAGCCGCAGCTGTTCGACCTGGAAATGGAGCTGATCTTCGAGAAGAACTGGATCTACGCCTGCCACGAAAGCGAGCTGGCCAATAACCACGACTTCATCACGATGCGTGCCGGGCGCCAGCCGATGATCATCACGCGCGACGGCGACGGCCAGCTCAACGCACTGATCAACGCCTGCCAGCATCGCGGCACCACGTTGACCCGGGTCGGCAAGGGTAACCAGTCGACGTTCACCTGCCCGTTCCATGCCTGGTGCTACAAGAGCGACGGCCGCCTGGTCAAGGTCAAGGCGCCTGGCGAGTACCCCGAAGGGTTCGACAAGGCCACCCGAGGCCTGAAGAAAGCCCGCATCCAGAGCTACAAGGGGTTCGTGTTCATCAGCCTGGACGTACACGGCGATAACAGCCTGGAAGACTTCCTCGGTGACGCCAAAGTGTTCTTCGACATGATGGTCGCCCAGTCGCCCACCGGTGAACTGGAAGTGCTGCCCGGCAAGTCGGCCTACACCTACGACGGCAACTGGAAACTGCAGAACGAGAATGGCCTGGATGGCTACCACGTCAGCACGGTCCACTATAACTACGTGGCCACGGTGCAGCATCGCCAGCAGGTCAACAGCGACAACGGTACCGCCACGGGCAGCACCCTGGACTACAGCAAGCTGGGGGCCGGCGACGCCAATACCGACGACGGCTGGTTCGCCTTCGACAACGGCCACAGCGTGCTGTTCAGTGACATGCCCAACCCGACGGTGCGCTCCGGCTACAGCACGATCATGCCGCGCCTGATCGACGAGCACGGCCAGGAAAAAGCCGAATGGATGATGCATCGGCTGCGCAACCTGAACATCTACCCGAGCCTGTTCTTCCTCGACCAGATCAGCTCGCAGCTGCGCATCATCCGCCCGGTGGCGTGGAACAAGACCGAAATCATCAGCCAGTGCCTGGGGGTGAAGAACGAGTCGGACGCCGACCGCGAAAACCGCATTCGCCAGTTCGAGGACTTCTTCAACGTCTCCGGCCTCGGCACACCGGACGATCTGGTGGAGTTCCGTGAAGCCCAGCGCGGTTTCCAGGCTCGCCTGGAACGCTGGAGCGATATTTCACGCGGCAGCCACCGCTGGGCCACGGGCGCCACGCCCAACAGCGAAGCGATCGGTATCGCCCCGGCCATGACCGGCACCGAGTTCACCCATGAAGGGCTTTACGTCAACCAGCACAGCAACTGGCAGCGCTTCCTGCTCGATGGCCTGGACGCGAAATCCCTGAAGCTACGTGAGGTGTGAACATGAATGCGCAATTGCAGTACCAGATCGAGCAGTTTTTCTACCGCAAGTCCGAGCTGTGCGACGCCAAGGAGTGGGACGCCTACCTCGCACTCTTCGACGAGAACAGCGAGTTTCACCTGCCGCAGTGGGATTCGGAGCATGTCTACACCCAGGATCCCAAGCGCGAGATGTCACTGATCTACTACGCCAACCGCTCGGGCCTGGAAGACCGGGTGTTCCGCCTGCGCACCGGCAAGGCAGCCTCTGCCACACCCTTGCCGCGCACCCTGCACCAGATCAACAACGTGCGCATCAGCGAACTGCCACAGGGTGAACTGGAGGTGCGACTGAACTGGCACACCCTGTTCTATCGCCTGGCGACCTCCGAGCAGTTCTACGGCACCGCGACCTATCGCCTCAAGCCGCACCACGACAGCTGGGTCATTGCCCGCAAGCATGTGCTGCTGCTCAACGACACCATCAACTCGGTGCTCGATTTCTACCACCTCTGACACCCTGGAGACCGAGGCATGAACCACAAGGTTGCGTTCAGTTTCGCCGATGGCAAAACACTGTTTTTTCCCGTGCACGCCAACGAGATATTGCTCGATGCGGCGCTGCGCAATGGCATCAGGATTCCGCTCGATTGCCGCGAAGGGGTGTGTGGCACCTGCCAGGGACGCTGTGAGTCCGGCGACTACAGCCAGGACTATGTGGACGAGGACGCCCTTTCCAGCCTGGACCTGCAACAACGCAAGATGCTCACCTGCCAGACCCGGGTAACCTCCGATGCGGCGTTCTATTTCGACTTCGCCTCCAGCCTGTGCAATGCCGCCGAGCCCGCTCGACTCAACGGGACTGTGACGCAGGTTACCCAGGTATCGGCCAGCACCGCGATCCTGCACCTGGACTTGGGTGCCAGCGCCCAGCCGCTGGACTTTCTACCGGGGCAGTACGCCCGCCTGCTGATTCCGGGCACCGCGAACCTGCGCTCCTATTCATTCGCCAACCGCCCGACCAGCAGCAATCAGTTGCAGTTCCTGATTCGCCTGCTGCCGGACGGCGTGATGAGCAACTACATTCGCGAACGCTGCCAGGTCGGCGATCAGATCGCCCTGGAGGCGCCGCTGGGCGCTTTTTACCTGCGCCACATCACCCGGCCGCTGGTGCTGGTGGCGGGTGGTACGGGGTTATCGGCCCTGCTGGGCATGCTGGATGAAATCGCCGAACGCGGCTGCGAACACCCCGTGCACCTGTACTACGGCGTGCGCGAGGCGGCCGACCTGTGCGAGGGCGAACGCATCCGGGCCTATGCCCAGCGCCTTCCGGGGTTTCGCTACACCGAGGTGCTCAGCGAACCCACGCCCTGCTGGACGGGCAAGCGCGGTTACATCGCCGAGCACTTCAATGCCAGCGAACTGCGCGATGCCCCGGCCGACCTGTATGTCTGCGGGCCACCGCCCATGGTCGAGTCGATCAGGACCTGGCTGGCGAGCCAATCCCTGGAAAACGTGCAGCTTTATTATGAAAAGTTCACCGAAAGCAACGCCTGACGCTCACAAACGGGCGGTAATTGAATAAGCTGTCGGGGTGCAACAAGGCCGGATCAAAACAACTAGAAGGTAACCAGATGGCGGATGAAAGACAGCAACAAGGCGAACTCAAACGGGGGCTGAAAAATAGACACATTCAGCTGATCGCATTGGGCGGTGCAATTGGTACCGGGTTATTCCTGGGTTCCGCTGGCGTGCTCAAGTCGGCGGGGCCCTCCATGATCCTCGGCTATGCGATTGCCGGGTTTATCGCCTTCCTGATCATGCGCCAGCTGGGCGAAATGATTGTCGAGGAGCCGGTCGCCGGTTCCTTCAGTCACTTCGCGCATAACTACTGGGGTGGTTTCGCCGGCTTCCTGTCGGGCTGGAACTACTGGGTACTGTACGTACTGGTGGGCATGGCGGAACTGACCGCGGTCGGCAAGTACATCCAGTTCTGGTGGCCCGAGGTGCCGACCTGGGTCAGTGCCGCGGTGTTCTTCGTGCTGGTCAACCTGATCAACACGATGAACGTGAAAGTCTTCGGTGAAATGGAGTTCTGGTTCGCGATCATCAAGGTCGTGGCGATCATCGGCATGATCGCCCTGGGCTGCTACATGCTGTTCAGTGGCACCGGAGGCCCGCAGGCCTCGGTGAGCAACCTGTGGGACCACGGCGGGTTCTTCCCTAACGGCACCACCGGCCTGCTGATGGCAATGGCCTTCATCATGTTCTCCTTCGGCGGCCTGGAGCTGGTGGGTATCACCGCGGCTGAAGCCAGCGAGCCACGCAAAGTGATTCCCAAGGCGATCAACCAGGTGGTTTACCGCGTGTTGATCTTCTACGTCGGCGCACTCACCGTGCTGCTGTCGTTGTACCCATGGGACCAACTGCTGCAGACCCTTGGCGCGTCCGGCGATGCCTACAGCGGCAGCCCGTTCGTGCAGATCTTTGCCCTGATCGGCAGCGACACCGCCGCGCAAATCCTCAATTTCGTAGTCCTCACCGCCGCGCTGTCGGTGTACAACAGCGGCGTCTACTGCAACAGCCGCATGCTGTACGGCCTGGCAGAACAGGGCGATGCGCCGAAAAAGCTGATGAAGCTGAACAAGCAAGGCGTTCCATTGCTGGCGCTGGGTGTGTCGGCACTGGTCACTATGCTGTGCGTGGTGGTCAACTACGTGGCCCCCCATGGAGCGCTGGAGTTGTTGATGGCCCTGGTGGTTGCCTCGTTGATGATCAACTGGGCGCTGATCAGCCTGACGCACCTGAAGTTCCGCAAGGCGATGAAGCAAAAAGGCATCGTCCCGGGCTTCAAGGCATTCTGGTCACCGTACACCAACTACCTGTGCCTGGCCTTCATGGCCGTGATCATCTGCGTCTTGCTGATGATTCCAGGCATTCGGGCATCGGTGTTCGCCATCCCGGTCTGGGTCGCGATCCTGTTCGTGGCCTACCGGATGCGCGTGGCTCGCACTCGCGCCTTATCGGTCACTCAATAAGCGTTCGCCAGTCAGTAAAAAGCCCCGGTATTCACTGAATGCCGGGGCTTTTTATTGACCGATCAGAGGGTCGACCGCACTCGCCACAGTTCTGGGAACAACACAGTGTCGAGCATCTTGCGCAGGTAGCCGACGCCTTCCGTACCACCGGTGCCCGGCTGGAAGCCGATGATCCGTTCAACCGTGGTGACGTGGCGGAAGCGCCACTGGCGGAACGAGTCTTCGAGGTCGATGAACTTCTCGGCCAACTGATACAGGTCCCAGTACTGCGTAGGGTCTTTGTAGACCACACGCCAAGCCGCTTCGACTGTGGCGTCATGCGCAGTCGGCTGGGTCGGGTCGCAGGTCAAACGCTGCGGATCAATCGCCAGCCCCGCGCGGGCCATCAAGTGAATCGCCTCGTCATACAGTGACGGTGTGGCGATCGACTTCTCCAGTTCCGCCAACAGTTCCGGGCGGTGGGCATGCGGGCGCAGCAGCGTTGCACTCTTGTTGCCGAGGATGAACTCGATCTCGCGGTACTGGAACGACTGGAAGCCCGACGACTGCCCCAGGAACGGCCGGATCGCGTGGTATTCGGTTGGGGTCATGGTCGCCAGCACGGTCCAGGCATGCACCAGCTGATCGAAAATCCGCGACACCCGCGCCAGCATCTTGAACGCCGGCGGCAGCTCACCCAAGCGAACGTGTTCGCGGGCAGCCTTGAGCTCGTGCAGCATCAGTTTCATCCACAGCTCGGATGTCTGGTGCTGGATGATGAACAGCATTTCGTTATGGTCCGGGGACAGCGGATGCTGGGCGCTGAGAATCTTGCCCAGGTCCAGGTAGTCGCCGTAACTCATGGAGTCGGAAAAATTCAGCTCGGCGTTATGCCATTCGTCTGTCGGGTTGCCCGGTGAATAGGGACATTGGCTCATCGAACCGACTCCTCAGGTTGCAGTGTAGGGAGTGGACGCAGGATCGCCCGAACCGGGCTGGCGTCCAGATTGGCGAAGCGCAGCGGTAGCGCGATCAGCTCGTAGTCGCCTTCCGGCACCTCATCGAGCACGATGCCCTCGAGGATCGCCATGCCATGGCGGGCCACGGCGTTGTGCGCATCCATGGTCTTGGATTGCTGGGGGTCCAGCGACGGCGTATCGATACCGATCAAGCGCACACCCAGGCTCGACAGCAGCTCGACGGTTTCCTTGGCGACCGCCGTGAAGTCCGGGTCCCAGGTCGCCAGGGGGGCCTGTCGATAGGTGCGCAGCAGCACGCGCGCCGGCACATTGGCCAACCGGCCTTGCAGTTGCCCGGGCTGAACCAGGGCGCCGCTGTCCAGGCAGTGCAGGACGCGGCACGGGCCCATGTAGACCTCCAGCGACACCTCGCCAATCGGCGCGCCGTCGGGGCGGTAATGCAGCGGTGCATCGACGTGGGCCCCGGTGTGGGGAGACAGGGTAACGCGGCCGACGTTGACCGGGCACTCGGGCCCGAACGTCCACACGCGCTCTTCCTGAAACGGCGTATCACCCGGCCACGTGGGGGTTGCGGTGCTCAAGGGGGGACTGATGTCCCACCACGATGGTGTAGTTTTCATTGTTGGAATCTCGGCCTGCTCACCCGTGAATGATACGAGTGAAACCCGTCAACTTTCTTGCGAAATCCTTCGGCAACGGCCAAATGTTTCGCACTTAATGCTAAAAAAACGGAGTTTATCGGATAGAAATTTCAATGGATGCTACAGCTGCTATCCAAGGATCTTGACTCTCCCCCAAGGGGTCGACTTTATCCTCCTGGTTTTACCTTCCAGGGAGAAGCACATGGGCAAACGGATACTGGTGATTCTCGGCCACCCTTCCAGTAACAGTTTTTGCGGCGCCCTGGCCGACCGCTATGCGCAGGCGGCAAACAGTGCCGGGCATGAGGTTCGCGAGCTGCGCCTGGGCGCCTTGAGTTTCGACCCGATTTTGCGCGAGGGCTACCAGCAGGTTCAGCCGCTGGAAGCCGACCTGTTGAAGGCTCAGGCGGACATCACCTGGGCCGAACACCTGACCTTTGTGTACCCGATCTGGTGGGGGGCGATTCCAGCGTTGCTCAAGGGCTTTTTCGACCGGGTGTTCCTACCTGGCTTCGCCTTCAAGTACCGTCCCGGCAAGGCCTTTCCAGACAAGCTGCTGCAGGGTCGTACCGCCGACCTGCTGGTGACCATGGACACACCGCCCTGGTATTACCGCTGGATCTATCGCATGCCCGGCGTGCATCAAATGCGCAAGACCACCCTGGCCTTTTGCGGCATCAGACCGCTGAACACCCTGACCTTCGGCCCGGTGCTCAACTCAACGCCACGGCAACGGAACAATTGGTTGATGCAGGCGCAGGCTATCGCTGAGGGCTAAGTCTCGGAGATAATCGGCGGTGTCATCCGGGACACTCACGAAAAAGGGACTTTTCATGTACATCGGTAAAGCGGCAAAGCTGTCGGGCACCACCATCAAGAGCATCCGTCACTACGAAGACATCGGCCTGCTACCGCCCGCGCAGCGTCAAGGCAAATACCGCATTTACGACCAGCACAGTGTCGACCTGTTGAGCTTCATCAAATGCGCCCAGCAATTGGGTTTCAAGCTCAAGGAAATGCAGGTGATGCTTCAGGACCACCGCGACCAGACGCCACCTTGGGACCTGGCCCTGCAGGCCATCGTCGACAAAAAACAGCAACTGGCCGACAGCATCGTGCAACTGACCCAGCAACACCAGCAACTGTCCAAGCTCCAGGCGAGCCTGGCGCACGTGCAACAGCAGTGCCCGCTCGAGCGAGTGTGAAGCCGCGCGCGTTTCTGGATAGCTCAGTGTCGAGCACAGACAACTGACCCGCGGATGGACGCTATAGGGTGCGACTTCAGTCCTGCCTAACGCTCGGAGTCAGCATGTCCAAACCCATTACCGTCCTGCGCGATACCCATCCGCTGCCCGTCCTCGATGCCTGCAAATGGGAAAAGCTCGAAGGCGATCCGCACACCGTCAACCTCAACGCCTACACCAGCGAGGATGGCAGCAAGATCATGGGCACCTGGATCTGCACACCGGGTAAATGGCGAGTGGACTACGTGAAGTGGGAGTACTGCCATTTCCAGGAAGGCTACTGCGTGATCACCCCGGACGGCATGGAACCGATCCACCTGCGTGCCGGTGATATCTTCGTCGTGGAGCCGGGAATGAAAGGCACCTGGGAAGTGGTCGAGACCGTGCGCAAGTATTTCGTGTTCGCCTGAGCACAAAAAACCGGGAGCCCACCCGACGTGGGCTCCCGGTAAAGATCTCGTGTAGATACACACCCCAGAATGTAGGAGCGAGCTGGCTCGCGATGAACTCAAGAGCTACGCGTTTATCCAGAAAATACGCGTTATCGTTAACGCCCATCGCGAGCCAGCTCGCTCCTACATTGGGCTAAATGTAAAAAACCGGGGGACCACTCGATGCAGTCCCCCGGAAACACCCCTACTGAGGTTTGCGATAGCCGTTGATGATCGCCGAGAAGTCCTTGCCGCCTTCACCGCGCAGGCTCATGGCCTGATACAGCTGCTGGGCCACCGCCCCGAGCACCACCGGCTGGTGCACCTGGCGCGCGGCTTCAGTGGCCAGCCCCAGGTCCTTGAGCATCAGTTCGGCACCGAAACCGCCGGTGTAGCCACGGGACGCCGGGGCCGTTTCAACCACGCCCGGCCACGGGTTGTACATTTCCGAACTCCAGCAACGGCCGGTGGAGCTGTTGATGATCCCCGCCAGCACGCCCGTGTCGATCCCCAGGGCATCGCCCAGGGCCATGGCTTCACTGACGCCGACCATGGAGATCCCCAGCAGCAGGTTGTTGCAGATCTTGGCGATTTGCCCGGTGCCGACTTCGCCACAGTGCACGATGTTGCGGCCCATCTGCGCCAGCACCGGTTGCAGGGTGGCGAACAGTTCCGGGGTAGCACCGACCATGAAGGTCAGTGTGCCGGCCGCCGCGCCACCGGTACCACCGGAAACCGGTGCATCGGCCATGCTCACGCCTTGTTTGGCTGCTGCGGCGGCGACATCGCGGGCGGTCTGCGGATCGATGGTGCTGCAATCCACGGCGGGCACGCCCTTGGCGATCCCGGCCAACACGCCGTCTTCACCCAGCCAGACGCTGCGCACATGCACGGCGGCCGGCAGCATGGTGATCACCAGTTCTGCACCTTGCGCGGCTTCACGGGCCGTCGCGCTGATGGTACCGCCCAGCTGTGCCAGCTCCGCGAGCACGGCTTTGTTCAGGTCGACCAGGTTCAGCGAATGGCCGGCCTTGATCAGGTTGCGCGCCATCGGCGCGCCCATGTTGCCGAGACCGATAAAAGCGATTTTCATGTCCGGCTCCTCAACGCAGGTTGATGGTGGTGTTCACACCGTCATTGACGCTGTCATCGTCGAACCAGCGGCTGGTGACGGTCTTGGTTTGAGTGTAGAACTGCACCACTTGCTTGCCATACGGGCCCAGGTCGCCGAGCTTGGAGCCACGGGAACCGGTGAAGCTGAAGAACGGGACCGGCACCGGAATCGGGATGTTGATGCCGACCTGGCCTACGTCGATTTCATTCTGGAACTTGCGCGCCGCTGCTCCGCTCTGGGTGAACAGGCCGGTGCCGTTGCCGAACGGGTTGGCGTTGACCAGGGCAATGGCCTGATCCAGGGTGTCGACCTCCAGCACCACCAGTACCGGGCCGAAGATTTCCTGGGTGTAGATCTGCATGTCGGTAGTCACGCCCGAGAACAGGGTCGGACCGACAAAGTTGCCCTGCTCGAAGCCCGGAACGCTGACATCGCGACCGTCCAGTTCAAGCTTCGCACCTTCCTTGATGCCGCTTTCGATCAGTTCCAGAATCCGTGCCTTGGCGCGCTTGGAGATCACTGGGCCGACATCGGTACCCGGCTCGCTGCCTGCGTTGACCTTGAGTTGTTGCGCCAGGGCCTTGAGGTCTGGCAACCACTGCTTGGCCGCGCCCACCAGCACCACCACCGAGGTGGCCATGCAGCGTTGACCGGCCGCGCCGAAACCTGCGCCGACCAGGGCGTTGAGCGCTTGCTCACGGTTGGCATCGGGCAGCACCACGGCGTGGTTCTTGGCGCCCATCATCGATTGCACGCGCTTGCCGTGCTTGCCAGCCAGGTCGTAGACATGGGTACCGACCGCGGTCGAACCGACGAACGAAACGGCCTTGATGTCCTTGTGGGTGCACAGGGCATCCACCACGTCCTTGCCGCCGTGCACCACGTTGAGCACGCCAGCCGGTACCCCGGCCTCAATCGCCAGCTCCACCAGCAGCAGGGTCGACAGCGGGTCCTGTTCGGAAGGCTTGAGGACGAAGGTGTTGCCGCAGGCGATGGCCATCGGGAACATCCACAGCGGAATCATCGCCGGGAAGTTGAACGGCGTGATACCGGCGCACACACCGATCGGTTGGCGCAGGGTGTAGGTGTCGACGCCACCGGCGACGTTTTCAGCGAACTCGCCCATTTGCAGGCTGCCGATGGAGCAGGCGTGCTCGACCACTTCCAGGCCACGGAAAATATCGCCTTCGGCGTCGGCAATGGTTTTGCCTTGCTCGGCGCTCAGGACCACGGCGATGCGTTTGGAGTGTTCGCGAATCAGCGCCTGGAGCTTGAGCATGATGCGCATCCGCGCGCCAATCGGGGTCAGCTTCCAGGTCTGGAAGGCGCGATGGGCCGCACTGATCGCCGCGTCAACTTCCTCGGCCGTGGCGAACGGGACTTTGGCCAGCACTTGCTGGGTCGCCGGGTTGACGATGTCGTGCCATTCGGTGGTCTTGGACTCGACCCACTGACCATCGATCAACAGCTTGACGGTCTGCACGGTGGTTTCGTTGGGCGTAAGCGATGCGTTCATGCTGGTCTCCGGAACTTGTAATTATGCTAGGAGCCAAGGCGAGCAAGTCGCCTTGAGATGAGGCGTGTACCGCGAAATGGTTATCGGGCTGTTTTTGGAGTATAGATGTGCAAACTTCTAATAAGAACGCACATAAAAGCCGGTCCAACATGCAAAAAAACATCACATCCCTGGGCTCCCTGAACTGGGACGACCTGAAGTTTTTCCTTGAAGTCGCCCGCACCCGCAAGGCCAGCACCGCCGCCAAGCGCCTGGCCGTGGACTACACCACGGTGTCGCGGCGCATCAGCTCGCTGGAAGGCTCCATGGGTACCTTGCTGTTCGAGAAGTCCCGGACCAACGGCTTTGTCCTCACCGCCGAGGGCCAGCGTTTGCTGGGGTATGCCGAATCCATAGAAAGCACGCTGCACATGGCGTGCGAACAGGTCTCGGGTTCGGGGGTGGCGTTGTCCGGCCACGTCAGGATGGGCTGTACCGAGGGTTTCGGCAGTTTCTTCATCACCCCGCAGCTCAGCCACTTCGTCGATGCCTACCCGGCGATCTCGGTGGACATCCTGCCGTTGCCGCACTTCATCAGCCTGTCCAAGCGCGAAGCCGACATTGTCATCGCCCTGGAGCGCCCGGAACACGGCCCTTACGTCTGCTGCAAACTTTGCGACTACCGTTTGCAGTTGTACGCGACCCAGGACTACCTCGACCAACACCCACCCATTCGCCGTCCGGCTGATCTGGGCCAGCATCAGTTCATCAGTTATGTCGACGACCTGGCCTTCAGCTCGGAGCTGCTGTACCTGGCCAACGTGCTGCCCGGCGCCAGCGCCAACCTGCGCAGCACCAGCGTGATTGCGCAGTTTGTCGCGGCGCAGCAAGGCCGCTCGCTGGCGATCCTGCCGTGTTTCCTGGCGGCCCAGGACCCACGGCTGCTGCCGGTATTACCGGAGGAGATCACGATCACCCGGCAGTTCTGGATGTACTGCCGCGAAGACCTGCGCAAGCTCAAGCGGATCACCCTGCTCTGGGACTATATCCGCGCCGTGACCGAGCAGAATCAGGCGCTATTGATGGGTGAGACCCGAACGATGCGATTCGCCGACTAGTCGGCGCTGACCACGATCGCCACCCGGCGGTTCTCGGTGCGTCCGGCAGCGCTGTTGTTGGGTGCCACCGGCTCGCTGCTGCCCAAGCCACGCAGTTGAATGTTCTCTTCGCGCATGCCAACGCGGGTCAGTACCGTGGCCACACTCTTGGCCCGGCGCAGGGACAGTTGCTGGTTATAGGCTTCCTTGCCCGAGGCGTCGGTGTGGCCGTCGACTCGCACGCGCTCGATGCCGACGCCCAGCAGCGCCTTGCCAATCCGCTCGACGATGTCAGTGCTTTGGACGTTCAGGCGCTCCACGTCACTGCCAAACAGCACCTTGCCCGACAAACCGAACTCCCAGCCTTCCTCGGTCAATTCGAACCCCTGTTGTTTGAGCACGGTGATTTGCGCGGGGGTGAGGCCTTTTGGCGGCGCGGTCTGGCACCCGGTCAAGGCCAGCATGGCCATGAACAGGGTCAGGGTCAGGGTGAAGAGTCGAAGGGAACGCTGAGTCAGTGAAAACAAGGGGGTTAGCTCCTGGTTTGAACGTTGACGGCAAGGTGCTCCGACCGTGCCGTGTATTGCCCGCCTCGAGCGAGGCTTTTGGCGTGATACATCGCCGCATCGGCGGCATTGAGCAAGGCGCCGGGGGTGGTGCCATGATCGGGGAAAATCGCGATGCCCACGCTCAGTGAGGTCAGGACCGAGTGACCGCCTGGCAGCTGAACCGGTATCTGCATGCTGTCGATTATCTTGCCGGCAATCCGTTCGGCATCTTCGGTCCTGTGCAACGGCGTCAGCAGCACGGCAAACTCATCGCCTCCCAGGCGTGCCACCAGGTCCTCTTCACGCAACTGCGCCCGGACCCGGTTAGCCACCGCCACCAACACCGCATCCCCCGCGGCGTGGCCGAAACTGTCGTTGATCTCCTTGAAGCGGTCACTGTCGAGAAACAGCACCGCCACCCGCTGATTGTGCTTGCTGCCGTTGCGCAAGGCGCGGATCAAGCGGCCTTCAAAGAAGGCCCGGTTCGGTAGCCCGGTCAGGCTGTCGTGGCTGGCCTGGTGAGCCAGGGTTTCATTCTCGCTTTGCAAATTGGTCTGCCAGGACTCCAGTTCATCGAGCAGGGCATTGAAGTCATTGCCCAGGCTGTCCAGTTCGGCGATACGCGCCGGTGGCACACGCTGGTCAAACGCGCGCTCGATCCGTGCGGCATGGGCGACATCCGCCCAGCGCCGTAACGGGCCGATGATTCCTTGCAGTTGCCGGCGCGCCAGGAACATCGCCACCCCGGCACTCAGCGCGGTGCACAGGACGATCCCGGCCAATCCACTGAGCAGGAAGCGCATCAGGCTGGCGCCATGTCCGGTCAGCAGAATACTGCCGACTGGCTGATCCTGATGGACGATGGGCAGGCGGATGGGTTCTTCCAGCAGGGCGCGGGAAATCTGCATTTCAAGCTCAGACACCAGTCCGGTTTCCGGCCGCTGCCAACGCGCCAACAACTGGCCTCTGGCGTCGAACACCTGGGCATCGGCCACTTCTTCCGTGGCGGCGATCAATGCCAGTGCCTCGGTCGCCGCCACGTTGTCGTTGAACACCACCGCCGCTTCCACGGTGTAGCTGATGGAGCGAGCGATCAGGTGCAGGTTGTGATCGGCGTACACCCGCAAGGCCAGCACGCCCATCGCAGTCAGGGACAAGCTGGTCATGGCCACGCCGACCAGGGCGACGATCAGGTTGCCACGGCCAATGACCGAGCGCAGCGTCGGGCGCGCGCTTCTATTGAACAGGCTCATGGGGCCGCCTGTTTACGGCGTGACAGTTGCAAGACACTGGGGTGAATGCGCACGCCGCTGCGAGCCACCGAGTCGAGGTTGACCTCGAATGACACATGACTGTCGGTGACCTGCAGGCAGAACAGGCTGCCGACCGTGCATTGATCGCCACCCTCGCTGATACTCAGCACCGGGCGACCGCTCAATCCGGCAAACAGCGTGCTGCGCTCTTCGGGGGTCAACTTGCCGAGGTAGACCGCATCGCACTCACTGACAATGCCCGGGTCACCGGCCAGCAGGCGGCGCACGATCACCGGGCGCCCGGTGGCCTGGGTCGTGCCCTTGACCAGGTCGTCGGTGTATTCCGTGGGCCCGATCACGCAGAGCCGCAACCGGGTCGGCTCTACCGGCCAGCGCGCATAACTGAGAATGCCCAGCACGACCTGGGTGACGGATTTTGCGCGTTGATCGGCCATGCTCACAGGCGTTTGCGACTGAGCGAACAGCGGAAGGCTGAACAAACAGAACATCCCGGCCAGCCAGAATCGCTTCCAGCCCACCATGCATTCTGTCGTCCAGACAGTCAGCTTCATGCAGGAATTCTCTTTGGTCGTGACGAAAATGATGCCGCAACGATAGCACAGCACAGAAACAGCGGCGAGGCCACGCAGTGCGCGGCCCGACTGACTATCCGGTGTTTCCAGCACCCGCGCCCCATGGAAAAGCTGATCGATCAGTCATCTTTCATAGCCATCAGCCCAATTCCAGCATCAGCCCGCTCAAGCGCTTGACCTTACGCCGCACCGCCTCCTCGAACACGCCGCTGCGGGGTTCTATCAGACTGAACCAGTCCTTGGCCCGGGTAATGCCGGTGTAGATCAGCTCCTTGGTCAGCACCGGGTTCAGCGCATCCGGAAGGATCAGCGCGGTGTGGGCGAATTCCGAGCCCTGGGACTTGTGCACCGTCATGGCATACACGGTTTCCACATCGTTCAGCCGGCTCGGTAACACAAACCGCACACCACCCTGGCCATCGTTGCGGGCAAAGGCCACACGCAGCACCTGGCGACCGGCATCCTGCCCATCACGCTCTGGCAGTTTGAGGGCAATGCCGATGTCGCCATTCATCAGGCCCAGGCCGTAGTCGTTGCGCGTCATCAGCACGGGCCGGCCTTCGTACCATTGCTGGTCGCTGTCGATCAGTCGGGCCTTGAGCAACGCGGTCGTGATGCGCTGGTTCAGCCCTTCCACCCCCCATGGCCCCTTGCGCACGGCGCACAGCAACTGGAACGCATCAAAGGCGTGCAAGACATCGCGGGCCCAGTTCTCCCAGCAAGCATCGTCGGGGGCGGCGTCCAGGGGCGGTCGCTGATTGCGCAGCAGGCTCAGGTAATGCCGATACCCTTTCGGGCCGTCCCCCTGGCCATCGAGCAGCAGGCGCTCCAGTGCCCTGTCCTGCTCGCCCTTGAGCGCCAGCACATGCAGATCGACATGGCTACGGGCCGCCAGCAACTGACGTGCGTGCTCGGCGTTCTGTTGATTGACCCAGCGCGCCAGCTGACCGATGCCGCTGCCCTCACCGAAGCGCCGCGAGTGGCGCAACATCACCACTTGCTGGGCCAGCGGGTGACGGCCATCGAGGTCTTCCTGCAGCTCGCTGCCGCTCAGCTGTTCACCGCTGACCGCTTCCAGCCAGTCACGGGTCTGTGGACTGTACCAACCGGCCTCGGCATCGCGACACAGGTCACCGAGCACGGCGCCGGCCTCCACCGAGGCCAGTTGATCCTTGTCACCCAGCAGCACCAGGCGGGCATGGGCCGGCAAGGCGTCGAGCAGGTTGGCCATCATTTCCAGGTCGATCATCGACGCCTCGTCGACCACCAGCACATCCAACGGCAGCGGATTGCCAGCGTGATGCCGGAAATGCCGGGTGCCCGGACGGCTGCCCAGCAGACGATGGACCGTGGTCACGTCAGAAGGGATCTTGTCTCTGACATTGTCGGCGACCTGCAGCGTACGGACTTGCTGGCTGATGGACTCGGTCAACCGCGCGGCAGCCTTGCCGGTCGGCGCCGCGAGCCGAATGCGCAACGGCTTTTGCGCCTCCACGGCGGGCGCCTGGAGCAGCGCCAGCAAGCGCACGACGGTGGTGGTTTTACCGGTGCCTGGCCCGCCAGTGATGATGCTGAATGCACCACGGGTGGCCAGGGCACAGGCCAGCTTCTGCCAATCGATCGGGGCACCGGCCTTGACCGGTCCAAACAACCCGTTGAGGCGTTCGGACAGATCAGCCGCGACAGGTTCATGGGCCACCAGCCGTTCGCGCAATGCGCTGTCGATGCGCCGCTCGTACGCCCAGTACCGTCGCAGGTACAGGCGCTTGCCGGACAACACCAACGGCCGGTGCCGGGTCTCTTCTCGCCCATCGGCGGCCAACGCCACCAGCGGGCTGGACGCCAGCACCTTGCACCAGTGGGCGCCTTCCACGGCTTCCAGCAATTGCGAGGGCAGCAAGCGGGTACCGGTCTGCACCTCGCCTTCCGGCGGCAGGGACAGGGCGAAGTCCGGCTCCTTGAGCGTCTCGAACAGGTCAAGGCAGACGTGACCGTGCCCCAACTGGTGACTGGTCAATGCCCCCGCCAGCAACACCAAGGGGTCACCGTCCGGGTCGCGCTCATGGAGGAAGGCGACAAAGGCCTTGTCCAGCGCCCGCAGCCAGCCGCGCTCGACCCAGCGCTCAAGCAACAGCAACAAGTCCTCGGCACGGCTCAGGGGCGCCAGTTGCGCCAGACTCTCGGCCGTCAGGGGTGTGGGTAGCAGGTCAGCGAAGGAACGATTCATAGCAATACACCCTGCTCCCAGGCGGCTTCGGCCCTGGGTTCTGGTTGGCCCTGGAACAAGCGGTCCAGGCGTTCGATCAAGGTGCGTGGCGGACGGGTGAAATACACGCCCTGGCTCGGTGCCTGAGTGCCCCGCAGGAACAGGTACAAGGCGCCGCCCATGTGGCGGTCGTAATCGTAGTCGGCGAGCCGTGCCTTGAGCTGGCGATGCAGCGCCAGCAGGTACAGCACGTACTGCAGGTCATAACGGTGATCGAGCATCGACTGCTCCATAGCCTGCTCGGTGTAGGCCGAGTCGTCGGCACCCAGCCAGTTGGATTTGTAGTCGGCCACGTAGTAGCGCCCCTCGTGCTCGAAGGTCAGGTCGATAAAGCCCTTGAACATGCCATTGAGTTTCACCGGCTCGGCCGCTACTCGGGCAGCACCACCATGGGTGTATTGCCGCACCAGCTCATCGAGTTTCACCACATCGACGGTGTGGCTGGCGAACCAGAACTCCATCTCCACCCGGTACTCGGTCAATTGCCCTAATACCACCGGCGATTGGTCCGCGCCCAGGCGCAACGGTGCCTGGATCAGGTGTTCCAGCCAGCCACTCAGGGTCGTGATCCAGCCTTCCCAGCCGCGGCGGTTGCAACGGCGGGCAATGGCGTCTTCGATGGCCTGCTGATCGGCGCTGAAGCCCTCGTTGCCGGCCCACTCCAGCAGGCCATGAAGAAAGGTGCCGGGATTCGGCCCACGGGGAAAACGATGGATATCACCGCCACTGACGAGCACCTCACGGGGGGCGTCCGGGTCAAGGCGCTCGTCATCGAAGAGTTTTTGCGCTTGCGGGCTTTCCGGAGCCTCGTCGCCAGCACCCGCCAGGCGATCGCCAATGCGCAGCGCACTGTAGGAGGCGATCCACCAGTTTTCCGCCGCCCTGCGCTTGGGCTCTCGCGGTGCGAGTAACTTCGCCTCGTTGCGCGGTGGGTGATAGCGCTCGTCGTTGGCCTCGGGCATCTCGCCAATGCTCAGCGCCACGCAGTCGTGCTGCATGTCTCGCAGCCAACACGCCAGGCCCGCCGATTCAGCCAGTTGTTCGCCCCCGCCGAGTACATAGCCCAGCGCAGAGAGGTGCAGCACCGAGCTGTTGCTGTTGCCACGCTTGAGGTCGCTGACGCCGAGCCAGCACGCATGCCGGGCCCGGGTCAGGGCCACGTAGAGCAACCGCAAGTCTTCTGCCAGGCGCTCGTGGTCGGCCCGTGCAATCAGCTCGGGCGTCGGGCTCATGGAGACCTGAGACTTGCCGTGTTCATCGTGGTAATGCAACGGCAGGCGACTGCCGTCCACCGGCTTGGCCGAACAAATGAACGGCAGGAAGACCAAGGGGTACTCAAGGCCCTTGGACTTGTGGATGGTGACCACCTTGACCAGTTGCTCGTCGCTTTCCAGGCGCAGGATCTGCTCTTCACCCGCCTGCCCGGACAACGCCAGGTGCTCGGACAGATGCCGGATCAGGGCCTGCTCGCCATCCAGCTCGGCGGCGGCCTGCTGCAGCAGTTCCGAGAGGTGCAGCAGGTTGGTCAACACCCGCTCGCCATCGCTGCGGGCAATCAACGCCTGAGGCAGTTCGAAGTCGTGGAGCAGGCGCCGCAACATCGGCAGCACCCCCTGAGTCCGCCAGATCAGCCGATACGCACGAAACTGCATGACGCGCCGTTCCCAGGCCAACTCATCCTGGTTCAAGCGTTCCAGCTCTATCAATGACAGGTTAAGGGTGATGCTGGCCAATGCCGCACGCAGCGGACGCTCGACATCCGGCTCGGCACAAGCCTTGAGCCAACTCAGCAGGTCATGGGCTTCCTGGGCGGCGAACACTGAGTCCTTGTCCGAAAGGTAGACACTGCGCACACCTCGCGCCGACAACTCATTGCGCACAGCCTGGGCCTCCTTGCCATCGCGCACCAGAATCGCGATGTCGGCCGGCAGCAAGCCCACGAGCGCTTGCGCGTCGCGCACGAAACCCGCCCGCCCCTGCTGGCCACCGTTGAGTAACGCGGTAATTTCACTGGCGCACGCGGCGGCCAGTTGCTGTCGATAGACGGCACCCGACAGGGGCTGTTCGCTGGACAGCTGCCAGACATTCAGCGCCGGCACCGCCTGGCCGTCGACCTGCAACGACTCCTTGCGGCCCTGGGACGCTACCGGCGAAAAGGGGACGGGGTTCTCGCCGTCCGGCTCACGGAACAGAAACGCACCCCGCCCCTGCTCTCGACATTCAGCCCTCTGGAACACATGGTTCACCGCATCGACCATGCCGTGGCTGGAGCGGAAGTTGGTGCCCAGGGTATGCAAGCGTCCGCTTGTCGCCTGGCGTGCCCGCAGGTAGGTGTAGATATCGGCGCCCCGGAATGCATAGATCGCCTGCTTCGGATCGCCGATCAGAAACAGCCCGCTCTCCGGGTTGTTGTCCTCAATGCGATAGATGCTCTCGAAGATGCGGTACTGCACCGGGTCGGTGTCCTGGAACTCATCGATCAACGCGACCGGGAACTGCTCACGGATCAAGGTCGCCAGGCGCTCACCGCCCTCGGCTTGCAACGCCGCGCGCAGGCGCAGCAACATGTCGTCGAAGCCCATTTCGGCGCGACGGCGTTTCTCGTGTTCAAAACGCGCGCCGATCCACTGCGCCGCATGTTTCAACACCGCGGCGTCCGGCGTCGGCAGTGCATCCAGATGGGTTTTCAAGCCGGACATGGCGTCCAGCCCTGGATGAGTGGGGGCCTGGCCTTTCCAGGCTTCGGCCATGCCATCGGGGGTCAGGCGAGTGAAGCCGGTGCCGATGTCCAATTGCTCAAGGCTTTCATCCTCGGCCCAGGCGCTGATTTTCTCGAACCAGGGCTCGAAATAACGGGCTTGCATCTTGCGACCGTCAACGGCCTTGCTCGCCACGCCCTGCAGGCAGATGTCACGCAACTCGGGGGCCCATTGCACCCAGGGTGCCTTGAGCGCCACCAGCGCCTCACGTCGTGCCTGCAAGCACTCGCCAATCAACTCGGCCGGTGCCTTGCCCTCTGCGCTGTCACGCTCACTGTCGAACAGTCCACGCACCCGCGACAACAAGGCCGCCGGGCCGCCCCAGTTGGAGCGCACCCAGTTCAGCGCGTCGCCCTGCATCGGATAGCAATACAGGCGCCAGTAATCGCGCACCACTTCGCCGAGCAGGTCGCTGTGATCGGTCTCAAGGGATTGGGTAAACAGGCTGCCGCTGTCGAATGCGTGCTCACGCAGCATGCGCTGGCACCAACTGTGGATGGTCGAAACGGCGGCCTCATCCATCCATTGCGCGGCAATGTCCAGGCGGTTCGCACAGCCGGGCCATTGTTCGACGCTGTACTGCCCGCGCAAGTCGGCGATCAGGCTGTCGGGGGCCGGTGTTTCGTCGCGGAAGAACTGGGCGGCTTCCGCCAGTCGGGTGCGGATACGCTCGCGCAGCTCCTTGGTGGCCGCATCGGTGAAGGTCACCACGAGAATTTGCGGCGGCAGCAGTTCGCGGCCAAAACCGCTGAACTGATCGCCGTGCCCCAGCACCAGGCGCAGATACAGCGCCGAAATGGTGAAGGTCTTGCCGGTACCGGCACTGGCTTCGATCAGTTGGCTACCACGAAGCGGGAAGGCTAATGCCAAGGGGACTGTTGCTGTCATGCAGGCGATTCCTCGCGGGTCACGGAACGCCAGGAGGCTTCGAGCAGCGGACGGTAGAGCGCGTCACACCAGGCCTCGAAGGTTTCATCGGCAATCAGGGCGTTGTAATCGGCGAACTGGCGTGCCAGCGCGGGGCTTTCCCGTCGCTCGCCTTCGCTGGTCAAGCCATCGCCCTCGTAGGCCTTGCGAGCCGCGGCCTGTGCTTTGACCGGATCGGTCTGGCCCAGCCAGGCGAACGCAGTCTTGACCGCCACCGGCAGGGGCTGACGCATGCCCGACTGCCAGGCCTGCAGCAGATCGCCAAGGATCTTCAGCGCGGCGTTTTCGTCCAGCGGGGCCAGTAGCAGGGTGTCGTCACTGGCGACCAACCCCGTGGTCATCGGCAAGCCGCACGCACAGGCCACCAGATGGTTGATCCACGGCCGGGTCAGCCGATGCCATTTGCGCGTCTTGATCGAACCAATGCTGTTGGGGATCGTCGTGACCGACAATAAGCCACCGTCGGCCCGTTGATGAAGCCCACTGAGCCAGCCCTCCAGACTCACGCCATTGAGCTGCAGCGAAACCGGCAGCGCGCTGGTGTTCGGTGTGGGCCACAACGCCAGCAGCTGTTGATAACGCTGCACCAGATCCGGCAGCGGCTCGATCAACTCACGCTGCAGGCACTCACCGAAACCGGCCATCGGCAGCAAGCCACTGTGTTGCAAGCGCTGGGCCTGGAGCTGCAAGGCTTGCTCGGGTTGATCCGGATGGCTCAGCGCCGCTTCAAGCAGGCTGTCGCTCAGGCTGTAGCGCTGCAAGGCATCGAGCACGAAGGGCTCTTCGTCTTCCAGGGGTGCCTGGGCCGATTCGAAAAACACTTTGAGGCGCTGACTGAAAAAGTGCCGCACCGGGTGGCGCAGGAAATCCTGAAGCTGTGCCAGGCTCAGCGGCTCTTCCTGAACATAGGGATCCAGCAGGACCGACGCCTGGGTGTGCGGGCGATCCTCATGCAATAGCTGCCATTCCCGGGCGTAGCTGAACAACTGATCACCTTCATGGAAGTAGCGTGCACTGAAGGGCTGCAGCGGATGCTCCTGAGTCATCGCCGCCAGCAGCTCTTGCTGCTCATCCACAAGCCTCCAACCATTGGCCAGGTGATCACGCAACTGACCGATAAGCACCGATGCCGGGCGCTCGCTGTTGTCGCGAATACTGCGTCCGACCCAACTGATGTAGAGCTGATCGCGAGCCGAGAGCAAGGCTTCGAGCAGCAGGTAGCGGTCGTCCTCTCGCCGCGAACGGTCACCGGGGCGGTAGTCGCTGCCCATCAGGTCGAAGTCCAGTGGCGGTTGCGCACGCGGGTAATCACCGTCGTTCATACCCAGCAGGCATACGAGCTTGAACGGGATGGCGCGCATCGGCATCAAGGTGCAGAAATTCACCGCACCGGCCAGGAACCGCTGGGACAAGCGCCCCTGGTCGAGACCGGCCAACCAGGCTTCACGCACGACGGTCAGCGGCAGCTCGTCATGCAGGCCAACCGACTCGCAGGTCTCCAGCCAGGTTTCGCGCAGCAACTCGAGCTGGGCGAGCAGGTAGTCGTCGTGCTCATTGCTGGCCAGGAAAAACACCTGCATCAGGGCTTGCAGGCGCGCGCCCCATTGCTCGGGCGACGCCGGTCGTGACAACTCCTGGTGAGCAATCTGCAAGGCATCGAGCAAGGCCACCAACGGGCCGATCAGGGCCGCATCCAGGCCGCCGATTTCATCGTAGGGTTCGATGCCATCGCAGGCCTCGCCACTGCCCACGGCATAGCCCAGCAGCATGCGGCGCAAGCCAAAGCGCCAACTGTTTTGCTCGAGCTCACCTGGCAGCCCCAGGCCGGCACGCTGCTCGGCATTCATGCCCCAGCGAACACCCGCGCCTTCTATCCAGCGATGCAGCGTCGGCAGGTCGCGCTCTTGTACCCCGAATCGGGCCCGCAAGGCGGGCACGTCCAGCAAGTCGAGGATTTCACTGACCGGGAATCGGCTATCGGGCAACTTGAGCAAATGCTCGACGGCAATCAGCAGCGGGTCACGGCCACGCTGGCCCTGATCCGTCAGGGTGAAGGGGATAAAGCGCCGATCCTCGCGCTCAAGTTGGCCGAACACTGCCCGAATGTGAGGCGCGTAGCTGTCGATGTCCGGCACCATCACGATCACATCCCGTGGGCGCAACTGAGGGTTGGCACTGAAGCGCGCAAGCAACTGGTCATGGAGAATCTCCACTTCACGTTGTGCGCTATGAGCAATGTGAAAACGAATCGACTCGTCCTGCGTGAGGTCGATGGCCGGCCACAACTGGCGAGTTTCATTCAGCGGACGCAACTCCAGGATGTCGTCCTGCAGTTGGTTGAGCAGGGTGAGCGGCGGGGTATCGCTGAACAGGTCGATGCGGCCGTCGCGAAATGCCGAACGGTAGCTGTTGGGATCGTCGTAGCTGTCGAGCAGGTTGATGTAGTCACGACCTTGCTTGCCCCAGGCCGCCAGCAACGGGTGTGCGTGCTGGTGCAGGGTCTGCGGGTCAAGCACCACGGGCATGCCGGCCTTGCGCGCCTGACGTTTGTATTGGTGCCTTAACAAGTCCTTATCGGCGACGATGTCCGCCCAATGGTGACGACATGGGTTATGCACACACAAAAGGACCTGGCTGAAACGCGCCAATCCAGCGAGGGCTTCCAGGGCTTGGGCGGGCAGTGAAGAGATACCGAAAACGATGACCCGGGACGGCAAACCACGGGGGGCTGTGTCCAGGCGGGTGATGGTTTCAATGAAGCGCTGGTGAACACCGGCACGGCTTTGCGCCATGCCTTGCTCACCCACATCCAGCAGTAACGCACGCCATAACTCGGCCTGCCAACAGTTAGCCGGTGTCAGGGGTTTGCTCTCGCCTCGGCCATTACGAAGCTGATGACGTCCTGCTGCCCAGTCTTCCAGCCAGTCCGCGCGGTAGACCTGATACTGGTCGAACAAGTCCGCCAGGCGCTCAGCCAATTGATAGCGCTTGCGCAGATCGGTGTCGTTGGTCAGAAAGCGTTGCAGGGGTTCGAAGTGCGGCTGATTGATCAACTCCGGCAGTAGCCGCATCAAACGCCAGGTCAGGGGTGCCTTGTCCAGCAAGGATTTGGCGGGGATCTCGTCGCGTCCCAGCACCAGCCGATAGAGTTGCCACATAAAGCTGCCAGGCAACTGCACATCAATGGCCGCTGCAATGCCACAGCCGCCCATATCGTCGTCTTCAGGGTCTTCGGCCAATGCCAGCTTCAGCCATTGGGCGATGCCGTTGCTCTGCACCAGAGCAATTTCATTTTCCAGAGGCGCGAGCGGATAACGCCGCATCCAACTGACTACCAGACTACGCAGTTCATCCAGGCGATTGCCGTGGACCACCATAAAGCCAGCGCTGAGCAGCGAGGCGTCCGCCATGAGAGCTTCCTTGGAAATGTGCAAAAGCCAGGGTCGAACCTTAGCATTGTCAGGTGCCTGTGACAGCCTGAAGCAATCCGATGCCATGGCAAGCGAGTGGAAACTTTTTCGCGCACAAAAACAAAACCCCTACCTGCATCAGCAGATAGGGGTTTCGGAATTTAATCTTGACGATGACCTACTCTCACATGGGGAAACCCCACACTACCATCGGCGATGCATCGTTTCACTGCTGAGTTCGGGATGGGATCAGGTGGTTCCAATGCTC
>NZ_FYDV01000026.1:0-58216 GCF_900187535.1 Pseudomonas sp. Irchel s3a18 | reverse complement strand
TCTGGCCACCTTCGGTGATGCTGCCGGTGGCCGTCAGGGTCAGGTCGGTGTTATCCACCGAGTCGCTGATGGTGGTAACGGCAGGCGTGGTGCTTGGTACCAGGTTCTCGAAGTTGCCACCGGTCGTACCGGCAATGGTGGTGCTGACGGTGCTGCCATTCACATAAACATCGTTGGCCGGGGTATCAACCACCACGGAGCCCGTGGTCTTGCCCGCTTCGATGGTAATGACCGAGCCGTTGCTCAAGGTCACGGTCATCGGCGTACCGGCCGGGTTGGTCAGGGTGGCGGTGTAGGTGATCTGGCCGCCTTCGGTGATGCTGTCGGTGGCGGTCAGGGTCAGGCCGGTGTTATCCACCGAATCGGTGATGGTGGTAACCGCAGGCGCGGTGTTTGGCACCAGATTTTCGAAGTTGCCGCCTGTCGTACCGGCGATGGTGGTGCTGACGGTGCTGCCATTCACATAGACATCGTTGACCGGGGTGTCGACCACCACGGAGCCCGTGGTCTTGCCCGCTTCGATGGTAATGACCGAGCCATTGCTCAAGGTCACGGTCATCGGCGTGCCGGCCGGGTTGGTCAGGGTCGCGGTGTAGGTGATCTGGCCGCCTTCGGTGATGCTGTCGGTGGCGGTCAGGGTCAGGCCGGTGTTATCCACCGAATCGGTGATGGTGGTAACCGCAGGCGCGGTGCTTGGCACCAGGTTTTCGAAGTTGCCGCCGGTAGCGTCGGTGATGGTGGTCGTGACCGTGCTGCCGTTGTTGTAGACGTCATTGATCGGTGTGTCGACGTTCACGGTGCCCGTGGTTTTACCGGCTTCGATGGTGATGACCGAGCCGTTGCTCAGGGTCACGGTGACCGGGGTTTGCGCCGGGTTGGTCAGGGTCGCGGTATAGGTAATCTGGCCGCCTTCGGTGATGGTCGGCGACGCGGTCAGGGTGACCGTGGTGGTATCAATGGTGTCGGTGACCTGGGTGACGGCAGGCGTCGGGTCGACGGTCAGCACCAGGCCGCCACCGCCCGTGGTGCCGGTGACGGTCACGGTAATTTGCGAAGGGTCGGTGTAGACGCTGTCGTTCGGTGCCAGTGGCACGTTGACGCTGCCGCTCACCTGCCCGGCAGGAATGACAATGATCGAGCCATTGGACAGGGTGATGGTCAGGTCGCTCAGTGGCGCCTGGGTCACGTTCGCGGTGTAGACCAGTACGCCGCCGGCTTCGGTGATGGTCGGCGTGGCGCTCAGCGTCAGGGTCGAGCCGCGCAGGGCGTTGTTGCCGTTATTGTTCTCGGCACCGGTGGTGTTCTCGACAACGGCGGCATCAGAGCCGATGCCCGCGGTCGGGAAGCCGATGGTCGGGTCAACGCGGCCTGCGGTCTCGTCGAGCATCACGAAGCTGTGGCCGCCACCGGCCGCGCCACCTGAGCCTGCAGCGGACGGACCGGCGGCGGTGGCTTCGAGTTCGGTGGTCGGGTCGGCACCCGCGACGATCGCTTGTTGCAGTTCTTCCACCGACGGCGCGGCCTGCGCGGTGGCTTGCGCCAGGTCAGCGCTGGAATCCGGTGCGCTGCCACTCCATTGGGTGTCACGGCCCAGGTCCAGCAGGCGGCCGTCAGCCAACTCCAGGGTCACCGCACCGGCCAGGCCGGTATCCAGCTGATCGCCCACGAACAGTCGATCGCCCTCGATCAATACACGTCTGATGCCCTCAGGGGACACCGCAAAAACTTGACCGACAATGCTTTTGACGATGGCAACAACACTGCTCATTGAGGACTCTCCGGTGTTCCGTTCAGTAGGCTTCCATAGGCCTGAAGGGCTTATGCCACTTCAGTCTGGACGTACTTTGAAAATAATAGACGTACAAATGACGCGTTTAATCGTCAATAATTTGGCTATGTTTTTTCGCGATTAACTTTATGCCAAACTATTGACCTTCTGGGTGCCATCCTAAACAATCGTCCCAGTAATGTCACATTGATATTTATGCGGCGACCTGTACTCCAGCGTGTGATCCAGTTCCGATTTTGAACTTTCCGACATACGGACATTCCGGTTGCCATTTTCCGTTACAGCACCCGACCTGCTGTGATCTGAGACAAGAAGTCCTGGGAAATTCTTTTATGCGTTCGCACCTGTTCAAGGCTCTACCTTTCGCCCTCGCCGCCAGTTTTGCACAAGCCCAAACCCTGCCCCAAGCCATGCAACAGGCACTGGATGTCCACCCGGAAATCCAGGCAGGGGTGAATAACCGCCTGGCGGCCGACTACCAGCTCAAGGCGGCTCAGGGTGGGTACCTGCCCAAGGTCGATCTGCTCGGTGGTTATGGTCGTGAAGGGACTGACAACACCACCACGCGTGCCGGCTCCGGTAGCAATGACTGGGAAACGTTGAACCGTGGTGAGTCGAGTCTGCGCCTGCAACAAATGGTTTTTGACGGTTTTGCGACGTCCAGCGAAGTCGGGCGTCAACAAGCCACCGTCAACTCCCGCGCCTACTCGCTGCTGGGGACCTCCGAGCGCACCGCGCTGACCGTGGCCCAGGTGTACCTCGACGTACTGACCCGCCGTGAGTTCGTGCAACTGGCCGAGGACAATCTGCGTAACCACGAGCGCATCTTCGATCAGATCCGACTGCGCACCGAGCGCGGTGTAGGCCGTACCGCCGACCGCGACCAGGCAGAAGCCCGTCTGGCCCAGGCGCGCAACAACCTGATCACCGAACAGACCAACCTGGCCGATGCCCAGGTCAACTACCTGAGCGCCGTGGGCCAGATGCCGGACCAGTTGGAGCGTCCCGCGCCGTTTATGGCGATGCTGCCAGCCGACTTGAATGAAGCCCGTCAGCAGATGCTGGAAAACAGCCCGATCCTGCGCTCTGCCGAGTCGGACATCGTGGCGGCCGAGAAGCAGTACGACACGGCTAAATCGACCTTCTACCCACGTTTCGATGCGGAACTGGGGCGCTCCGCCGACAACGACATTGACGGCCAGAATGGCCACAGTAACGAGTGGCAGGCGATGCTGCGCATGCGTTTCAACCTGTATGCCGGTGGCAGCAACAAGGCGGACCTGGAGTCCAAGGCCTACCAGTCCAACCAGGCACTGGATATCCGCAACAATGCCCTGCGGGTGCTGAACGAAGAATTGGGCCTGGCCTGGAACGCCCAGAACAACGCCAACGCCCAAGTGCCGATCGCCCAGAAGTACGTGGACTACAGCACCAGCGTGCGTTCGGCCTACCAGCAACAGTTCAGCCTCGGCGAGCGGACCTTGCTCGACTTGCTCGACAGTGAGAACGAATTGTTCAACGCTTCGCGCCGTTTGGCCGAAATCAAAAACATTCAGTTATTTACTCAGTATCGAATCAAGGCGACCATGGGCGAGTTGCTCAAGAGCCAGGGAGTGGTCGCACCGATGGCGTCCGTCGTGCAGAACGACGTGAAGCCCCAGGTCCAGCTACCTGGCATGAATTGAGCTTTATTTAATGTTCAATTGATAGCCAAGAGTATCGAGCGTGGAATCAGAAGCCAGTCGAGTTCATCTCAATCATGATCCACGCGCGGTGCACGACGATCCGTTGCTAGACGGATTATTGGCGCTCTGCATGTTGCACCAGAAACCTGCCAGCGCGGCCATGCTGACCACCGGTCTGCCATTGCCCAAGCAGCGCCTGAGCGTCGAGTTGCTGCCACGGGCGGCGGCTCGCGCCGGTCTGCAGGGGCGGGTGCTGCAACGCAAGCTGGACAAGATCCCGACGATTGCTCTGCCGGCGCTGTTACTGCTCAAGGACGACCGCAGTGCCGTGCTGCTGGGGTGGCAAGGTGACCAGGCGCGCCTGCTGCTCAGCGAAAGCGATGGCGGTGAAGTCCAGGTCAGCCGTGAGCTGCTGGAAGACGACTACATCGGGCAAGCCTTCTTCGCCCAGCCTCAACATAAATTCGACGTGAACCACGGCACGCTGATCCCGCGTGCGCGTTCCTGGTTCCGTGACACCCTCAAGCGCTCGCGTTGGCTGTATGCCGACGCCATCGCTGCCAGTTTCCTGATCAACATCATCGCCATGGCCGCGCCGCTGTTCGTGATGAACGTCTACGACCGCGTCGTACCCAACCAGGCTGAGGCTACCCTGTGGGTGCTGGCCATCGGTATCACCGGCGCCTACCTGTTCGACCTGATTCTCAAGAGCCTGCGCAGCCTGTGCCTGGACCTGGCCGGTAAAAAGACCGACCTGATCATCTCCGCCACGCTGTTCGAGCGGATTGTCGGCATGGCCATGAAGTACCGCCCCGCGCGGGTCGGCAGCTTTGCCCAGAACATCCACGAGTTCCAGAGCCTGCGCGATTTCCTGGCGTCGCTGACGCTCACCAGCCTGATCGACCTGCCGTTCACCTTGCTGATTTTCCTGGTGATCGCCCTGCTGGGCGGGCATCTGGTGTGGATCCCGATGCTGGCGTTCCCGCTTGCTTTACTGATCGGCTATTACCTGCAAAAACCCTTGGTGGCGACCATGGAGCGCACCATGGCGCTGGGGGCCGAGCGCCAGTCGAGCCTGATCGAAACCCTTGCCGGGCTGGATGCGGTCAAGGTCAACAACGCCGAGAGCGAACGGCAATACCAGTGGGAACAGACCATTGGCACCCTCAGCCGCCTCGAGCTGCGGGTCAAAATGCTCTCTGGCCTGTCGATGAACATCACCCTGCTGATCCAGCAACTGGCGGGGGTGATCATGATCGTCTTCGGTGTGTACCAGATCATTGCCGGCAACCTCAGTATGGGTGGCCTGATCGCGTGCTACATGCTCAGCGGCCGGGCACTGAGCCCGCTGGCGTCGCTGTCCGGTCTGCTGACCCGTTACCAGCAGGCGCGGGTCACCATGACGTCGGTCGACCAGATGATGGAGCTGCCGCAAGAGCGCAATTTCGAAGAGCGCCCGCTCAGTCGCCGGGTGCTGCAAGGCGGCATCGAGTGCCGTCAGCTGAACTTCACCTACCCGGACCAACAGAACCCGGCACTCAAGAACATCAACCTGGTGATCAAGCCGGGCGAGAAGATCGGCATCATCGGCCGCAGTGGCTCGGGCAAGAGCTCGTTGGCCAAGCTGCTGGTCGGGCTCTATCAGCCCGATGACGGCGCGTTGCTGGTAGACGGTGTCGACATCCGCCAGATCGATGTCAGCGAGTTGCGCCACAACATCGGTTATGTGCCTCAGGACATTCAATTGCTCGCCGGTACGTTGCGCGACAACCTAGTGTCCGGTGCGCGCTACATGGAAGACGAGCTCGTGCTGCAGGCGGCTGAACTGGCGGGCGTGCACGAATTTGCCCGGTTGCACCCCCAGGGTTACGAGCTGCAAGTCGGCGAGCGCGGGCAAAACCTCTCGGGCGGTCAGCGGCAGAACGTCGCCCTGGCCCGTGCACTGCTGCTCAATCCTCCCATCCTGCTGCTCGATGAGCCGACCAGCGCCATGGACAACACCGGTGAAGAGCGCTTGAAGCAACGCCTGCAAGCCGTGGTCGAGAACAAGACCGTGGTGCTGGTCACGCACCGGGCATCGTTGCTGTCGCTGGTCGATCGGTTGCTGGTGATCGACAGAGGGCAAATTCTGGCCGATGGGCCAAAAGCCGTGGTGATGGAAGCGTTGAAGAAGGGGCAGATCAGTGTTGCTTAAGTCCGGGATGAAAGACTCGATCCGTCGTTACTTCAAGGGTACCGATTCGCTGCACGGCCAGCCCCTGCCCGAGGTCAACAAAGCGTTGATCGAAGACGCCCCACGGGTGGTGCGACTGACCATCTGGGCCATTATCGGTTTTTTCCTGTTCCTGCTGCTGTGGGCCAACTTTGCGGTGATCGATGAGGTCACCAAAGGCGACGGCAAGGCGATCCCATCGTCCAAGCTGCAAAAAATACAGAATCTTGAAGGGGGCATCGTCGCCGAACTCTTCGTGCGCGAAGGGCAGATCGTCGAGGCCGGCGCGCCGTTGATTCGCCTGGACGACACGCGATTTGTATCCAACGTCGGCGAAACCGAAGCCGACCGCCTGTCCATGCTGCTGCGCGTGGAGCGTTTGAGCGCGGAAGTCGACGACCGCCCGTTGGCGTTCCCGGATGACGTGATGAAAGCCGTGCCTGTCCAGGCGGCCAGCGAAGAGTCCTTGTACATCAGCCGTCGCCAGCAATTGCATGACGAAATCGGCGGGTTGCAGGAACAACTGATCCAGCGCCAGCAAGAACTGCGCGAGTTCACCTCCAAGCAGGCGCAGTACCGCCAGGCCTTGGGCTTGCAGCGCCAGGAAATCAACATGTCCGAGCCGCTGGTGGCTCAGGGGGCGGTGTCTCCCGTGGAGGTGTTGCGACTCAAGCGCGCGGAAGTCGAAACCCGTGGCCAACTGGACGCCACGACCCTGGCCATCCCTCGTGCCGAGTCGGCGATCAAGGAAGTGCAGCGCAAGATCGATGAGACTCGCGGCAAGTTCCGCAGTGAAGCGTTGACCCAGCTTAATGAAGCACGCACCGACCTGAACAAGGCCCAGGCGACCGGCAAGGCACTGGAAGACCGGGTCAGCCGTACCCTGGTGACCTCGCCGGTGCGGGGTATCGTCAAGCAGTTGCTGGTCAATACCATCGGTGGCGTGATCCAGCCGGGCAGCGACATGGTCGAGATCGTCCCGCTGGACGATACCCTGCTGGTGGAGGCGAAGATCCGTCCGCAAGACATCGCCTTCCTGCACCCTGGCCAGGAAGCCATCGTCAAGTTCACCGCCTATGACTACACCGTCTATGGCGGGCTGAAAGCCAAGCTGGAACAGATCGGCGCCGACACCATCACCGACGAAGACAAGAAAACCACCTACTACATGATCACCCTGCGCACCGACCGCAGCCACCTGGGCACCGATGAAAAGCCCCTGCTGATCATCCCCGGCATGGTGGCCTCGGTGGACATCATCACCGGCAAGAAAACCATCCTCAGCTACCTGCTCAAGCCGATCATCAAGGCGCGGGCGGAGGCGTTGCACGAGCGGTAGTCGACGGTGGGGCTGATCACCCCATCTCGGGCAAGTCTCGCACCTGCAGAAGGTCTGCGCGCAATCGCCCTAGTGTGAGCGACGCAGAGCACCAAGAGGGGCGAGGCTTGTCCGCGATGACACCCTTGATAGGGACACAGGAAGTGAGCTCTACAAGGCCATTACTGGCGCTTATAAAAGGACTTTCCCATGCGTCTTCTACTGCTGAGCACCGCGTTGCTGTGCTCTTTCAATGTGTTTGCGGCATTCCCACCCGCCGCCGTTGGGGCGCACATGCCCAAGCCCAAGTACCCACCGGAACTGGTCAATGAGGCGGGCAAGGTGCGGGTCAGCCTGAATATTCATAACGACGGCTCGGTCAGTGATGTGAAAGTGCTGAGAGCCAGTCGCGAAGCGTTCGGTGTGGCGGCGAAGGTGGCTGCCGAGCAATGGCGTTTCCAGCCCTGGACGGTGACAGCGGATTCGCCGGCGGTGGTCGATGCCCAGAACACCATGGTCTTTACACCGGACCGCAGCACGGCGTACACGGCGGCTGTAAGTGCCATTGAGGCCATGCTCTCCCAGCGTTGCAGCGCATTGAATGATGAGGTTGTGAAGTACCGCAGCCAGTATCCCGACAGACCCTTGAGCAGCCTGTCGACGTTCGCCATGACCAGTGCGGCGCTGCTGATGCAGGTGTTTACCGGTGAGCGTAATTCCGAGGACGGCGCACAACTGAACCATGAACTGATCAGTGCACTGCCGGAAGTCGTTAGACGCTGTAAAGGCGCGCCAACGGAGATGTACGGCGTACTGCTGCCAAAAAGCGTGAAACACGCGCTCTGGCTGCCGGAGTAAAAAACACTGCTAGCATTGCGTCTGACTCAATTCTGATTAGCCACGAGTGCGCAGTATGCAATTACCGGACATGAACCTGTTGGTCGCCCTCGACGCCCTGCTCGACGAGGGCAGTGTGGTGGGTGCTGCGCGACGGATGAACCTGAGCCCGGCGGCCATGAGTCGGACCCTGACCCGAGTGCGCGAGGCACTGGGTGATCCGATACTGGTGCGTGCCGGTCGTGGACTGGTGCCAACCCCCAAGGCGCTGGAATTGCGCGCCCAGGTACGCGAACTGGTGGAGCAAGCGGCGCTGCTGTTCCGTTCGGCGGACGAAGTCGATCTACGCACCTTGCGGCGCCGTTTCAACGTGCGTGCCAATGACTTTTTCGTCGGCGTATACGGCGGTCGTCTGATCGATACCCTCAATCGCCAGGCGCCAAACTGCGAGTTGCGTTTTGTGCCCGAGGGCGATGGCGACGATGAGGCGCTGCGCGAAGGGCGGATCGACCTGATGATCAGCAACACACGTCCGCGCACCCCGGAAGTGAAGATCCAGAACCTATTCACCACGCATTTTGTCGGGCTGGTGCGCGAAGGGCATCCCCTGCTTGAAGGTGAAATCACCGCTGAGCGCTATGCCGGCTTTTCCCACATTGCGATGTCCCGTCGTGGCATCGCCCGGGGGCCGATCGACACGGCCCTCAATGCCCTGGGACTGGAGCGGCGGGTGGCGTTGATTGCCCCCAGCTTTCATGCGGCGATGTTCGTGCTGCCGGACTCCGACCTGATTCTGCCCGTGCCCAAGGAAGCCCTGCACAGCGTCGCGCGCCTGGGGTTGCGCCTGTGTTCCTTTACCTTGCCGATTCCGCTGCCCACCCTGATGCTGACCCAGGCCTGGCACCCGCGTTACGACAAGGATCCGGCGCACCGCTGGTTGCGCGAAACCCTGAAGGCCAGTTGTGATGAAACCTGGCGCGCGGCGCAGCCGACCTGAGGGCAACAGACTGTTTTTGTGGCGAGGGGTATTTAAAATCGTGCGTCTAGCGCACTTATAACCTGCCAATAAGTCAGTTTTCGTCAGCTGTACGCCTTCATAAACTGCTCCGGTATTTCTGCAAACCGGAGTTTCACTGCACATGACTTCCCTCGCTGTCCCCGCGACGCTCGAGGCGGCCAGCAAACCTGTGGTTGCCGCCCCGCCGGCCTTCGGTCCACGCATTATCATCGGTCTGCTGGGGGTGCTGCTGGCCGTGCTGGTGTCGGGTTTGAACGAGATGGTGACCAAGGTCGCCCTGGCCGATATCCGGGGCGCCATGGCCATTGGTTACGACGAAGGCACCTGGCTGGTCGCCAGTTACACCGCCACCTCCGTCGCGGCCATGGCGTTTGCGCCCTGGTGTTCAGTCACCTTTTCCCTGCGTCGTTTCACCCTGTGTGCCATTGGCCTGTTCACCCTGTTGGGTGTGTTGATTCCGTTCGCGCCGACCTATGAAAGCCTGCTGTTGATGCGCACGCTGCAAGGCCTGGCCGGCGGTGCGTTGCCGCCGATGCTGATGACCGTGGCCCTGCGGTTCTTGCCGGCCAACGTGAAACTCTACGGCCTGGCCGGGTACGCCCTGACCGCCACCTTCGGTCCGGGGCTGGGCACCCCCTTGGCCGGCTTGTGGACCGAGTACGTGAGCTGGCACTGGACCTTCTGGCAGATCATCGTGCCCAGCCTGCTGGCCATGGCGGCGGTAGCCTACGGTTTGCCCCAGGACCCGCTGCGTCTGGAGCGCCTAAAGCAGTTCAACTGGCGCGGCCTGCTGCTGGGGTTTCCGGCGATCTGCATGCTGGTGATCGGTGTTTTGCAGGGCAATCGACTGGATTGGTTCGAATCGACCTTGATCTGTTGGCTGCTCGGCGGTGGCCTGGCGTTGCTGGTGCTGTTCTTGATCAATGAATGGTCGCAGCCGGTGCCGTTTTTCAAATTGCAGATGCTCGGTATCCGCAACCTGACATTCGCCTTGCTGACCCTGGCCGGGGTGCTGGTGGTGTTGTTGGCGGTGATCATCATTCCGTCGAGCTACCTGGCGCAGGTCCAGGGCTATCGCCCCATCCAGACCGCCCCGGTGATGTTGCTGATGGCCGCCCCGCAACTGATTGCCCTGCCGCTGGTGGCGGCGCTGTGCAACCTGCGCTGGGTCGATTGTCGCTGGGTGCTGGGCATTGGCTTGAGCATGCTGGCGCTGTCCTGCATCGGTGGTTCACAGCTGACCTCGGTGTGGATTCGCGATGACTTCTATGTGCTGCAACTGCTGCAGATTTTCGGCCAGCCGATGTCGGTGCTGCCGCTGCTGATGCTGGCAACCGGCAGCATCAGCCCGCTGGAAGGCCCCTTCGCCTCGGCCTGGTTCAACACCGTCAAAGGCCTCTCGGCAGTGATTGCTACCGGCGTGCTGGAGGCCCTGACCACGGCGCGTCTGCATTTTCATTCAACGATGCTGGTCGACAGTCTCGGCAACTCACCCTTGGCCGGCAGCGACAGTGCGAGCCTCGCTCATCGCGTGCACCAGCAAGCGCTGGTGCTGACCTCGTCGGATTTGTACCTGTGCATGGCCGGGGTCGCGCTGGCGCTGATCCTGCTGATTTTCTGGCTTCCGACGCGGATGTATCCACCGCGTGCGGCGACATGAACGCTTACTGAAACAGAAGGTTTTTATGACGATGTCACCCAAGAAAAAACTCACCGGCGCCGCGGTCGCGATACTGGCGGTTGGTGTGCTGGTTTATCTGCTGGCGCCAGGTGTGTTTGGCAAGAAGCCGCAGCAAAGCACCAACGATGCGTTTGTCGTCGCCGACTTCACCCTGGTCGCGCCGCGTGTGGCCGGGTTTATCAAGGAGGTGCTGGTTGAAGACAATCAGCAGGTCAAGGCCGGGCAGTTGCTGGCGTTGATCGATGACCGGGATCTACGCGCCGCCGCACAAGCCGCCGATGCTGAAACCCTGGTTGCCAAGGCGCAACTGCAAAACGCCCGGGCGACGCTCGAACGTCAGGTGTCAGTGATCGCTCAGGCGCAAGCCTCGGTGGTGGCTGCCGAAGCGCAAATGGCGTTCGCCGAACATGAACTGAACCGTTACAACCACCTCGCCGGAGTGGGGGCCGGCACGGTGCAGAATGCTCAGCAGGCGCGTACCCGCATCGACCAGGCCAGTGCCTCATTGGCCAACGCCACCGCCTCGTTGGCGGCTGAACGCAAGCAGGTCGAGATTCTCAGCGCCCAGCGTGACGCCGCTGAAGGTGGATTGAAACGCGCCCAGGCGGCGCTGGAGATGGCCAGTTTCGAGCTGTCCTATACACGTATCGTGGCGCCGGTCGACGGCATGGTGGGCGAGCGCGCGGTGCGGGTCGGTGCCTACGTCACGCCGGGCAGCAAGATCCTCGCCGTGGTGCCGCTGGCGCAGGCGTATGTGGTCGGCAATTTTCAGGAAACCCAGTTGACTGACGTGCAGCCGGGGCAAGGCGTGATCGTGCACGTCGACAGCCTCGACGGGGAAGCGCTGACCGGTCGGGTGCAGAGCATTGCGCCAGCCACCGGCGTGACCTTCGCTTCGGTGAAACCGGACAATGCCACCGGCAACTTCACCAAAGTCGTGCAGCGCATTCCGGTGAAGATTGTGCTCGATCCAGGCCAACCCCTGGCCGAACGCTTGCGAGTGGGGATGTCGGTGGAAGCGAGTATCGAGACCGTCAGCCCGGCGACGAGTGTGCGCGAGGTGACACAGCGATGAGCGCCGATCAACGTACATTTCTGTGGCGAGGGAGCGTGCTCGCGCTGGGCCGCGAAGCGGACCCCAAACCTGCCAATACGGTTGCCTTGATCGATCGCGATCACTTGTTCGCGAGTGCTTCGCACTCGAGCGGGAGCAAGCGCCCTCGCCACAAAGGCCTTGGCTACTCAATGCTGATTGCGTTGGGCCTGTTCCCGCTGACGGCCTGCACCGTCGGCCCGGACTTCGTCCGACCGCACGCGCCTCAAGTCAGTCAATGGTCGAAACCGGAAAAGGTCGCTGCCAGCCAGGCAGTGACCGCCGAGATAGATGAGCGCTGGTGGGACGTTTTCAACGACCGGCAACTGTCGGCCCTCAGCCGCCGTGCATTGACCGACAACCTCGACCTGCAACTGGCCAGCAGCCGCCTGCAACAAAGCCGCGCGGCCCGTCAGGTGATCACCGCCTCACAGTACCCGACCACCGCGGCAACGGGCGGTTACGGGCGTAAGCGCAACAGTGCCGAAGGCCTGAGCGACCCGTCCGGCCACAATGGTCATTCGGCATTCAACCTCTGGGAGGCGGGCTTTTCAGCCGCTTGGGAGCTGGACTTATGGGGGCGCGTACGGCGTGAAACCGAAGCCGCCGATGCCACGTTGGAAGTGGCGGAAAATGATCGCCGTGGCGTGCTGCTCTCGGTATTGGCGGAAACGGCTCAGGATTACATTCAGCTGCGTGGTGTCCAGAGCACGCGCGGCGTCACCGAGCAAAACCTCGAGGTTGCCCGGCATAGCCTGAAATTGTCGCAACTGCGCCTGGCGGATGGCGTGGCCACCGATCTGGACGTCGCCGAGGCGGCCGCCCAGGTTGCCGCCATCGAAGCGCGGCTGCCGGCATTGCAGCAGCGCCAGGCGCAGTTGATCAACGCCTTGAGCCTGTTGATGGGTGAACGACCGCAAGCGTTGCAGGCCGAACTGTCGAAAGACGTCCCGGTGCCGCAGACGCCGCGCCAGGTTGCGATCGGCTTGCCCTCGCAACTGGCCGAGCGCCGCCCGGATATTCGTCAGGCCGAGGCTCGTTTGCACGCCGCCACCGCCAGCATCGGCGTGGCCAAGGGGGATTTTTATCCGCGTATCACGCTGTCCGGCAACTTTGGCTCGCAGGCCATGCAGCTGAGTGATCTGGGCTCCTGGGGGTCGCGCCAGTTTGGTATTGGCCCGCAGCTCAGCTTGCCGCTGTTCGATGGCGGACGCTTGCGCGGCGTGCTCCAGTTGCGTGAGGCGCAACAGTTGGAGGCGGCGCTGGGTTACCAACAAACCGTGTTGCGCGCCTGGCATGAAATCGATGACCAGTTGACGAGCTACAACACCAGTCAACTGCGCCGCGACAGCCTCGCCGAAGCCGTGCGCCAGAACCAGATCGCCCTGCGCACGGCACAACGGCAATACGTCGAAGGCGTGGTCGACTTCGTCAACGTCCTGACCGTGCAGGGCGAACTGCTGGCGACCCAGGAGCAGTGGGTGCAAAGCGCGACCGATGTGTCGCTGGCGATGGTCGGGTTGTACAAGGCGCTGGGGGGCGGCTGGGAGTCGGTGTATCCGCTGGCCGGTGATCTGGCACTGCGCTGAGTGCCGGGTTGATTGTCAATCCATCGAGGGCGCCTGTGTTTTGTGACGGTGATGGCTAATTGCTTGACGCTTGTCGGGGCTGTCGTAGACTCCGTTCATCCGCCAGGGAGTTACGGCTATGCGACGTTTGAGTGGTTGGGTCTTCGGATTGACTGTTGTGACGTGCATGGCTCAGGCGCAAACGCCCGAACCGGATGATTCGTTGTTGGATAACCCGATGTCCGTCGCTCCCGCCGCGACCGGCAGTGAGGCCCGTGGTGTATTGCGGGCCCGCGATCAAGCAGTACTGGCCAGTGAGTTGCCCGGCAGAATTGTCGAATTGCCATTCAGTGAAGGCGAAACCTTCAAGAAGGGCGACACCCTGGCGCGTTTCGACTGCACCGCCTTCCAGGCCCAGCTCAATGCCGCACAGGCCGCCAGCCGGGGTGCCGGCGAAGAGTTGGCTCACAACAAGCAGCTGGCCGCGTTGAACTCGGTCGGACGTTTCGAAGTGGCGCGGACCCAGGCCAGGCTCAGCGAGACTCAGGCGCAATCTCAGGTGTATCAGATTCAGGTCAAGCGTTGTGCCGTGGTTGCGCCATTTGATGGCCAGGTGGTCGAGCGTAAGGTCCAGCGCTATGAAAGCGTGGCCGCTGGTACGCCATTGCTGGATATCGTCGATAACCGCAGCCTGGAAATCCACTTGCTGGTGCCCTCGCGCTGGATGGGCAGGCTCAAGCCTGGACAGACCTTCCACTTCACGCCCGATGAAACCGGTCAGCCTCTCGATGCCACGGTCAAGCGCCTGGGGGCGCGGATCGATGAGGGCAGCCAAACGCTGTTGCTGGTCGCAACACTGCCCAATGCCAACGGCTTGCTCGCCGGCATGAGCGGCACGGCCCGCTTCGTGGAGCTCAAGTGAACGCACCGGCCGGTGGTGGCGCCGAGCAGGTCTTTGCACGGTTCCTTGAGCTGGAGCGTCAGACTCGCCAGGCGCAAAACACCGAACAACTGGCGTACAGCCTGGTCAACGATGGCCAGGCCCTGTTTGGTTTTCGCCATGCCGCACTGGTGATCGCCGGCAAGGTCCGGGCCGTGACGGGCGTCAGTACCGTCGAGCCGAATGCGCCGTTTGTGGCATTCGTTGAGCAGGCGGTGGAGCAGTTGTTCAAGCTCGATCTGTTGCAGCAGGCGTGGACAGTCCCGGCGACCTCATTGAGTGGCTCGGTTCAGGCCGACTGGCAGAGCCTTTCTGCCGCGCAGGTGTTCTGGCTGCCACTGGTCGAGCGTCAGGGGCGGGTGTTCGGTGGCTTGTGGCTGGCCCGCGATAGCACATGGAGCCCGTCCGAACAGGTGCTGTTGTCGCAACTGAGCGACACCTATAGCCATGCCTGGCTGGCGCTGCAGCCGCGTACGCCGTGGCGCCTGCGCTGGACCCGCAAGCGCCAGGCTGCCTTGGTGGCGTTGCTGCTATTGGGGTTGCTGATACCGGTGCGCCAGTCGGTGCTGGCTCCCGCCGAGGTCGTGCCACTGGGCGGTCGTGTCGTGACGGCGCCGCTGGACGGGGTGATTGCCGAGTTTCTGGTCAAACCCAACCAGCCGGTGAAGGCCGGCGACCTGTTGCTGCGTTTCGAAGGCACCACCCTCAAGGCTCAGGCCGATGTGGCCGAACGTGCCCTGGGCGTGGCCGAAGCTGAACTCAAGGCCAACGCCCAGCGGGTTTTTGCCGATGCCGAGTCGAGCTCGAAAATTGATTTGCTCGCCGCACGGGTCGAACAGAAACGTGCCGAACGCAACTACGCTCGCGAGCTGCTCAAGCGCAGTGAAGTGCGTGCCGAGCGCGATGGCATTGCCGTGTTCGCCGACGCCGAGCGTGGCCTGGCGCTTTCCCGTGAAGAGCTGCAGGCCGCGATGCGTCATGGTCGTCGTCTATGGAGCGAACAATGGAGCGCCTGAACCTCGATGGCTGGTTGCCGATTCGCATCTGGCAACCGGCAGGGGAGTGGCAGGTGGACTGGTGCTGGTTCGGTGATCAGGCGCTGCATCAAGCGTTTTTTTGCGATGCGGTGGAAGAGGCGCTGCGTCTGCCGTTCAATCAGGCCTTCCGGCGGCAAACACCCCTCAGGGTCCTGAGCGATTGGCAGGTGATGAGTCCAGGCTTGGCGCCGAGTGCGTTGATTTTTCACGCCTCACGCTGCGGCTCGACACTGATCAGCCAGATGCTTGCGCAACTGGACAATCACCTCGTCGTTTCTGAACCACCACCACTGGATACCCTGCTGCGCAGCACACTGCCGCCAGCAGAGCGCAGCGCGGCCATTCGCGGGTTGCTTTCAGCCTACGGCCAGCCACGCCGGGGTGTGGAACAACGGTTGGTGATCAAACTGGATGCCTGGAACATCGCAGAACTGGCGTTGGTACGCGAATGTTTTCCCGACACGCCCTGGTTGTTTGTGTACCGCGACCCGCTGGAAATCGCCGTCTCCCACCTGCGTCGCCCGGGCATGCATATGGTGCCGGGGCTGATCGGTGCCAGTGCATTGGACGATGGCGTGCCGTTCGCCGGGCCAGAAGACTTCATCGCTCGGCGCTTGGGTCGGTTATTGCAATGGGCGGTTGAGCACTGCCGCGAGTTTGCCGGGTTGGCCGTGAATTACAGTGAGTTACCGGGGGCTATGGACGGACGTTTGGCTGAGTTCTTTGCGCTGAACGCCGAGCAGCGGGTCCAGGTATTCAGCAACGTGAACCAGCACGCAAAACAACCGACCGAGAGGTTCGTGGCCGACGGTGCAGGCAAGCAACATGAAGCCTCGCAGCTGCTCAGAGAGCGCGTGGAATGTTGGGCGCGGGCGCCTTACGAGGCATTGGAACAATGGCGCGGTCGATGAGTGAAGCCCCTCAGCCCTTCGGCGATAAATCGGCCATGCCCTTGAGCAGTTCGATGGGGAGCGGAAAGACAATGGTCGAGCTCTTGTCCCCGGCAATCGAACTCAGGGTCTGCATGTAGCGCAATTGCATGGCGCCCGGCTGGCGACCGAGCATTTCGGCAGCCTGCATGAGTTTTTCCGAGGCCTGCAATTCGCCTTCGGCGTGGATCACCTTGGCCCGCCGTTCCCGTTCGGCTTCGGCCTGGCGGGCGATGGCGCGGATCATCGATTCATTGAGGTCGACATGCTTGATCTCGACGTTCGCCACCTTGATACCCCAGGCGTCGGTTTGTGCATCCAGTACCTGCTGAATGTCGATGTTCAGCCGTTCGCGCTCGGCCAGCAGTTCGTCCAGCTCATGTTTACCCAGCACGGCGCGCAGTGTGGTTTGCGCCAGTTGGCTGGTGGCCATGAGAAAGCTCTCGACCTGGATGATCGCCTTTTGCGGGTCGAGCACGCGGAAGTACAGCACCGCGTTGACCTTCACCGAGACGTTGTCACGGGTGATCACGTCTTGCGGCGGCACATCCAGCACCACGGTGCGCAGATCGACCCGCACCATTTGCTGCACCACCGGAATCAACAGGATCAGCCCCGGGCCCTTGACCTGCCAGAAGCGCCCGAGCTGGAACACCACCGCGCGTTCGTATTCGCGCAGGATGCGAAAGGTCGATGATGCCAGTGCAATCACCAACAGCAACAGCGCGGCAAAACCCAACTGCAGGCCCATGATCATTCTCCTTGCGGCGCCGCGTCAGCCGCGGCCACTTCCAGCATCAGACCTCTGCGCGCCACCACCCGCACCGGTTGGCCGGATTGCAACGGTGTCGTGCTGAGCACCTGCCACTGTTCGCCCTGCAAGTGCACCCAGCCGCGACAGGCGTTGTCGGCCTGGATCGAGGTGATGGGCGTTACGCTGCCCAGCAACCCGGCATCACCGCTGACGGCGTGTTTCGGTCGGGTTCTCAATGCGTGGATCAGTAGTGCGATCAACAGCACGGTGCTGACCAGCGCCAGGCCGATCAGCAGCGGGGCGGGCGGACTGAAGCCCGGGCGGTCGGCGTTCATCAGGATCACTGAGCCGACCACGAACGTGAGGATGCCCCCCAGTCCGATCACGCCATAGCTGGGCAGCATCGCCTCGGCCAGCAAAAAGGCGATCCCCAGCATGATCAGCCATGCCCCGATGGCATTGGGATTGAAAATAATCACCGCGTCGGCCGCCGACACCGGCCCGCTCAAACCCAGCAGCAGCGCGAAGACACACCAGCGACTGTTCACTTGACCCTCCGGGAGAGCCGTCCGTCAACGAGCCTTTCTGTAGCCCTGCTTATAGTCTAGTTGAGGCTGGATCGACTGATTTTTGATCACATTCTGGCGGCATCCAGTGGGCAGATTTATTCCCGGGTTCTGGCATGGGGCCTAGACTTTGTAGTGAGAACAACGCGCTTTAACCATCGTCCGCCAACGCTTGCGACGGACACCGAGGTGCATCATGCGTATGGCAAGAACCGTGCAGCGCAGCCTGGAAGAGGCGCACTGCGAATTTGACGTGGTCACTCACCCCCATTCGGCCAGCAGCCTGGAAACCGCCAGGGTGGCAGGCATTCCCGCGGAGCGCGTGGCCAAGTCGGTGATCCTGGATGACCACCATGGTCACTACCTGATGGCGGTGCTGCCGGCCAGCCGGCATCTGGACCTGAGCAAAGTACGTGGCAGCGGTGAATGGCAGGTGACTCGCGAAAGCACCCTGGCCCACCTGTTCAACGACTGCGAACGCGGCGCTGTTCCGGCGCTGGGCGAATCCTATGGCCTGGACATGGTCATCGACCCATTGCTGACCCGCCAGAAAGAGATCTACGTGGAAGCCGGCAACCACAACAACCTGGTGCACATGAGCATGGACCAGTACCTGAAAATGGTGCCCCATGCCGAGGTGTGCGAGTTGAGTCATTAGCTACCATTGAGGGTGTTTGCCGCACCGCCTTCTTTCACTGGCAATCCGGCGCCTGCAGACAGTGATCTCTGCCGGTGCCGGCTTGCCAGCAAACCCTTTCATCAGGAGTCCATCCATGGAGTCGCCGACGCATACCCTGCCTAACCTGTTCAAACAGCTCGGCTTGCCCGACGATGCGCAAAGCATCGACCAATTCATCGCCACCCATTCCCCGTTGAAACCCGAACTGCACCTGGCGGATGCCTTCTTCTGGAGCACGAGCCAGGCAGATTTTTTGCGCGACGAAATCCTCGACGACGCCGATTGGGCGGAGGTGGTGGATCAACTGGATGTGCTGCTCCGGAAGGGGCGAGGGGGTGCATGAATCTGGATAAAGTCGGTGTGTGGTTTCTTATCCGGGCTTGTTCGGGAGGGAGATATAGACCAGAATAAAGACCTGAATTGAGGTCTTTATCATGCAAAGTGTTCTGGCCGACATGGCCGTCAGCGTCTCTGAATTGAAGAAAAATCCATCTGCGGTACTGAACGGTGCCCACGGTGGACCTGTTGCAGTGCTCAATCACAACCGGGTGATGGGGTATATGGTGCCGGCGCAGGTGTTCGAGGCCATGATGGAGCGTCTGGACGACCTTGAGCTGGCCGAGCTGGTTCGCGCTCGAAGCCATGAAACCCCTGTCCCGGTCAGTCTGGATGACTTATAAGCTCGAGTTTCTGCCTTCTGCACTCAAGGAGTGGGACAAACTGGGGCATACCCTGCGGGATCAGTTCAAAAAGAAGCTGGTTGAACGGCTCCAATTACCTCGGATTCAGTCAGATGCGCTGCACGGGATGCCTGATTGCTACAAGATCAAGCTGAATGCCTCGGGATACCGATTGGTTTATCAGGTGATTGACGAGCGCATTGTTGTCTGCGTGGTGGCTGTCGGCAAGCGTGAACGCAGTGCCGTGTACGAGCGCGCTAAAAAACGCTAGGAAATGTCAGTCGCGGTTTTACTCGGTTACGAACCCCGAAACACCTCCTGATAATTCGCCAAGTCGCCGCACATCAGCGACAGGATTGGACGATCCTGGCGATTCTGTTTATCCATGTCGCGTTACCAGCGCCTGGAGTCCATGCAATCAGCTTTGGTGCAGAGCAGCCTGCCCGCCGAGCGCCGAATTCAGCTTCGACTTCATCATTTCTCCGACCTGTTCCATTTCGCACCGAGCAACGGGCTGCGTCGATTTTTCTTTGCAGAAAGTCGCGGTACGGCGTGGTGTTTTCTGGGGTGTGGCTATGCTCGTCTTTTGAGTCGGTGCGTTCGGCCATCGTTGATTCCTCCGTTGCATGGGCGAAACCCTGCAGGCAGAGATTCGCAAATGCGCAGTATTTTTTGGGGCGCTACGAGATCAGTGCGCCTGCCAATTTGTTTCAAAACTTGACTGAAATTCCCCTCCAGTGCGATATTGATAGTTAGCGAACTAACTGTATGCGAATTCCCTTGTGCCCCAGACCCTCGACGCCCTTCAGATGAACCTCAGCAGTGCCATGGTGGTGGCCGCGCGGCATTGGCGCAAAATCTGCCAGACCACGCTGGTCAACTACGGCATTACCGAAGCCTGCGCCGTCCCGTTGTTGATGATCGGGCGACTGGGCGAGGGGGTGCGCCAGGTGACGGTGGCACACGCGGCGGGGATGGAGAGTCCGTCGCTGGTGCGTTTGCTCGATCAGTTGTGCCACGCCGGGTATGTCCGTCGCACCGAAGATGCCCTTGATCGTCGCGCCAAATGCCTGAGCCTGACCGACACCGGCCGTGAGCTGGTGCAGGCGGTGGAGACCGAGTTGGTCCGTCTGCGCCGTGAAGTGCTGCACGGTATCGACCCGGCCGACCTTGAGGCCGCGTTGCGGGTGATTCGTGCGTTCGAGACAGCTGAGCATGTCTCGGTGACACCGTCTTGAACGGTTTTTTTTCCGGTATTCCGCCAGCCCGCGACTGGTTCTACGGCGTGCGTACCTTCGCCGCGTCGATGATCGCGCTGTACATCGCCATGCTTATGCAAATGCCGCGTCCGTACTGGGCGATGGCCACGGTTTATATCGTCTCCAGCCCGTTCGTCGGCCCCACCAGCTCCAAGGCGCTGTACCGCGCCATCGGCACCTTCGCCGGTGCGGCGGCGGCCTTGCTGTTTGTGCCGATGTTCGTCCAGAGCCCCTATGTGCTGGTGGTGGTCATTGCGCTGTGGACCGGCATCCTGCTGTTTTTGTCGATGCACCTGCGTACCGCCAATAGCTATGCATTGATGCTGGCCGGCTACACCTTGCCGCTGATCGCCTTGCCGGTGGTGGATAACCCGCTGGCCGTGTGGGATGTGGCCGAAGCGCGGACAGAAGAGATCTTTCTCGGCATAGTCTGTGCGGCGGTGGTGGGCAGTGTGTTCTGGCCGCGTCGGCTGGCGCCGGTACTGGATGGTGCGGTCAGCAAGTGGTTCGGTGAAGCGGTGACCTACAGCCAGCGCTTCCTGAGCCGCGATGTGCGCCCCGATGAGGTCAGCGCCCTGCGCACATCGATGGTGGCGACCTTCAACACCCTCGAATTGATGATCGGCCAGTTGCCCCACGAAGGCGCGCGACCGCAAACCGTGCGCAATACCAAGGAACTGCGCGGGCGGATGATTCACCTGCTGCCGGTGGTGGATGCCCTGGACGATGCGTTGTACGCCTTGCAACGGCGCACCCCCGAGCTTGTGGACAGGTTCGCGCCGCTGCTGGGTGCGGCGCTGGAGTGGCTCGACCACAGCGACGCCAGCGTCGAGCGTTGGCAAGCCCTGCGCAACCAGCTTGAAGCCCTGCAACCGAGCGCCGAAGCGCTGGATGACCGCAAGCAATTGCTGTTTTCCAATGCGCTGTATCGCCTGGGGGAGTGGATCGATTTGTGGCAGGACCTGCGTAGCCTCCAGCAAGCGATTCACAATGACAGCCAGGACAACTGGCGCGCGGTTTACCGCCATTGGCGACTGGGCCGGCTCACCCCGTTTATCGACCGTGGGCTGATGCTGTATTCAGCGACTTCCACGGTGCTGGCGATCATCGTTGCTTCGGTGTTGTGGATCCTGCTGGGCTGGCCAGACGGCGGCAGCGCGGTGATTCTGGCAGCGGTGGCGTGCAGCTTCTTCGCCTCGATGGACGACCCGGCGCCACAGATTTACCGGTTCTTTTTCTGGACCGCGTTGTCGGTGGTGTTCGCCAGCCTTTACCTGTTTCTGATCCTGCCCAACCTGCATGACTTCCCGATGCTGGTGCTGGCGTTCGCTGTGCCCTACATCTGTGTTGGCACCCTCACGGTACAGCCTGCCTTTTACCTGGGGATGCTGCTGACCATCGTTAACACCTCATCGTTTATCAGCCTCCAGGGCGTTTACGACGCGGACTTTCTGAGCTTCGCCAATGCCAACCTCGCCGGCCCCATCGGTTTGCTGTTTGCCTTCGTCTGGACCCTGGTGGCCCGCCCGTTCGGCTCGGAACTGGCGGCCAAGCGCCTGACCCGCTTCAGTTGGCACGACATTGTCGGCATGACCGAACCGGCCAACCTGGCCGAGCACCGACGCCTGGGTGTGCAACTGCTCGATCGACTGATGCAGCATCTGCCGCGCCTGGCCATGACCGGCCAGGACACGGGTATTGCCCTGCGTGAGGTCCGCGTGGGGCTGAACCTGCTGGACTTGCTGGCGTACGCGCCACGGGTGCATGGCGTGGCGAATGCGTTACTGCGTCAGGTGGTGGCCGAGGTCGGCGAATATTTCAAGGCGTGCTTGAAGGCGGGTGAACGCTTGCCGGCGCCGGCCGCGCTGCTGATGACCCTGGACCGCACCCGTCGCGCACTCAATGGCCAGGGCCAGCAGGATCACGACGAAACCCGGCTGAATTTGCTGCATGCCCTCAGCGGCCTGCGTCTGGCGCTGTTGCCGGGCGTGGAGTTCGTGGGGGCCAGCGACGCCGAAGAACCCCTTCCCCATGGCATCGATGGAGCGCCTTTATGATCGGTGATCTGGACATCAGCGGGGTGTTCCTGCCCACGTTGCTGGTGCTGATGGGCATTACCTACCTGGTGTACCTGCTGGTGCACGGGGTGCTGACACGCTTGCACTTTTATCGCCTGGTCTGGCACCGGGCGTTGTTCAACGTGGGTCTTTACGCCGTGCTGCTTGGCGCCGTGGACTCACTCAGTCGATACCTGATGACATGAAAAAACCGTTCTTGACCCTTGGCCGTGTGGTGCTGACCCTGCTGGTGGTGACCCTTGCGGTCGTCGTGGTGTGGCGCATGGTGATGTATTACATGTTCGCTCCCTGGACCCGTGACGGGCACATTCGTGCCGACATCGTGCAGATTGCCCCGGACGTGTCCGGGCTGATCCAGCAAGTGGAGGTGCGCGACAACCAGCTGGTGAAGCGCGGCCAGGTGCTGTTCAGCATCGATCAGGACCGTTTCCGGCTGGCGCTGCGCCAGGCCAAGGCAGCGGTTGCCGACCGTCAGGAAACCTTGGCCCAGGCGCAACGTGAAGCCAAGCGTAACCGTGGCCTGGGCAACCTGGTGCCGGGTGAACAACTGGAAGAAAGCCAGTCGCGGGTGGCCCGTGCCGAGGTGGCGTTGATGGAAGCCCAGGTGATGGTGGACAGTGCCCAGCTCAACCTCGACCGCTCGGTGATCCGCAGCCCCGTGGACGGCTACCTCAACGATCGCGCGCCACGGACCCAGGAATTCGTCACGGCGGGTCGCCCGGTGCTGTCGGTGGTGGACAGTAACTCCTTCCACATCGACGGCTATTTCGAAGAGACCAAGCTGGACGGCATTCATGTCGGCCAGAGTGTGGATATTCGTGTGGTCGGTGACCGTGCGCGGTTGCGTGGGCATGTCGAGAGCATTGTGGCCGGTATCGAAGACCGCGACCGCACCAGCGGTGCGAACCTGCTGCCCAATGTGAATCCGGCATTCAGCTGGGTGCGTCTAGCACAACGGATTCCGGTGCGCATTGCCTTTGACGATGTGCCGCCGGACTTTCGCATGATCGCCGGGCGTACCGCGACCGTGTCGATCATCGCTGACTTGCCCGAGCAGGAGCCGGCGCAATGAAAGCGCTCGCCGGTATCGCGACAGTCGGGCTCGGCTTACTGCTGTCCGCCTGTCAGACGGTGGGCCCGGATTACCAGTTGCCGCAAGAGGCAGCGGTGCATCGCGAGGACTTCCAGGGCGACCTGACGGCCCACAACCGGAACGTGGTGTCGGCTCCGGTACCAGGCGACTGGTGGCGGTTGTACCGGGACCCTCGCCTGGATGAACTGGTGCACCAGGCCATGGCCGCCAACACCGATTTGCGGGTGGCGGCGGCCAACCTGGCCCGCGCCCGTGCGCAAGTGGAAGAGGCCGAGTCGGCAGGCGGTTGGAGCGGTGGGGTGAAACTCGGTGCCCAGCGTTTGCAGGAGTCGGGCGAAGCGTTTTTGCTGCCGGAAAAAGTCCCGGTGGCCAACATCGGGGACGTTGGCATCACCACCTCCTATCAGTTCGACCTGTTCGGCACCTTGCAGCGTGGGATCGAAGCGGCCAAGGCCAATGCCGATGCGACCCAGGCGGCCGCGGACACCGCGCGGATCACCCTGGTCGCCGATGTCGTGCGGGCCTACACCCAGGTGTGTGCGGCCAATGAGGAGCTGGAGATCGCCGGGCATTCCCTGGACCTGCAAGGCCAAAGCACCACGCTGGTCCAGCGCCTGCGGGATGCCGGGCGTGGCGACGAAACCCAGGTCACACGCTCGCAGACCCAATTCAAATCCTTGCGCGCCGAACTGCCGCGCTATGAAGCCGCACGTCAGGCCGGGCTGTTCCGTTTGTCGATGTTGCTGGCCAAGCCGGTGGATCAATTGCCTGCCGGCACCCCGCATTGCCATGAACTGCCAGAGATTGCGCAATTGTTGCCGGTCGGTGACGGCGCCACCTTGCTCAAGCGCCGGCCGGATGTGCGTCAGGCCGAGCGTCGGTTAGCGGCGGCGACCGCCGGTATCGGCGTCGCTACCGGGCAGTTGTACCCGGACATCAGTATCGGGGCGACCGTCGGCACCGTGGGTATTCTTGAAAACCTGGGCGAGCCTTCGACCAATCGCTGGGGTTTTGGCCCGTTATTGACCTGGAGCGTGCCGACCAACGGTTCCCGCGCCCGTGTGCGTGAGGCCGAGGCCGCAACCCAAGGGGCGCTGGCGCATTTTGACGGGGTGGTGCTCAACGCCATTCGTGAAACCCAGACCGGACTCGCCCAGTATTCCGCGCTGCTCCAGCGCCGCGACGCGTTGGCCGATGCCGAGCAGTCGGCGCAATTGGCGGCCGACCAGACGCACCGCTTCTATCAGGCGGGCCGGGCATCATTCCTGGCCGACTTGCAGGCCACTCGCACCTACACCGACGTGCGCGCGCAAGTGGCGGCGGCCAACACTCAGGTTGCCATGAGCCAGATTGATTTGTTCCTGGCATTGGGTGGCGGTTGGGAAAGCGGACGAACGCAAGGTTCACAGCCGACGAAACCCTGAGGCCGTTGCTATGCTTTGTAGTGTCGGATCCGCGCGCGTGGATCCGGTGGTCAGGGCTTGCGCAGGTCATGGGGATTCCAATAATGAAAAACCCTTATGCTCTCGGTTTCTGGTGCGCCATTGTTGCGTTGGTGCTGCTGTCGGCAACGTATTTCTATGGCGTGATGCTGGCTTACCCGCTCGACAAGGCGTTGATGTTTCTCGACAGTGCCAGCGCGCTGATCGGGGTCATGTCGATCGCAGTCGTCGCCTGGGCTGCGCTCCAAGGCCATCGGATCAAGAAAAAACAACTCGAACAAGGCAAGACCCTGGTGCTGATCTGGGACACCAAGGTGGCGTTGCGTCGGGTTGAAACCGTTTTCGACCGCTATTTCTGGGGCAGTTACTGGCAACCGGGCCGTACCTTCCAGGAAGTCATGGGCGAACTCACCGGCACCCCGCTGGAAAAAAGCCTCGAAGCCCTCAAGGTTCAATGTCGGGCGCTCGACCAGCAGGCCAGCGGCGAAGGCTGGCACTGGCAGAAAAATGCCCGCGAACTCTCTGACGTGGCCACGGCGATGGCGCGCGAACGCTACCAGCTGGACTTCTGCGACCCGCGTTCCGAGTCGCCCAATGGCGCGGTGATCAACCGGGATTTCGAGGTGCTGGTGTACACCTGGACCGCCCGCCTGAAAACCTTTGATCACCAACTGGATGAGATGGAAACGCAGTATTCCTGAGCTGGCGCCGATCCTTCCCACGCCCGCGCGTGGGAGCGATCTCAAATCAGTGTCGGTGCACGCATTAACCCTTATTTTTTGCGTCGTGCTGCGCACCCGGTGCTAATCTGCACTTCACTTTTGTACGAAGTCGAGCCACGGCCTGTCATGGGTTCAAGGAAGACGACTACACCTTCAACAATGGACAATTGATCAGGTCATTCATGAATAAATCAGCAGGCGTACTTCTTGGAATCGTCGTGGCCCTTGGTGCAATCAGCGCAGGTGGCGCCTGGTACACCGGCACCAAGCTCGAAGGGGTGCTGCAAACCTCTCTCTCTGATGCCAACAAGGAGCTGCAAGCGGCGATGATCGGCTCCAACGGCACCGCGACCCTGGAGCTGGTGTCGCTGGAGCGCCATCTGTTCAGCAGCACCGCCCGCTACCGCCTCAAGGGCCAGGGCGAGATGTTTGGCGAGCATGCTGACGGCGTCGAGCTGCTGTTTGCCGACCGTATCGAGCATGGCCCACTGCCATTCTCGCGCTTGGTCTCGCTGAAATGGCTGCCAGTGATGGCCACCAGTCATTACTCCCTGGAAAAGACCCCGCTCACCGAAAAATGGTTTGCCGCCACCAAGGACGTGTCTCCGCTCAAGGGGGTGGTCAACCTCGGCTACGACCGAGCGATCAGCGGCACGCTTGAATTGCTGCCCGTCGACGCGGCGCTGGATGACCAGTCCACGCTGAAGTTTTCTGGCTTGAACATGGAAGTCTCGGCCAGCGCCGAGGCACAGAAGGTCAAAGCCACTGGCTACATGGACAACCTGACGCTGACCAGCGTTGCCGAAGATCAGAGCCCGGTGAAAATCGAAATCAATGGCCTGACCATGGCCAGCAACCTCAGCAAAAGCAGCTACGGCTACTACCTGGGCGATAACACGGTCGAGATCAGCAATACCCGCACCACCTTCGGTGAGCAGTCATCGGTGCTGAACTTCAAGAAAACCGAGATGAAGACCATCACCAGTGAATCGGGTACCAACGCCGCCGGACGTGCCGACTACCGCATTGGCGAGGTGACGCTCAACGACAAGGCCATTGGTTCGGCGAAAATGGCCTGGAGCATGAAGAACCTCGACATCCCGTCGACCTTGTCGCTGGTGCAGGTCTACCAGGCCAAGCTGCAACCGTACGAAGCAGCGGCCGCTGCTGCAGAAGCCGCGGGTGAACCGCTACCCGAGTTGAACCTGACGGAAGCCGAACAGGTCCAGGTCAAGGCCGATCTGGAAAAGCTGCTGGCTGCCCAGCCGCAAATCGCCCTGGAGAACTTCTCGTTCACCACCCCCAATGGCGAAAGCCGCGCCAGCCTGGTGATCGACCTGACCAAGCCGCAATCGATGGAGCTGCCGGAAGACCAACTGGTCCGCCAGCTGATAGCGCTGCTGGACTTCAACCTGCACATTTCCAAGCCGATGATCACCGATCTGGTGAGCGTGCAGGCGCAACTGGAAGGCCAGACCGACGCCAAGGCGATTGCCGAGCAAGCCACCGCGACCAGCGACATGGTCAGTGGCATGGCTGTCGGTACGCAACTGGCGACCCTGGACGGCAACAACATCGTTTCCAAACTGCACTATGCCAATGATCAGGTGGACTTCAACGGCCAGAAAATGACCGTCGATCAGTTTGTCGGCTTTGTGATGAGCAAGCTGGGTAACACCGGCGAGATCCAGTAAACAACACGCTACACGGCCTCAACGAAACGCCCGGCCATCCGTTCTCGCGGATGGACCGGGCGTTTTGCTGTGTAGGACGATTCTGAAGAAATATGCGGATTCGTCTTTTGGCTTTCTCCGACATGGAAGACTTCACCGCAGGATAGCTTGGCGGTGTCATAGGGCACCGGCCGCCTGATATGTAGTGATCAGGGGAACCCATCGCTCCAGCTTTCCTCGTACAGGAAGCTTGCGAATGTTGCGTACCCCTCACTCTTACCTGCGCCCGATCATCGGCATGGCGCTGTGCAGCCAATTGCTCTGGTCGTCGCTGGCGTTTGCCGATACGGCCTACGACGACCTGGTCCGCCAGGCCCGGGCGGGCCATTACACCCCCGCGCTGGGCGTGCTGCGTCAGGTACCTGCCAGCCAGTTGACCACCGGCCAGGTCAGCGATCACCTGCAGATTGCCAGTTGGGCCGGGCTCGACAGTGAAGTGGTCGACGTATATGAAACCCAGGCTCGCCATCGGGTGTTGCCGGTTCAGGCCCTGACGGCCACGGCGCGTGCCTACCGCAACCTCAAGCGCTGGGACTCGGCCACGGCGCTGTACCAGAAAGCGTTGGCGCGTGACCCCAAAAATGCCGACTTGCAGTTGGGGCTGGCACTGACCGAGGCCGATGCCGGCCAACCTATAGAGGCTGTCAACCGCACCAAAGCCCTGGTGGCGGCCAAACCTGAAGACCCGACTCGCCGCCTGGCCCTGGCGTATGCCTTGACCCGTGCCGGAGCGACCTACGACGCATTGTTCGAGTATGACCAGGCGTTCATGCGCGCCGGTAACAACCCTGACGTGGCCCGCGAATACGTGATCGCCCTGCAACGGGCGCGCTTGCCAGAGCCGGCCTTGCGCCTGGCCCGTCAACGCCCGGGGTTGATCGATCCGACCCTGTTGCGTCGTATCGAAGGCGACGTGGCCGCCGAGCGAGTACGGCTGGCGGAGCTGGCCACGCGCAGCGAGAAGGAACGCTACCTCATCGCTGACCGTGCCATGGCCGACTACGACCAGTTACTCAAGACCTGGACCCCGGACGCCCAGGCCCACGACGACGTGACGCGCTGGCGCATCGACCGCATGGGGGCGCTGAAGGCCCGCGCGCGTACCGCTGAGGTGATTGGTGACTACCAGCAACTGACTCGTGAAGGCGTGGCGATGCCGACCTATGCGCTGCGCTGGGTCGCGGCGTCTTACCTCGATCAACGCCAACCTGAGGTGGCCGTCGACCTGTATCGCCAGGTGCTTGCAGCGCCGGATGCCGATGCTGGCGATCGCCTCGAAGACAGCACGGCGTTGTATTACGCGCTGCTCGAAAGCGATCAGCCGATGGAGGCGCGCAAGCTGGCCGAGAGCCTGGCCCAGAGCCAGAAGCCGCGGGTCGAGCTCAAGGGCCTGCCGGTGGGCAACCCCAACGATAAGTGGATGGACGCCCAGCAACTGGCCGCCCAGGCCGGTACCTATGGCGCCGATTTGCCCACGGGCGAGCAGCGCCTGGCGACGTTGGTCGAGCAGGCGCCAGGCAACACCGGTCTGCGTCTGGCCCAGGCGGATCTGTACCGCGCCCGCGACTGGCCGCGCCGTTCGGAAAGCCTGCTCAAGGAAACCGAAAGCATGGTGCCACGGGATGTCGGGCTGGAAGTCGGGCAGGGGCACACTGCGCTGGACTTGCAGGAGTGGCGCCAACTCGATGCCCTGACCGATGACGTGGGGGCACGCTTCCCGGACAACCGCCAGGTACAGCGTCTGCAGCGTTTGCGTGAAGTCCATGACATGGCCGAGTTGCGGGTGTCGACCTATGGCGGCAAGAGCTACGGCGGCGGTGATAACGGCGCGGGGGCCGTCAGCGGCACCCGGGACTTCGGGATCGAGACCCTGCTTTACAGCCCTCCGATCGACGAGGATTGGCGTCTGTTCGGCGGTGCCGGCTACGCCACTGGTGACTTCCAGGAGGGCACCGGTCACCACCGTTGGCAGCGTCTGGGTGTTGAGCGGCGAACCCGCGACATGACCCTGGAGGCGGAAGTCTCCAATCACGCCTACGGCTACGGCAACAAAACCGGTGCGCGCGTGGCACTGGCCCGGGACATCAGCGATCACTGGCAGTACGGCGCCAGCCTCGACTACCTGTCGGCTGACACTCCGCTACGGGCCTTGAACAGTGACATCAGCGCCAATGGCGGCAGCGGTTTCGTGCGCTGGCGCGCCAACGAAAGTCGTGAGTGGAAGCTGGCGCTGAGCCCGTCGCATTTCAGCGATGGCAACAACCGCTTCGAAGCGTTGCTGACTGGCCGCGAAGGTGTGTACAGCGCGCCAGGCCTGCAGGTCGACCTGGGCCTGGAGGTCGGCAGCAGCCACAACTCGAAGAATGCCGACGTACCGTATTTCAACCCCAAGTCCGACTTCAGCGTGTTGCCGACGGTGAGCGCCAACCACGTGCTTTATCACCGCTACGAAACCTCGTGGAGCCAGCAGTTCCAGGCAGGCGCCGGGACGTACAGCCAGCGCGACTACAGCACGGGGGCCATCGGCCTGCTCAGTTACGGCCAACGCGTCAGCTGGAACGACGTGTTCGAGGCCGGTGCCGCCGTGAGCTGGCTCAACCGACCCTATGACGGTGATCGCGAAAGCGATCTGCGCCTGGTCATCGACCTCACTTATCGCTTCTAGAAGAGTTAGATCATGCCTGCAATGACACGCTGCATCCTGCTGCTGGGGGTATTGCTGCTCACCGCTTGCGCCCAGCAGGCCCCGGCCTTCGCGCCGCCGTCGGAACGACCGCTGGCCGCCAATGAAAAGCCGTGGCCGAAGAACCACGTGCTGGGCATTGCCTATCACGATGTCGAAGACCGCGACCCGGACCAGGCTGTCGTGGCCGTGCGCACCGAGCGCTTGATCGAGCAGTTGGCCTGGCTGCGGGAGAACCACTACCAGGCGGTTACCGTCGACCAGATCATGGCGGCGCGCAACGGCGGTCCCGAGCTGCCACCCAAGGCGATCCTGCTGAGTTTCGACGACGGATATTCGAGCTTCTACACCCGTGTCATGCCGGTGTTGCGGGCCTACCACTGGCCGGCGTTGCTGGCACCGGTCGGCAGTTGGGTCGACACACCGCTCAAGCAACCGGTGGACTTTGCTGGCACCCCGCGCCAGCGTTCGGACTTTCTGACCTGGGCGCAGGTTCGCGAGATTTCCCGTTCCGGGCTGGTGGAAATTGCCGCTCACACCGACGCCAACCACAAGGGCGTGCTGGCCAACCCACAGGGCAACCTGCAACCGGCGGCGGCCACCCGTCGCTACGATGCCATCGCCAAGCGTTATGAAACCGAGGCTGAGTTTGAGCGCCGCTTGCGCAGTGACGTGGCCGCCATCTCGGCGAAGATTCGCGCCGCCACCGGTTACGCCCCCCGGGTCTGGGTCTGGCCTTACGGCGCCGCCGACGGTACGGCGTTGCGCGTCGTGGGCGAGCAGGGCTACCAGATGGCGCTGACCCTGGATGATGGCCTGGACAGCCTCGATAACCTGATGAGCAGCCCGCGCTTCCTGGTGGCCTCGGACCCGGACGGCGAACACTTCGCCAACAGCATCGTGGCAGTGCAATCCGACTCGCCGATGCGCGTGGTGCATGTCGATCTGGACAATGTCTATGACCCGGATCCGGCGCAGCAGGACATCAACCTCGGCAAGCTGATCCAGCGCATGGCCGACATGGGCGCCAACACGGTGTTCCTGCAAGCCTTCGCTGACCCCAAGGGTGACGGGCTGGTGCATTCGCTGTACTTCCCCAACCGTCATTTGCCGGTGCGCGCCGACATTTTCGACCGCGTCGCCTGGCAACTGCGCACGCGCGCCAACGTCAAAGTCTTCGCCTGGATGCCCGTGCTCAGCTTTGACCTTGATCCGGCCTTGCCCCGGGTGACCCGCTGGGACCCGGCCACTGGTAAGGCCTCGGTAGATCCCGACCAGTACCGGCGCTTGTCGCCATTCGACCCGAACGTGCGGCGGATCATTGGCGAGATCTACGAAGACGTCGCGCGCCTGACCTCGGTCGACGGCATTCTCTACCACGACGACGCCTTGCTCTCGGACTTCGAAGACGCCAGCCCCCAGGCACTGCAGGTCTACGCCGCCAATGGCTTGCCTGGCTCGATGGCGGCACTGCGTGGCGACCCGGCGACGATGCAACGCTGGAGCCGCTTCAAGAGCCGTTACCTGATCGACTTCACCCATGAACTCACCGCCAGGGTCCGCGCCATTCGCGGGCCCCAGGTGCAGACCGCGCGCAACCTGTTTGCCGAGCCGATGCTCAATCCATCAAGCGAAGCCTGGTTTGCGCAAAACCTCGATGACTTCCTGGGTGCCTACGACTGGACCGCGCCCATGGCCATGCCCCTGATGGAAGGCAAGACCCGTGAGCAGTCCGGGGCCTGGCTGGAAACGCTGGTGGCCACTGTCAAGTCCCGTCCCGGCGCGCTGGACCGCACGGTGTTCGAGTTGCAGGCCCGTGACTGGACCCGCCAGGACGCAGCGGCAGCGCTGGACGGTAAGCAACTGGCGGATTGGATGGGGCGCCTCAAGCGCCAGGGTGCCACCAGTTTCGGCTATTACCCGGACAACTTCCTCGAGAACCAGCCGGACCTGAAAACCGTGCGTCCCGCGCTCTCCAACAAATGGAATCCCTGACATGCTGGACAGACTGCTAGCCCTGTTGGTACTGGCGATCGTGCTGGGGATTCCCCTGGGCGTGATCTTTCTGGTTACCGGGCAATTCCTGATGGACTTCGTGTTTTTCTATCCCCTGTTCATGTCCGGGCTGTGGATCGCCGGCGGCCTGTATTTCTGGTTGCACTGGGAGCGTCACTGGCCGTGGAAAGCTGACACGTTGCCGCCGCCACTGGCCGGTGAACCGCTGATCTCGATCTTGATCCCTTGCTACAACGAGGGTGACAACGCCGCCGACACCATTCACGCGGCGCTCGGCCAGCACTACCCGAACATCGAAGTGATTGCGATCAACGACGGCTCCAAGGACAACACGGCCCAGGTTCTGGATGCCTTGGCGGCCGAGGATCCGCGCCTGCGGGTGCTGCACCTGGCGGAAAACCAGGGCAAGGCCGTGGCCTTGCGCATGGGCGCAGTTGCCGCGCGCAGCGAGTACCTGGTGTGCATCGACGGTGATGCCTTGCTCGCACCGAACACCGCGGCCTACCTGGTGGCACCGATGCTGGACAACGCCCGTCTGGGCGCGGTGACCGGCAACCCACGCATTCGCACCCGTTCCACACTGGTTGGACGGGTTCAGGTCGGTGAATTCTCCTCGATCATCGGTTTGATCAAGCGCACGCAGCGGGTGTTCGGCCGGATCTTTACCGTGTCCGGGGTGATCGTTGCGTTCCGTCGTTCGGCACTGCACCGGGTGGGCTACTGGAGCCCGGACATGATCACCGAAGACATCGACATCAGCTGGAAGCTGCAACTGGACCACTGGAGCATCTTCTACGAGCCGCGCGCACTGTGCTGGATCCTCATGCCGGAAACCCTCGGTGGCTTGTGGAAGCAGCGCTTGCGCTGGGCCCAAGGGGGCGCCGAAGTGCTGTTCAAGAACATTCGCGGCATCTGGCAGTACCGCCATCGTTACCTCTGGCCGTTGCTGTTCGAATACTGCCTGTCCACTGGCTGGGCCTTCACCTTTTTGCTGTCGGTGGTGTTCTGGGGCGTGGGCAAGTTCGTTGACATGCCAGAGGCCATTGCCGTGCATCACCTGCTGCCACCGGCCTTCACCGGGCTGCTGCTGGCGATGGTCTGCCTGCTGCAGTTCGCGGTCAGCATTCTGATCGACCGCCGCTACGAGCGCGGCCTGTGGAAAGTCATGTTCTGGGTGGTCTGGTACCCGCTGGTGTTCTGGTTTATCAGCCTGCTCACCACCTTGGTCAGCTTTCCCAAGGTGCTGTTCGGCCGACATCAGAAACGAGCGCGTTGGGTTAGCCCCGACCGTGGCATCAAGCCGCTGAACGATGACGATGAAGAGGTGCTGGAGAAATGAAAATCATCAGAACCCGCCAACGACCTTTCCTGGTAGTGGTCGACGTGTTTTTCACGGTGCTGGCCTGGATTGGCTTGCTCTACTTGCTGGTACGTGGCCTTTGGCCGCTGCTCGACACCCGGGGTGGACCGCGTATCGATGTCTCGGTGTTCGATGCCCTCGGCACCCTGCAGATTTACCTGTGGGTGGCGCTGCTCAATGCGGTGATCCTGATTTCCTGGGCTCGCTACCAGCAACGCAAAAGCAAAAGCTTCTCCCGGCGCCGCTTGCCGGCACCGGTGGTCGACGACAAAGGGCTCAAAGCCAGTTTCAAGTTGTCCGCCGAGCACCTGACGCAACTGCGTTACCCGGGAACCATGGTGATCCACAACGATGAAGCGGGGGATGTCAGCCATGTGGTGACCGGCTGCTTGCCCATCGATCCGCAGACCCGAAAGCACCTGCCCCCACCGGTATCGCTGGAGAAACCGAAGGCGACGCTTACGCAGACCCGTCACGAGGCTTAGCGGCCCTGTTTTACCGGGCAATGGCGGCCTGAGCGTTCAGGGCATTGGCATCGATCGTGGAAAGCGAGCACTATCGAACCAATTCCTGGCGAGTTGGAGGCCAGCTGTGACACAACGTATCGACCGTATTGCCCAATTGCTCAACTGCCCGATCAAGGGCGAGGAGATGCGCCGGGCGATTACCGAGGCCCGCAAGGACTTTCTCCTCGACGACGAGCAAGAGGATGACGACGAGGACGAAGAAGGTGAACCGGGCGGTGAAGAGAGCGGTACGCCGCACGCCTGACCCTACCACCAGCTGCGGTTGCTCTCCAGTTCAGCCCGGCATTGCTTGAGCTGCCAGTTGTAATCCTTTGCCTGTTGCTCGACCTTGCGCGCGACCTGCATCAGCCAGGGCTTCTGCCGATAACTCTGGCGACTGAACCCGCCGCGCCCTTCGTGGTAGGCCAGGTATTGGTTGTAGGTGTCCCACTTGGAAATCCCCAGCTGGCGCTGGGTGCCGGTGGCGTACCAGCCGACAAACATGATCGCATCGTCGAAGTTGTCCCGCGAACCACCGTTGCCGGTGCCGTCTTTGTACTCGCCCCACACCGGGTCCTGCGCCTGGGCATAGCCATACGCCGAGCTGACCCGGCCCCAGGGAATCACCCACAGCAAATAGTCGCGAGGGGGCAGGGCGTCTTCGACGAAACTGCTTTCTTGCTTGATGATCGCCATCGCCACGTGGGGCGGGAGGCCCCAGGCCTTTTCCATTTCCAGCGAATCTTCGTACCAGTCCGGGTATTGGCGGTAGATGCTGCAAATATTGCTTTGCTCACGTGGCGGCGTCGTCGAGCACCCGGCCAGCAGGGCCAGTGTGGTGAGTAGGGCTAAAAACCGTCGGTGCAAAAATCACTCAATTGGCGACAGGCCAATCCTTGTAGGTTAAAAAGGGGGCTGGATACACCTGCGTGTCGCCCTTTACGCACGAAGTCCGAATGGTTCCCGGGTGTGGCGCGCAATCACTCGCTGACCACCCGGTCAGTATTACGCCATTCAATGCCGTGATCGAGCCGACAGGTCCGGAGTCGTTGGTAGCTCTCAATCATAACCGCCCAGCCGCTTATCTTTTACCCCCTGCGGCATATCAGCAGCCATGTAGTGCGCGTTTTCACCACTGGGAAGGATTGCCGCCCGGCTTGCGTTGGCGCTCCTTGCTCGCACAATCTGCACTCTGCGTGCTTGCGGTTGGCATCGATCCATGAAAACGAGCACTATCGGGGCTCTTTGCACTGCGCTCCAGGCGAGCGATGACGTAGCGAGCGGTAGCGCGCTTGCGCGTAAGCTTGGTCTATGATCGGTGCACATGTCTGTCACCTTGTTCGGTCATCTTGAAACCGCTGGAAATTGCCGGCAGGACTGCTGAAGATGGGTTCCCTGCTTGACGGCAAGGTCACCTCCGGGTGGCACAAGTGGGGGGGCGCCGACCTTGCCTGGCACCCGTGCTGCAATCGAAGCGCTTCGCCACTGATGTGTGCTTTTTACCGACTGGCCGCAGTACAAGCCTGAGTGTCGGCATGGATGGCCGAGTGCAAGCATTGACCCCGCGAGCATGACCTCGCATGGGCAAGCGCAGTACCTAACGCACCAGGATTTAAAGCGATTGAGCATGAACCCAAGTAAAGATTCGACCTTTGCCTATCAGGCTGTCTACCGCTACCTCGTCGAGTTGATCGAAGCCAACAACCCCGAGGGCGAGCAGAAGTTGCCGTCGCTGCGCCAATTGGCGCAGCGCTTGAATGTGTCGGTTTCCACGACCAAATACGCCTATTCCCTGCTGGAAGATGAGGGACGCATTTACGCCAGGCCCAAGCTTGGCTACTACACCCGGGCAATGCCCACCGCGCTGATCAACGAGGGGTCGCCGAACCTGCTCGACAACGTGTTCGCCAATGCCCGACAACCGGGGATGCTGGCGCTCAGCAGTGATGCACCGGCCATGTTGTTATCGTTGGAGAACCCGCTATTGATGATGGAGCGTGAGCTGACGCGTCAGTACCCGCGCTCCCATGCACCGCTTTACCAGCCTTTCGGCGAGACAGAGCTGCGTAGCGTTCTGGCCGATCGCTACACCCATTCGACCACGTGCTACTGGCGCGCCGAACATGTGTACATCGGTTCGGACTTGCGCAGCGTGCTGGAGTTGTCCCTGGAGGCGCTGAATCTGCATGGGACGGTGGCACTGGTAGAGTCTCCCTGTTCCTGGGCAATTTTGCGGCAGTTGCAGGTTGCCAGAATCCGCGTGATCGAAATGCCCTTGGGTGATGACGGCCGTTTTGATCTGCAAAAGGTCCAGCAGTTGATACAGCGCGAACCGATACGCCTGGCGGTATTGTCGTCGACCGTGAACATTCCCCATGGCAGCTTGATGCCCACCGAAGACAAACAACAGGTGTGCCGCTGGCTGGCGGAGCGTCGGATCTGGCTTTTCGAGAACGACAGCTATGGTGAATTCAGCTTTGTACCCGGCGCCTCGCGCTACCGTGACTTCGCCGATCCGGAACGGTTGTTGGTGTTTTCCACGTTCGACAAGATCATCGGTTCGGAGGCGCCTTATGGCTACATCCTGTGTCGTCTGCAGGGCGCGGAGTTTCACCGCTTGTTTCTAGAGCGTGCCTTTCGCCTTTCACCTATCCGGCAAAAGGCAATTGCCAAGTTGTTTGCCACGCGTCGCATCGACCAGCACACACAGGTGCTGCGCAGCATGTTGCTCGATCGTATGCAGCGCATGAAGGGCTTGCTGCACGAACATACCGAAGGCCAGTTGCAAATGATCGTCCCCCAAGGTGGTGCTGCGATCTGGATGAAGGCCATGCGCCCGGTGGATATGCGCCGGGTGTTCGAGCGCCTGTTGGCCAAGCGCATCGTGATTGCTCCCGGTGAAATTTTCAGCCAGCAAGGTGCCTGGCAGCATCACTTGCGCCTGAGCTACACCATCGATTGGAGCAAGGACATCGACCATGCCCTGAAGTTGCTCGCCCAGGCTATAAGTGATGAATGTTGAGAGTCGCGTCTTCAGTTGACGCCATAGCAGTGTCTGGCCTCAGGGAAAGTGCCGTCGCGCACTTGCGCGGCGAACTGTTCGCACGCCTCGCTGATCAGTGCACCGACATCGGCATATTGCTTGACGAAGCGCGGCACGTGTTCGCCGCCAAGGCCCAGCATGTCTTCCGTCACCAGCACTTGACCGTCGCAGGCGGGTGAGGCGCCGATGCCGATGGTGGGCATCGGCGAAAGCTCGGTAATGCGCCGCGCCACACCTTCGGCGACCCCCTCGAGAAGCAGGCTGAAGGCGCCGGCCTGAAGGTGTGCGCGGGCATCGGCTTCGATGGCCAGCGCAGTGGTTTCGTTCATGCCCTGGGCCTTGAATCCGCCCATGGCGTGGACGTACTGCGGCATCAGGCCAATATGTGCCATCACCGGGATACCTCGTTGCACGAGGAATTCGACGGTGTCGGCCAGGACTTTCGTACCCTCCAGCTTGATCGCGTCGCAGCCGGTACGCGCCAGGACCTGTGCGCAATTGCGGTAGGCCTGTTGTGGCGTTTCCTGATAACTGCCGAACGGCATATCGGCGATCACGCAGGCCAGCCGGGTGCTGTTGACCACGGCCCGGGTATGGGCGATGGTTTCTTCCAGGCTCATGTCCAGGGTGGATGAGCGGCCGTAGCCCACCATGGCGGTCGAATCACCCACCAGGATGAAGTCGACAAAGGGATCCATCAGCCTGGCAATCGAGCTGGTGTACGCCGTCAGGGAAACGATCTTCTGTTGTCCCTTCATCGCGACCAGTTGTGGAACGGTCAATCGTTTAGTGCGGGTGTGCAGACTCATCGTTCTCTTCCTTTTCAAGCCCCTTTGCCGGGGGTGTCGGTGGTTACAACCAATCTGTTTCCCAGGCGCGCCAGATACGGTAATCGGCATCTATACGCTCCTTCAGAGGGTGCAGCAGGAACACCGCGCCCGGTGAGCTGTTCAAGTCGACAGTGGGGACCACGCGCGCACCTTCGCCGAGGCGAAACCGGGCGTTATGAAAACTTGGCAGCGCCTCCAGGCGATGGCGGACATGGTGCTGGGCGAACAGACCGTGCTGGTGTGCAATGAGGTTCAGGCCGCGGGCGTGTTGCAGCAGGCGATACCGCCTGGGCCATTGGGCCAGGCGTGAAGGCTCCAGATAGCTCAGGCAGGTCAAGGCGACCTGATCATTGCCGGTGGCCGCCTGCAGTGCCGGCGGGCACGCGAGCCCGGACAGGCGGGCACCGGTCTCCAGCAGACGAGGGCCGTTGGCTGTCAGGATCAACTCGGTGTGCCCCGGACCATGGACGATGCCCAGCGCATCGAGCACCCCTTCAACGTACTCGATCAGCTGCGGCAGTTCTCGGGCGTCGGCTGGCAGCAGATCTTCGCGATCGTAAATTTTTCTACCATCGGTTGTGAGGGTCTTGGAGCACTTCCAGATGTCGGTAATCCAGTGCTCGCCCGCGTGGCTGACGCTATTGATGACGTACTCGGGGCCTGTCAGGTATTCCTGCAGCAGTACGGCTTCGTTGTTGAGCATCATCAGGTTTGTCGCACCCAGGATTGTCTCAATGGCGCTCTGCAACTGGAGTGCATCGTGGCAGATGAACACATTATCGGAACCGGCACTGTCCAGCGGTTTGGCGACGACACTCCTGCTGCCACGGGCTGTGAACCAGCACAGGGCCTTGGCCATCGAACGGGTGCGTAGCTGTGCCGCCACCGGCAAACCGGCCGCTGCTACACGTTCGGCCATCAGAGACTTGTCGCGGCGAGCCGCCGAAGTGCCTGGGTCGTTACCCGGCAAACCCAATCGGGCGGCCAGCAAATCGGCGAGTTCCACACCGAATTCGCTACCGGTCAAGACCGCTGCCGGCTGCTGCGCGGCCAGTTTGAGCAGCAGCGGTTCAAGACCTTCGTCCGCCAGGCTGTAGTCCTCGGCAAACAGCTGCCTGGGGCAACTGGCGGCGAAGGCGGGGGGCATGTCCGCGCGCGAGTGCACATGCAGCAAGCGACGTTTGCCGGCGAGCGACTGGGCCAGCAGGGCGCCGGTGGAATAAGCGTCGACCAGAATCAACGGTGCGTCGCAGGAGTCAATGCAAGGGTTGGTCATAACGGCTCACCGTGTAATGCAACATTTGAAACAGTTCGGATGAGCTGATACCGGGTCCATCCAGCGACCAACCACTTGAACGAGGTAGGGGCAAGCCGCCGACATTGCCCCAGCGCAGCGCGCCCTGATCGTCGATGCGTGTGGTGGCGCGGCCGGCGTTATCGGGGTGCAGGCAGTAGGGAATGTCCAGCAAGCCTCGGGCAAAGGCCTGGATCAGTGCCACGCCGATATCGGCATGCAGGTCCAGAACGGTCGTCATCAACTGTTGGGCTTCGAAGAAAATCTCCTGGTAGTACGCAGTGCTGGCAGGGCAGGGGGCTGGCAGGCCAGCAGCACCTACTTCGGCCGCCATGCGCAAGGCCTCGAGGTTGTCCTGGACTGAAGGTATCTGCCGCGATTCGGCGATGGTCTTGACGATCAGTCGCTCGCAACCAGCGGCGTGTGCCAGGCGTGCGCTGTCGCAGATCAGGCGGCGGGCGCCGTGGCTCGTGGTCGGGAATACGCCCATGTAGGCATACACCACGACGTGCCAGTGATCGCCATCCAGATAATGTGCCGCCAGCTCCCGTAGGGCCTTCAGTGCGCCCAGGTCCTGCGCCATCGAGGTGCCCTGGGCATAACTCAGAGACACCCCGCGCACCCCATGCTGGCGGAAAAAAAGCGCCTCGAGCAGGGTCATGGCAATCAGCATCGACGGCGGGCACAACTGCCCCAACAGGCAGCCGCCAAAGCTTTCGATATGCGGATGCAAGGTGGCGTCGGCCAACAGCTGGCAGCTCTGCACCCAGGCGCTGACGGCGGTGGCCAGGGGCAAGCGGCTGTAGGGCATGCAATATGAAACCGGGCCGCCTTCCGTTGCGTCCAGCCCCAGCGCGGCAAGACGCTGGAATACATTTTGTGGCTCGGCCGTACCGTGGCGGATCTGAATCGGAAACTCGACCCCGTAAACGCCGTCGAGCATCTCGCGTACAGCTTCGATCGGGTGGCTGATGATCGGGAATCCGTTCATTGGGCTTGCGCTGTTGAGGCAGCGCAGGGCGCTCTGGTAGTCCCCGACCCGGGTGTAGCTGTCCAGCGTGATGGTGCCGATGGTCGCGCAGGGCAGGGCGGCTACGCTCTGCAGCCCGGCGCGCATCTGTGCCAGAGCGCCAAAGCCCATGCGGGGTTGCACCACCAGTTCGCCGCGAACCCGGGCGCACTCGATAAAACGTTGAAAATATCCGCCGCTCGGAAAGGTCATGGTTCAGCGTCCCGAGACCAGTTCGACCACGGTTTGACCGGTGGTCGGGTCATAGCGGCTGATGCGGCCCTTGTGTGGGTCGCCTGCGCGTACCCGGGCAATTAACGTGGCATCGCTGTCGAAGTCGATCCGCCCATGGCTGTACAGGCTGCGCAGGGCCGGGAGCGGCAGGCCGCTGACCTGGCTCAGCCATTGGGCAGTCGATGGATCGTTATGCTGGCCGGCGAGCACCTGGTGCAGTCCGTCGAGATCGGCCAGGCGCGCCGGACTGCAGAGGCTGATGAAGCTTGAGAGCTCACGCCCACGGTCAACGAAGGGGGCGAATTGCATGCAGACCAACTGCATTTCATTGAGCCCGAAAGACTCTTCGGCGAAGCGCGTAGCCAGTGTGCGTCGAGCCAGCATACCCTGCTCATCGGCATAGGCCGACATGGCCAGGTCGATCAGGCGCTGAGGCATTTCTTTCTTGCGCATCAGGCCCTGCGCCAGCTCCAGGTATTCGGCGATGCCCTGGTTGTAGGTTCGGCCTTGCACGTACTCGGCTTTGAGGCCGCGAAAATGCGCCATCAGCATCGGGTTGGCACAGTCCGATTCAGTGAAGCTGAACGCCAATTCTTCGAAACGGAAGTCCAGGAACTCAGTGATCAGCGCCCAGTGATCCTCGACCTTGTAGCTGACCAGGTCGTAGATGCTGATGAACGCCGGATCAGCGTTGTCATCACCGCAACTGACGTTGCGTTCGCTGCGTTGCTGGTCGAAGCCTTCGCCAAACAGCTCGACGAAATAGACCTGGGCGACGCCGTCCAGCGCTTGCAGCAGGCCGCGAAAGCCTTGACGTCGGCACTCGTCGACATTCAGGCCAAGACGCTGGGCCAGGCGCATGATCCAGGTGAAATAGTGTTTCTGCTCCTTGCGCGAGTCGCCGGTGACGATCGCGTTGACCCCACCTTGCCACCAGGCGGCACGCCCGTAGAAGTCCGCCACCGCCAGGTTGCAGCTGTTGCAAAAGGTCGGTCGGCCATCACCGGCCGTGCGATGACCATTCATCAACACGTCAAAGCGGTTCATCGCCAGTACATCGTTCGGAAACGGCAAATGACGCTCGAAAGGCCGGATCAGTTGGTGGTCGACCACCAGCATTTCTACCCGGGGATCGTTGAACAGATGCAGGGCCCGGTAGACCCGATCGATGTTTGCCATGACCGCATCGGGGACACCGGCGTGACGCATGTTGGCGATGCGCAGCTCAAACGTGCGGCCATGCAGGACTGACAGGTGCAACTGCGCGGCGCGTAGCATGGCCACGGTATAGGAGCTGTCCTTGCCACCGCCGTAGGCGACCATCAATTTGTATTGGCTCAACCCGTCGAGGCCGCCTGCGGCATCAGTCAGCCGCTCGCCGAGGGTGGCTACGGCGCGGCGTTCGCCGGCGTTGAAATAGTGGTTGAGTTGTCCCAGCAACATTGCGTCGCCCGGGGCTTTGCGCGTGGCAAGAGTCATAGCGGTTCGGCCTGGAATTGGAACGTCTGAATGGCGCGGCGGATATCCGCTTCAATGGCTGATTCGTCAGCGCCGATGAAAATGAAGCGTCCGCTGTGTAGCGCGTCGTAGCTGCCTCCGGCTTCGAGGTGCTGGCCCGGCAAGGGCAGCAGTTCGCGCCACAGGCTCGCAATCTCGCCGTGCAGTGATCGGGCATGCACGACCCGGCAGGGCAGGCGTGCCGGTTTCGAAATCACCAGCCAGCCGCCGCTCGGGTCGTGACTCACATCCGGCAAGGACGGCTGTTCTCCGGTCAGGCGGCGCAACCAGTGCTCGTACAGATTGACGCCGAACACCTTGTTGATCAGGTGTGGGACTTCGCTGCCACCGACGCGGGCGCCGACTTCCAGGAAGACCAGGGAGCCATCGTTTTCGACGAAAATCTCCAGATGGAACGCGGTGCAGCGCAGCGCCAACGCGCTCAGGCATTGTCGGCTGAACGCTTCGATCCGGCTGCGTAACGTAGACGCCTGGACAATCACCGAGCCCAGTGGCTGGGCCTTGGCGAAATCCAGGCAATTGTTGATGTAGCGCGAGACCACCTGAAACGGCACGCTGCCATCGACGTCGATGAAACCGTCGATGTGATAAGTCTGGCCGTGAATGAACCCTTCGATTTCATAACGTGACAGGTCGATGTCACCCAGGAATCGGCTTAGCGCTTGTTCGTCTTCGATCTTTTCCACGCCGATGCTGGCTGCCCCATCCACCGGTTTGACGATCACCGGGAAGCCGATTTCGCGGGCAAAGTGCAGGGCATGCTCGATCGATTGGCAGCGAGCAAACGGCGGGACCGGCAGGCCCTTGGCCTGGAGGATCTCTTTCATGCGCGCCTTGTCCCGGTACACGGCTACTTCGTCAGGACCATCACCGGGGATGTCCAGGGCCTGGCGTACCCGGGCGGCGATTTCCAGGGTGAACTCCGACAGTGCGATCAGTTGGTCCACCGGGCCGACGTGCTCGATGACTTCCTTCACCGCGCCGAGCAGTTGCTCGTATTGATTGACGTCGGTCACCTGCACTTGATGTGCGATGTGGGCCTGGGGAGCGAGTACCCCTTCAGCGCCCGGGCCGTCCACCACGTAGCTGATACGGTGTTGCTGATGGTCGAAGAAGTCCTCGTAGCGGGTCAGTTCGTTGTCCCAGCGGCGCCCGTCGCGAAAGCGCGGCCAGCGGTTGACAATAACGATATGCATCGTGGCAATCCTTTGAATGAGCGAAGACGTGCGTGGTCGGGTCAGCCCCAGGACGTCGCGTTGTTGATGAGTGCGGTGTCAGTCTCGGGTCGAGTGTCGAACGTGCCCAGGTAGCGACTGAAGGCATCGATGGCATCAGGGCCGACGAACACTTGGGTGTAACCGGCATCGATCAAGGGTTGGCGCGTGGCGAGGGTTTCATCCTCGCAGGTGGTCAGCTTGCCGCCGATCACACAGGGCAAGTGAGGGTGCAGTCGGCGTACCTGGCGGATCAGCTCCAGGCCCTGGGAATAACCATGGCCATTGACGCTGCTCACCACCAGCAGCTGTGTGCGGTGCTGCTCCAGTGCGTTGAGCACCACTGCAACGGGGGTGCAACTGCCCAGGTTCTTGACGCTCATGCCGTGTTCGGCCAGCCACAGCTGCAGGTACACCAGGTTCCACATGTGCGAATCGGATTCGACGGTGGCAATCAGGCAATGCGGCAAGCTCTTCATTAAGACGCCTCCATGGCGAACGGCTGACGATCCAGAGCAAGGCGGAAGCGCTGCGTGGTGAGGACAAAAAGCAGGGTGCCGGGTACCGTCAGCAACACGGCCAGGGTCAGGATCAGCGGCTGTATGCCGTAGGTGTGACCTATACTGGCGGTCAGCAAACCACCCAGCGGGTAGGAGAGCAGGTTGACCAGGTAAAACGGTCCCATCACTTTGCCCAGGTGTTCGGCGGCAATCGCCTTGATGCGCTGGGTGCGGTTGAAGACGTTGAACAGCGTGCAACCGGCCATCGCCAGCAGAAAGCTCAAGGCGTAAAGCAGCACTCCACTGACCATGCCCATGCAGAGCAGGCCCAGGCACAGCAGTGCGAAGCCCAGTGCACCGAGACGATAGATCGACATGCGCGCCAACAGTCGCGGTACCAGAATGAAGTTGAGCAGGCCAAGCGCACCGGCACCGGCGTTCATCAGGCCAAACACCCCGTCGGCCGCATTGAATACACCGCTGATGACAAACGCGTTAGCGCTCAGCACAACGGCGAAAGCCAGGTTGATGGTGAAGTTGAGAAGGGCAAGCGACACCACGGGCGGGTTGTTGAGCAGTAGGCTCCAGCCCTGTGCCAGGTCCTTCAGAATGCGGGTCGGACGAGCAGCAGAGGGCGCCGTCGGCAATGTCTTCCAGAACAGCGATGCACCAAACAGAGCGGCAGCCGCGAGGCCCAACAGCCAGCGTTTGTCGGCGTACATCGCCAGCACGGCAGCCAGCGCCGGACCCATGGCCATGGCCAGCAACTCCATGTTCTGTACCAGCGACTGGCAGTGTGCCAATCGTTCGGGAGCGGCAATCAGCGGCACGCTTTTTTCAACCGCCATGCGCACCGGTGCCATCAATACCGACAACAGGATGCCGTTGCCGATCAGTGCCCAGATCATCCATTGAGGCTGGTACCAGCAGATCCACATCGTCACGGCCAAGCTTAGGGCTCGGGCCGTGTTGGCGCTGCGAAACAGCAGGCGCCCGCCAAAGCGGTCGGCCAGCAGCCCGGCGAACGGGTAGGCGATGAGCGCCGGAAGCCACTCAAGGGCAAACGCGACGCCGGAGTAACGCACATTACCGGTGAGCTGGAAGATCATCAGGGGGACGGCAAACAGTACGGTCTGTTCCGCCAGCAAGGCGCACAGCAAGCCTGCGCCGAATCGACGGATCGAACGCTGTTGCGTGTCGATGGCCGTATCACGCATGTTCGCGATCCCAGACGGTTTCGAGCTCGCGCAGATAAGGCAGTACGTAGGTGCAGAAGCGGCGCATTTCATCGCGGGTTGGCCAGCCGGAGAAAATGAATTCGCTGACACCGACTTTTTTGTATTCGAACAGGTATTCGGCGACTTCCTGATAACTGCCCACCACACACAATGCCGGGCCGCCGCGATACGCCACGGCACCGGACCAGAGCATCGGCGACAGCCAGTCGTGTTCGGCCTTGTCAGCCAGGCGGAAGGAGGTCTTCACGGCTTCGGAGTCACAGCGACCGACGAATTGCCGTACCCACTCACGATGTTGTTCGTCGGGGTTCTCCATCATCTCTTCGACTGCAGCCAGTGCCTCGGCGCGCGTTTCGCGAGCCAGTACGTGCATGCGGATACCCACTGAGCACCCGGACTCGAGCACAGTACGGCTGGCCTCGGCGATACCTTGTGGCGTGTCGCCGTAACGCAGCCAGCAATCGCTGTGTTTCATCGCGATCTCCTGAGCGATCTGCGAGGCACCGCTGAGGTAGATGCGTGGACGTTCGGCGTCCTTGAAAGGCAGCCCGAGTTGGGCTTTTTCAATACGGTAATGCTCGCCGTGGTAGCTCAGCGGTGACTCTCCACGCCAGAAGCGATGGAGGATGTCGAGGAATTCGCTGGTGCGCTCGTAGCGCCCGTCGTGTGCGACAAAGTCGCCGTAAAAGGCTTGTTCGTCCGGGGAAATACCGGCGACCAGGTTCAGCGAGATACGTTTGTCGGACATCCACGACACGGTGTTGACGATCTGGGTAAACAGGGTGGGGGGGACTAGGCCGGGACGGTAGGCCAGAATGAACTTGACCCGTTTGGTCTCGCGCACCAGAGCGCCAATCATCGGCAGTGGATCAGGCATGTGGTAGCTGATCCCCATCAACAGCGAGTCGATGCCCAGTTCGTCCGCCTCTTGGGCGAAGTCGACGATACCGGCGAAGTCGAGCGCGCCGGTGTCGTATTTTTCAGACGCCTTTTGCTGACCGCTGTCGAGCGGTGAACACCAGTGAATACGCAGTGCAGGCATTGTGTTTCTCCATGGCGACGCCTGCCGCCGCGGGCAGCGGTGCAGACGTTGCAAGACAGATCAGGAATTCAGAACAGGAAGCTGGTAGCGACCGTGCGGTCGAATAGGGAAACGTCGCGGATGCGCCGTTTGCCGCAAATGAACTTGAGCAGGCGCTCAATCCCCAGGCCTCCCCCGGCGCTCGGGTGCAGCAAGCCACGACGGGCCACTTCCAGGTAGTTGGCGAACGGCAGCAAGTCCATCGACAGCTCATTCATGCGATAGACGATCTGCTCGTATTCGAACTCGCGCTCGGCCCCTGACAGGGCTTCACCGTAGCCGTCCGGATAGATCAGGTCGTAGTTGTTGTAGGTACCGCGCTTGCCCGGCGTTTCGCGGTCGTAAAACTCACGGCGGTAGTTGGTGACGAAGAACGGTGTATGGGCACGGGCCGACATGATCTTCTCGAAGTCATCACCGTGTTCGGCGCGAAGTTCGTCGGAGCTGTAGATCGGGAACGCCGTGGCGAAGTGCGGCAGTTGCCGGTTCAGTTGCGCCAACTCGGCGGCGCAGTGCTGGTTCACTTCGCTGAACACGTGCTTGATCAGGCCTTCGATGAGGACCATGACCTGATGCATGTCGCCGTCGCGGATCTCGAAGTCGAACTGCGAAAACTCCAGCAGGTGGTTCTCCGAGTCCTTGATTTCGGCTTTTTCCAGACGGATGTTCGGCGCCACGATAAAGATCTTTTCGTGGCCTTTGGCTGTCAATGCCAACTGCTTGTGAAAGATCATGCTGGCGGTAAGTTTCAGGCGCCGCTCTTCATAGTGTATTTCGGCCGGATATACCGCGTGGTTGAGTGGGTCGGTAATCGGCGACATCAGAATTGGCATCAGCTGCTTGAAGTTACGCTCAAGCAGATAGTGCTGCAATGCTTGTAGGACTCGGCCGCGAATAATAGCAATGGCCTCTGTATCCGGGTGAGCAAAATAGGCGAAGTTACGTGCTATTTCTTCCATTTTTGGCCAAATGTCCAGGGAGTTGAAAAGCCCCTGATTATTGTTTAAACGAAAGAAAACTCAATGTACAGATTTTGGCTAAAAAGCAACACAGAGCCATTGTCATATTGTTCCGTCGGTTAATTGCGTAGACCATTGCGCGCTGCCGAAATTGAGTTGGCGTCATACTAACTGACAGGTTTGTACCGTTTCGTTAGTTCACGCGCAGCGTTCTTTTAATTACCTGATCCGAGTCTGCCAATGACGGTCCCTACTAATCCGCGAGCGCATCGGTTTTCCACCTCCGATTACAAGACCCTTGGCCTCGCTGCCTTGGGTGGGGCGCTGGAAATCTACGATTTCATCATCTTCGTGTTTTTTGCGCTGACCCTCAGCCAGCTGTTCTTTCCTCCCGAAATGCCGGAGTGGCTGCGGTTGCTGCAAAGCTTCGGCATCTTCGTCACCGGTTACCTGGCGAGGCCACTGGGCGGCATTCTCATGGCTCACTTTGCCGACCAGGGTGGTCGCAAGCGGGTCTTCAGCCTGAGCATCTTGATGATGGCATTGCCGTGTCTGGTGATCGGCGTCATGCCCACCTACGAACAGATCGGGTACTTCGCGCCGTTGCTGCTGTTGGTGTTGCGGGTGCTGCAAGGGGCGGCGGTAGGGGGGGAAGTACCGAGCGCCTGGGTGTTCGTTGCCGAGCATGCGCCCGCCGGTCATCGTGGTTATGCATTAGGGTTTCTGCAGGCCGGACTGACGTTCGGTTACCTGTTGGGTGCGCTGACGGCGACGCTGCTGGCGCAAGTGTTCACCCCGGCGGAAATGCTTGATTACGCCTGGCGTCTGCCTTTCCTGCTCGGTGGTGTGTTTGGTGTGATCGGCGTCTGGCTACGCCGCTTGCTGAGCGAGACACCGGTATTCCTGGCCTTGCAGGCACGACGCGAAGCTGACACAGAACTGCCGTTGCGCACGGTCTTGCGTGAGCATCGGCACCGTTTGCTTCCGGCGATGATCCTGACGTGTGTGCTGACCTCGGCGGTGGTGGTGTTGGTGGTCATCACGCCGACGGTCATGCAGAAAAGCTTTGGCATGAGCCCCAGCCATACGTTTGCCTTGAGCAGTCTGGGCATTGTCTTCCTGAACATTGGTTGTGTGTTGGCCGGACTGGTCGTCGACCGTATTGGTGCCTGGCGAGCGGTCATGCTGTATAGCGCTCTGCTGCCAGCGGGCATCGCGCTGTTGTATGCCTGCCTGATCAGTGGTGGAGCCTGGATCGGGCTGGCCTATGCCTTGGCCGGTTTGAGTTGCGGGGTGGTGGGTGCAGTGCCGTCGGTGATGGTCAGTCTGTTTCCGGCGCAGATCCGCGTTTCCGGCATTTCCTTCACGTACAACATTGCCTATGCCCTTTGGGCGAGCACCACGCCATTGCTGTTGATCGGGTTGATGCCGTGGAGTCCCTGGGTGTGTGTCGGGTACAGCCTGATCATGGGGCTGGTGGGCGTCGGCTGTGCTGCCTTTTTTGGTGGGCGCGAGTCAAGCGGCACACGCCAGGCGCTGATCACTGAGCACTAAGAACCTCGCCAGTACGCGAAGTGGACTCACCACGGACGGTTTTCGATGACGGATTTACATGATTTGCCAGTGACGCAGCTGTTGGCATTGTTTGCCAGTCGCGAGCTTTCGCCCCTGGAGTATTACGATCACATGCTGGCTCATATCGAGCGCTGGGAGCCGAGCATCGGTGCGCTTTACGCATTCGACCCGCAACGGGTTCGCGATCAGGCACGAGCATCCAGCGAGCGCTGGAGCAAAGGGATGCCCCAAGGGATGCTCGATGGCATACCGGTAACGCTCAAGGAACTGATCGCCACACGAGGCGATTGCATCCCTCAAGGTTGTGCCGCCACAACATTGGTACCGGCCACCCAGGACGCGCCACCGGCGGCACGATTGCGTGAAGCGGGGGCGATTATCCTGGGCAAGACCACGGTCCCGGATTTCGGCATGCTGTCTTCAGGACTGTCGAGTTTTCATGGGATCACTCGCAACCCGTGGAACACCGACTGCAACCCTGGTGGTTCAAGTGCCGGCGCGGCAGCCGCGGCGGCGGCGGGTTACGGTCCGTTGCATGTGGGCACCGACATTGGCGGTTCTGTCCGGCTGCCGGCGGCGTGGTGCGGGTTGGTGGGGTTCAAGCCGACGCTCGGACTCATCCCTATCGACCCTTATTACACCGGTCGTTGTGCCGGGCCGATGACCCGTACCGTCGATGACTGCGCGCTAATGATGCGCTACCTGGCGCAACCGGACGCCCGGGATGCCACGAGCCTGCCGGCGCAGCGCAGATGCTGGAGTCTCGAATCACCGTCAATGCAGGGACTGAGAATTGGTTTGATGCTCGACCCCGGCTGCGGTTTTCAGCCATCTGCCGAGGTATGCGAGGCCGTGCGCGATGCTGCCCGGCTGTTCGAGGCTCGGGGCGCACAGGTGCGGTTGATCGCACCGGTGATCAATCGTGAGATTCTGGATGGGCTCGATGATTTCTGGCGCGCCCGTCAGTGGTCGCAGCTACTGGCATTGAGCAAGGCTCAGGTGGGCGATGTGCTGCCTTACCTTTACGACTGGGCGGCACCTGCTGCGCAGATGAGCGCGGTGCAGGCGGTGGAGGGATTCAACCAGACCTTCGAAATCCGCCGTCGGTGCGCCCGTCTGTTTCGCGATGTCGACCTGGTGTTGTCACCGACCAATCAAGTCAGCAGCTTCCCGGCCGACTGGCCTTCACCGAGCAATGACCCGCGCCAGCCATTCGAGCACATTGTTTTCACGTTGCCGTGGAACATGGGCGAGCAGCCGGCGCTCTCGATCAACTGCGGTTTTACCACCGAGGGCATGCCCATCGGCCTGCAGATGATCGCCCCGCGTTTCGCCGATCAATGGTTGCTGCAGTGCGCCAAAGCCTACGAAAACTGGCGCGGTCCCATCGAACACTGGCCGTCCGCGCCTGCCCATTGATACCGATACCGGTTGTGTGCTGCTCAAGCGCCGGGCGTTCGAGTGGTGAGTCACCTTTTTATAGGCACTGTTTTATGCACGTTTATTTTTTTCGAGCATCGGTCGTGATGCTGATCGTCGTTGAGCACTGTTCGGCTGCCGATCCCGTAACCCCCCAGGATCAGGCGACGGGTTGGCTCGATGGCAGCCATCTGCAGTTGAATGCGCGCCACTACTATTCCAATCAGCACACCCGGCGCAGTACGTACCTGACGATTAAAAAACAGGGCGTGGCGCAACCGACCCGTGAGCGCATCACTTGGGTGCAGGCCGCCATGCTCAACTACAGCTCCGGTTATACACAGGGATGGATGGGGGTCGGGTTGGATGCCGCGCTGTTCAGTGCGGTTGATCTTGAACGTGGGCACGGGGCGGTGGCCAATGGTGGTGATCGAGTGCTGGTGGACAGCGATGGCGACGCCATACCGACCTGGAGCCGATTGGGCGTGGGTGACGTGCGATTGCGGGTTTCCAGCACGGAGTTCAAGGCGGGCCGGATGCTCACGGAAAATCCGATCCTGCGGTACAAGGACAACCGTGCCTTGCCTTCGTCATTCCAGGGCATGGCCCTGAACAGCAACGAGCTCGATTGGCTGGCACTGCAAGCGGGCAGTTTCGAGCGTGCCATTCCGCGCACCGGAACGGGCAGTGAACTGTTGACCACCACCTTCGGCAATCGTGCCTACACGGGCTCGCGCATCAGCTATCTGGGGGGGACTGCCAAGGCACCTCACGGGGTGGGCTTGAGCGTCTACGGCTCGCGTTTCGAAGACATGTGGCAACAATATTATCTGGGGGTCACCCAGGTAGTGGGCGATCGGGCGAACCTGGCCCTCAAGACCAGCCTCAACTATTACCGAACCCGCGATCAGGGCGAGCAGCGCCTGGGGTTTATCGATAATGATGCCGGCAGTCTGGCGGTTACCGCTTCCCATGGTGCCCATGGCCTGACGCTGGCTTGGCAGCAAGTGTTCGGCAATGAATATTTCGATTACGTTTGGGAGTCCACCGGCAACTACATGGCCAACTCGCTGTACTCGGACTATAACGGTCCCAACGAAAAATCCTGGCAACTGCGCTACGACCTGGATCTTGCCCCGTACGACGTACCGGGTCTGACCGCCAGTCTTTGGCACGCCAAGGGCTGGGGTATCGACGGCACGCATTACCGCGGCGATCGCGATGGCCGAAACACCGGTTACAACGTGCGCGGACTGGAGGGCGCCAAGCACTACGAAAACGGTTTGACGCTTGCCTATGTCGTGCAATCCGGAGCCCTGAAAAGCACCGTGCTGCGCGGTATCGTCTACAACCACCGCGCCAGCGGAGGGCAGATCGACGGCAGCTATGACGAGTTTCGCTTCGTGGCCAACGTCCCGTTCAGTGTGTTCTAGCGGTCGTATAAACCACCAGAAACGAAACAAAAAAGCCCCAGGCCATGAGACCTGAGGCTTTTTCGTTTTGTATATGGTGCCCAGGCGGGATTCGAACCCACGACCCCTGCCTTCGGAGTCCTAAAAGTCGACGTTTAGAATCAATACGTTAGCTCGGATTAGCTGGGAATTCAAAGGGTTGTGGCTGCTGGGGTTAGCGGGTTTTCGCCCCGGTTAGCGGGGCGAGTGTGGCAAATTTGTGGCGTTCCGATCGACTGGACTCACCCAGAGTAGCCAGTAGTGAAGGGCAGTAAGCGGCCGATTCTGTTGAAAAAGTTGGATTTTCAGCTCGCCTGAGCTCAGGCACGACCACCACCGGAGAACCTAATCACCACACTGAGTGGTTTCTCGGCCCTTCGTTGACCTTTGCTGCTCTGTTAATGGGTTAGTTTGAGGTTTTTTGCTTCGTGCAGGCGCACCTATCCCGTAGAAGGTGGCCCTTGAGATGCAAGTTTGGCCAGACGTCGCAGGTTCTGTTCCGCGGCCGCCAGCGTGAACTCATCGGACGCGCCACTCATGCCACGTAGTCGCAAGCGATCCAGTTTCAGGATGCGCTTGAGGTGGGCAAACAACATTTCGACCTTCTTACGTTCGTGGCGAGAGCGCACGTACTCCGGCGTCGCCGCGATGCGTCGAGCCACATCACGAGCGGCTTCATGGACGCTGCGGACGATCTTACGAATCGAAGTGTTCGGGCAGCACTTGGCTTTCATCGGACATGTCGCGCAGTCGGTCTGTCTGGATCGGAAGATGATGGTGTTGGCTTTGGTGACGTGCGAACGCTCGTTCTTGAAGGCTCGCCATTCGCTGCGTAATACGTTGCCGGCTGGGCAGCGGTATTCATCAGCCTCTTCATTCCAGTGGAAATCGGTACTCGAGAAACTGTCGTTCTTGCGCTCGGTTTTGTCCCACACCGGCACATGCGGCTCGATGTCTTTTTCCTCCACCATCCAGGCCAGCATCGGCGCTGTACCGTAAGCGGTATCGCCAATGAGGCGCTCCGGCTTGATGTCGAACTGCGCTTCGACACGCTCGATCATGGTCTTGGTGCTCTCAACCTCGGCCGTTCGATGAGCCGGTGTGGGTTCCACATCCACGATGACGCGGTGTTCGGTATCGATCAGATAGTTCGTGGAATAGGCGAAGAACGCTGGGCCTCCTGGAGCAGCGGTCCAGCGGGCCTGAGGATCAGTCAGCGACAGGCGCTTCGGTAGAGTTTCGGCCAGAGCCTCTTCATCGAGGGCTTCAAGGTACTCACGCACGGCGCGGGTACTCAGGGACGGATCGCTCCAGTTGACCGGTTCATCTCCCGGTACGCCGCGCTGCCGACTCGCATCCGCTTTGATAATGCTGGCGTCCACGGCAAAGCCTTCGCCCTTGACCAGACCTGCGTCCATGCAGCGATGCAGCACTTCATTGAACAACCAGCGAAACAGATCACTGTCCCGAAAACGGCCGTGTCGATTTTTGGAAAACGTCGAGTGATTGGGTACTTCATCTTCAAGGCTCAACCGGCAGAACCAGCGATACGCCAGGTTCAAATGGGCCTCTTCGCACAACCGCCGTTCGGAGCGGATGCCATAGCAATAGCCCACGATCAGCATGCGAATCATCAGTTCGGGATCAATCGACGGACGCCCAATCGGGCTATAGAAATCGGCGAGGTAATGGCGCAGGTCGCTCAGATCGAGACACCGATCAATGCTGCGCAGAAGGTGATTGGCTGGAATGTGATCTTCAAGGTTGAACGAGTAAAACAGCCGCTCCTGCCCACTCGATAACTGTCCCATCATGCTGCGTGCTTCCCTGCTGGCCAATGCAGAGATTTTGCCGCAGGCCAGACAGGGGAGCTACTTTTTCAACAGAATCGGCCAAAAGCCGACGGTGGACACCATGCCCATGATTCCGTAATGTGCCCGAAAGTCATGTCGCTTTCCTTCTCGGCAGTGTCGCGTTATCTCGCTCGACTCTCAGGCCAATCAAGGAGTTACACATGAACATAGAACGTTATCCAATATCCTGCAGGATGTTATCCGACATAAATGTCGTCTAGTAATAGTTGTGCGTGTAATACCCTCAGAGGCAATAGAATTTTGATAATTGGAAATACAAAATATGTCTAAGAAACATCAATCAAATAGATTAACAAATCAGCATAAGCAGTCTCAAGGTGTAGTTGGCATTTTTGGAGATAATGCAAAATCACACGACCTTACGGTTGGTGAAATTTCAAAAATAGTTATCAGCTGGATTGAAGAAGAATATCCTAAATTAACTTTCCGATACAGAGCGAGTATAAAGAAAGAAGAAATAAATGAAGCACTAAAAAAAGTAGACCCTGAATTAGGGCGGACTCTTTTTGTTTCAAACTCCAGTATCAAACCTGATGGCGGAATAATAGAAGTTAGAGACGATAACGACGACTGGAGAGTTGTGTTGGTAGCGGAGGCCAAGCATCAGGGGAAAGACATAGAAAATATAAAAAACGGCATACTAGTTGGCACAAAGAACGATCAGGACTTGATGGCTGCTGGAAATGCAATAGAAAGGTCCCATAAAAACATATCTGAGATTGCTAATTTTATGCTGTCTGAGTCTCATTTTCCTTATGTTTTATTTCTTGAAGGTTCAAACTTTCTAACAAAAACCACCTCAATTAAGAGGCCTGATGGAAGGGTTGTAGATCTCGAATACAATTCAGGAATATTAAACAGACTAGATAGATTGACTGCCGCAAATTATGGAATGCCAATAGATACAAATTTATGTATAAATAAATTCATAAAGCATAAAAACAAAACTATTATGCTTCAGGCAGCTTCTATATACTCGCAGGGGCATGGCGAAAGGTGGGACACCAAAAAAATGTATGAAATAATGCTGGAGGTTTCTAGAACATCCCTTAAGGCGCTGGGGAGTGATTTATTTACCCAGCTTACATCCAATAAGTAGCCAAATGCCAGCAATGGAATAAATTAAGATAGGTCGCCAATGGCAAGAAAAGCAACGAATAAATTACTGCAAAAAGCAAAAAAATCAAAAAGCGATGAATTTTATACTCAGCTTTGCGATATTCAAAGCGAATTGCAGTTTTACAAAACACACTTCAAAGACAAAGTTGTGTTTTGTAATTGTGACGACCCTAGAATAAGCAATTTCTTTAAATATTTTGCTAGCAACTTCGAAGAGCTAGGAATTAAAAAAATATTAACATCTTGCTACAGAGAACAGACTGGAGATCTATTTGGTGAAAAAAATCAAGAAAGTGGTTTTTTCTTTGAATACACCAATACAGATGAAAAGAATAACAAACTAAATTCACCTGAAACTCTGCCATTTGAAGGGGATGGGGATTTTCGCAGCCCAGAGAGCATAGAGTTACTAAAACAATCGGATGTTGTTGTTACCAATCCGCCTTTCTCATTGTTCAGGGAGCATGTTGAACAATTAGTCAAATACGATAAAAAGTTTTTAATAATTGGAAATGTTAATGCAATTACCTACAAAGAGATTTTCAAGCTAATTAAGGAAAACAGGGCATGGCTTGGAATAAACCTTGGCAGAGGTGTTTCTGGTTTTATCGTCCCTCAACATTATGAGCTTTATGGGACAGAGGCTCGGATTGATGAATTTGGCAATAGAATAGTTTCCCCGAACAACTGCTTATGGCTAACGAACCTTGATACATTTAAACGACACGAAGACATATTGCTTACAAAGAAATATTTTGGAAGCGAACATGAATATCCAAAATATGATAATTATGATGGAATTAATGTTAACAAGACAGGAGACATCCCTTTAGACTATAAGGGGGTTATGGGTGTACCAATAACATTTCTGCACAAATTTAACCCAGATCAGTTTGAACTAATTAAATTCAGAAAAGGAAATGATGGAAAGGACTTGTCGATCAATGGCAAGTGTCCATATTTTAGAATACTTATCAAAAACAAGCGCGTACAGATTTAATCTGAGTCGGGGAACACGTATAACAAGTCGTTCAAGCGGACGCGGTAAACCGCGCCGCTTAACTCCAGCGTTATGTATCAAGGATAAAACGTGGATTACTTTGAAAGTATTATCAAGACCCTACTGGAAAGCGAAAGCTACTGGGTCAGACAGTCCTTTAAAGTTAATCTAACAAAAGAAGAAAAACGGAACGTTGGCAAACACACTATTCCACGGCCGGAAATCGATCTCCTTGCATATAAGCCAAATCAAAATAAAATCCTCGCTATAGAAGTAAAATCATTTCTCGATTCATCTGGGGTAAAAATTTAAGAACTAACTGGATCGCATGAAAAACCTGAAGGCCGGTATAAGATTTTCACCTGCGAAAATTATAGAAAAGCCGTATTCGCAAGATTAAAACAAGACCTTATAGAAAACGGCATGGGTAATGCTGCTACTGAAATCGTGCTGGGGCTAGCCGCCGGAAAAGTGTATCAAGCAAAAAGCCAAGAGATACATGAGAATTTCCTAGAGAAAAACTGGCTATGTGTGTCACGAAGGAGGCGTCATGACGGCAACATGAAAACGGCGGCATGACACTCCATGTTCCAAGATGGATGGAGGTAGGACCTCCGGTCAGGGCGTGCAGGCGCACTGATCAAACGACCCGATGCTGCGAACATGTTCAGCATGTTGGTGGTGAGCGACTCGGGAAAAGGCAGAGAAACTACTGTCACGTAAGGCTCAGGTAGTTGAACGCAAGTGAACTGACTGATGAAGCGACGAAATCTCCACTGATGTACTGATTTCGAATTGCGACTGGTGGTAAGAGGTAAGAGGGGGGCAGTACCAGAGTGCTGTGCTTCTACCCGATACTTGCCACAGCCGGCTCTGCCGGAATGCAGCCAAGGGTTGCGGTTTGTGGGGGGGGAGGGGCATGCGTTTTTCCTATTCCTTCGCAAGAAGACGGCCCGGGCCGACAGCCGAAGATTACTAGGTAGAGATTGGATCTCGGGTGGTTGAACACTGATGGGCCAGCGAATTCGGGAAGCTTCTTACCGAGTCCGATGAGGCGGCTAGCATATATGACTTGCATGTGCCAGTGATGGGATGCTACGTAAATTAGTGGCTCATCGAAATTCACGGCCAACAGGCGGCATTGTTTCCCAGCCGTGGTCGATGATGTGCTCAGGCGTTTCGGCTAGGAGAGACGAAAGGTTGAGCTTTGTTCTACGCGAATTTAGTCGGGAATTTTTGGGCGCAGAGATTTCAGGGCTGGAGGGGAGGGATATCCCTTTGATCTTCGAGTGTTGCTGATTTCGGGGCACCATTGCAGACCTCCATAACATTACAGGTGCAGTTTAGCCCTAGGAAGACTTCCGTATACCGGCTTCGCCGAAAGGCGACCATCGGAGCGGCCAGTGAGGATTGGACCTTCACCGCAGGCCGTTACAGGAGGCTGGCCAGCATCAAGCCCGCAACACGTATCCACTCGTCCCGGCTTTAGCCTGCACAGCCATCCTTGGTAGCTATTGAGCGACGTCTGTGATGATTTCAGTCTCTTGAGAACAGATTAAATCTTGAGTGAAGAGAATCGTGGGTGTGCGCAACTTTTTGCGCACTTTGACGCTGTTTCCTATCGAAAAAAGCACGGGAAAGTCAGCCCAAATCCTTGATAAATAATGGTCATATGATTTCTGGCGCGACTTTTGATATCTCCGTCGGCACCTGAAAGGCGATTTTGCCTGCTGGTCCCTATTTTTTAGCAAGGAGAGCATCCATGGCTACCCCAGCGTATATGTCCATCACCGGCACCAAGCAAGGCCTGATCACTGCCGGTGCTTTCACCGCTGATTCGGTTGGCAACACCTACCAGGAAGGTCACGAAGACCAGGTCATGGTTCAGGGATTCAGCCACGAAGTGATCATCCCGCGTGACCCGCAGTCCGGCCAACCAACCGGCCAGCGCGTTCACAAGCCAGTGAAAATCACCAAGGTGTTCGACAAGTCCTCGCCACTGCTGCTGGCGGCCCTGACTTCCGGCGAGCGCCTGACCGAAATCACCATCCAGTGGTACCGCACCTCGGCTGCCGGCACCCAGGAACACTACTTCACCACCAAGCTTGAAGACGCGATCATCGTCGACATCAAAGACTACATGCACAACTGCCAAGACCCGGCGAACTCGCACTTCACTCACCTGGAAGACGTCGAGTTCACCTACCGCAAAATTACCTGGACCCACGAAGTATCCGGTACATCGGGTTCCGATGACTGGCGTTCCCCGGTCGCTGGCTAAGTCTGGCCGACCGTTTCAAAACATCGGCCAGCTCTGCTCGTCGATGTTGTTTGCGTCACTCAAGAATTCTTGCGTTCGTTGATAGCCCGCTCGGGCATCGATGGATGTCGTTGCACTGCACGAGGAACAAGGGATGTTCTCACTGGCCAACCAGCCCCATTTCACGTTGACCCTCGAAGGCGCGGACTTTCAGGTCCTGGCCTTCAAGGGCCGCGAAGCCCTGAGCACGCCGTTCGAATTTGAGCTGGAGCTGGTCAGCGAAAGCTCCTTCCTCGACCTCGAAAGCCTGCTGCACAAACTGGCTTTTCTACAGCTCGCGCAAAATGGCACCGGCATTCACGGGCTGGTCTACAGCATCGCCCAGGGCGAGGCCGGTAGCGGTGGGCGCTCAGCATGCTGTCGTAAGCCCGGAACGTGGCCGAGTCCTGCCTGTCGAGTCTGGCAGAGAGCAGCCAAAAGTGGTCAGTCACCATCCTTGACATAAGCGCATTCAGGGATGATGTGGCCAGGGTTCTTTGCTGCCCAGATGCTTTGTACTAACGTTGGTAGTTTTCATAGTGGCAACCTTGGTTCTTTGATAAGGAAAAAAAATTTCTAGGTGGGGGTTGACCACGTATTATAATGCTGTATTATTCGCCTCCCGCTGACGAGCAACTTGATGTTGGTCTTGGCTTAAGTGATTGATTTTATTGATGAAATCATGAGCTTTTAAGGGTGCTAATTGAGGCTGCCGTAGAATCTGTGCCTCCGTTGAGACGAAGCTCTTAACCAACCGCTCTTTAACAACTGAATCAAGCAATTCGTGTGGGTGCTTGTGCAGTCAGACTGATAGTCAACAAGATTATCAGCATCACAAGTTACTCCGCGAGAAATCAAAGATGTAACCAACGATTGCTGAG
>NZ_FYDV01000023.1:0-76698 GCF_900187535.1 Pseudomonas sp. Irchel s3a18 | reverse complement strand
GTTGGAAGGTATCAACAATCGAATAAAGGTCATCAAGCGGGTGGCGTACGGTTACCGGGATAGCGAATTCTTTTTCATGAAGATCAAGAGCGTCTTTCCCGGTAATCCGTGAAGAACCAAAAAAAAGGGCAAGCAATCAGCATGCAAATACATTCGTGGCGGAACAACGGGCGCCGGCGAGCCTCTATACCCGTACAGGGTGAAACTTCTGCGCCGAAGCGGTCCTACAAGGAGCCGAGTGTTTACACACCAATATGTAATACCTTGCGCCTATCGCTGAACCCTTTTAATCCATTATCAGACAAGGACTTCGCGATTTTTCATCACTTTGTCAGCCACTGAAAAAAATTCACCGACCGGCCCGCATAATGCTGCAGCACCTACGGGGGATCAACTACTATGGAAAACTGCAGAGCCGCGATCCGGCAACCCTTTTAGCGGTTGCCAGCCGCACATTGGCGCCCCTCGCCATCAACCGACAGAGGCCGTTGAGCGATACACCCGACGGACGCTGACAGGGGTTGGCCAACCGCCATAGCAACGCGTGGAAACCGACAGTGATAGTCAAACCTGGCAACGGAAACCGCCAGGTCATTCAGATACAGGAGTACATCCATGCTGGCTTTACGCCCAGTTCAGTTATCCGACCTCCCCCAGTTGCAGCAGCTTGCACGTGAAAGCCTGGTGGGCGTCACGTCCCTGCCAGACGATACCGAGCGTCTACGCCAGAAAATCCTCGGTTCCTGCGCTTCGTTTTCCAGCGAGGTGCAGCGCAATGGCCCGGAAAACTACTTCTTCGTGCTTGAGGATCTGGCCAGCCAGCAGCTGTTGGGCTGTTCGGAGATCCTCGCCACCGCGGGTTTCAACGAAGCCTTCTACAGCCTGCGCAATCGCCCCTTTACCAGTGAGTCCCGTGAGCTGAACATCCATCACGGCGTGCCCGCGCTGTCGCTGTGCCAGGACCTGAACGCCCACACTCTGTTGCGCGGCTTTCATATCAACGCCGAGCTTGAACGTACGCCTCTCTCGGAACTGCTGTCGCGGGCACGACTGTTGTTCATCGCCGCCCACCCCCAACGCTTTTCCGACGCGGTGATCACGGAGATCGTCGGCTACAGTGACGATGCCGGCGAGTCACCCTTCTGGAACGCCTTGGGCAAGCACTTCTTCGACCTGCCCTACACCGAAGCCGAACGCCTGTGCGGCCTGCAAAACCGCTCCTTTCTTGCCGAGTTGATGCCGCACTACCCGATCTACGTGCCCATGCTGTCACCCGAGGCCCAGGCGTGCATTGGCAGGATTCATCCCGATGGCCAGGAAGCCTTCGATATCCTTGAGCGTGAAGGTTTCGAAACCAACAGCTACATCGACCTGTTCGACGGCGGCCCCACGCTGTTTGCGCGCCCCCCGAGCATTCGTTCGATCGCTGATTCGCGTCTGGCCGTTGCGCGGGCAGGTACACAGGCCCTTGGCAAGACACCGTACCTGGTCAGCAATGACGCCCTGCCACACTACCGGGCAATGGTCATCGAGCTGGACTGGAGCGCAGGTGAACCGGTCATGCTCGATACCGCCACGCTGGGTGCCCTGCAACTGGCCGACGGCAGTCCGGTCCGGCTGGTTGCCCTATGACCTGGGTCTTCGGCATTCAAGGAGCCCCATCATGATCGTGCGCCCGGCTCAACTGACTGACCTGCGTGCGCTGCTGGCACTGGCACAACGCGCCGGCCCCGGCTTCACCACCCTACCCGCCAACGAAGAGCGCTTGAGCCATCGCCTGCGCTGGGCCCAGCGCACCTTCGCCAACCAGGTTGAAAAGGCCGACGCCGACTATCTGTTCGTACTCGAGGATGACGACCAGCAAGTCATCGGTATCAGCGCCCTGAGCGGTGCCATTGGTCTGCGAGAGCCCTGGTACAACTACCGCCTGGGGATGACGGTCAATACCTCGACAGACCTGGGTATCCAGCGCCAGATCCCGACCTTGTTTCTGAGCAACGAAATGACCGGCCAATCGGAAGTCTGCTCGCTGTTCCTGCACCCGGATCAGCGCCGGGGCCATAACGGTCGCCTGTTGTCCGTGGCACGCTTGCTGTTTGTCGCCGAATACCCGCAGTTGTTCGGTGAAAAACTGATTGCCGAGCTCCGGGGCAGCGCGGATGAACAAGGCTGTTCGCCCTTCTGGGACAGCCTGGGCCGGCACTTTTTCAAGATGGATTTCAGCCACGCCGATCACCTGTCCGGGCTCGGCAACAAAGCCTTCATCGCCGAACTGATGCCGCGCCAGCCGCTGTACACCTGCCTACTCACCGAACAAGCCCAAGCGGTGATTGGCAAGGCCCACAGCAATTCGGAACCGGCCCGCAGAATCCTTTGCGCCGAAGGTTTTTCCCATCAGGGCTACATCGACATCTTCGACGCCGGCCCGGTGATAGAAGCCCGGATACCCGACATCCGCGCCGTGCGTGACAGCCAGACGCTGGCGCTGGCCATCGGCACACCCGACGACCACGCACCGACCTGGCTGATCCATAACCGGCGCCTGGAAAATTGCCGCATCACCACCGCGCGCGCCCAACTGCACGGCAACCACCTGCTGGTCGACCGCCTGATCGCCAAGCGTCTGCAGCTGCAGCCGGGCGACTCGGTGCGGGGCGTGCCGTTGTTCAAGCAACAGCAGCAGGCAGTGGCCGCGTAAAGGTTCAAACACACGCTCAAATCACCCGCGCCGGATGCTGCTGGCGCGGGTCGCCGAGCTGCGCGCGGGCGGCTTCCGGGCATATGACGAAGACCGCTTGTTCAGCGGAGCCCCGGATCGCCACAACTGGATCATCGTCGGCAAAAAAGAAATCTACATCCCGTACCACAACTACCGGATCGATGAACCCAGCGTGAGCGCTGACCAGATCCTGTGTTGCGTGGCGTCAAACCCTGACCGCAACCGTGAATCGCGCTTATTCCAGCTCCATTCATGACAGGCATGGGCTACAGTGTCGCGAATCTGGAAAAAGGAGTTGCCATGGGATTTTCAACGGAAGAAACGCAAACACTGTTAAGCGTCAAAGGAGTCGGCCCGACAGTCGTCCGTCGGTTGGAGCAATTGGGGTTCAGCTCACTGGCGCAACTGGGCCAGGCCAATGCGCTTGAGATCGTGACCCAGGCGTCGGCCATCGTCGGGTCCAGTTGCTGGAAGAACAGCCCCCAGGCACGAGCAGCGATTGAGGCGGCAATAACCCAGGCGAAAATGCTGGCAGATTGACAACAAAAAACCCGCGCATGGCGGGTTCTCTGTCTATGGGGTCAAGTCCTTTTGTCTGATCAATCTGCACCTGCGAATGTGAGAATTTCGTGAAAAGAGCCGCACCTCATTAAAAAACTGACAGACGGGAATGCGGCCATTTACTTGAGCTGGGAACCGGCCTGTATCCACGGCCCTGGCACCGTCGGCTCCCCCCCATCGACCCATGCCTTGCTCGTCGGATCCTCCACCTCCGGGACCGGTTCGCGTCGGGCGCCCGCCGGACAAGGGGTGAGCCCCAATGGGTTGACCCAGCCCGTCGGGTTCGGTGTGTAGAGATAAGCGTTGAGCCCACCTGCCAGCCTGTTCGCAGCCGGGGTCAGGTACCGGCCAAGGCCCGGGCTGTAGTAGCGATGCATGTTGTAGTGCAGGCCACTTTCAGCGTCGAAGTACTGCCCCTGAAACCGCAGTGGCTGCTCCAGCGGCTCCTCACCGAAGTGCCTGAGGCTGGCGAGTTGGCCATGGGCGCGGTAGGTGGCGGCCCAGGCGATCTCGCCGCGGCTGTCCGTGAGCTCCTGCGGGGTGCCCAAGTGATCGAGCTGGTAGTAGAACGAGCGCGCTGGCCCCGAACCGTGACGGTCAAGCATCGCCAGCGGACGGAACGTGCCGGGCTCGAACACGTAGCTACGATCATGCTCGCCGGAGCATTCGGCGACCAGTTGCTCGCCTTGCCAGAAGAATTCGCAAGTGTTGCCATCGACTGTTTTGGCCGTGCGCCGACCAAAGGCATCATAACGGTAGGTCGCCAAGCGGCCACTGGGCAGGATCACGCCGACCAATCGGTGCTGACAGTCGTAGCGGTACTGGGTCACGAGCGAGGGATCGCTAGCCTGGCGCTCACAGACCAGGTTGCCAAAGGCGTCATATTCACAGAGACGGTCGCCTTGCCGGCCGTTGCCGAGCGGGTCGTAGGTGAACTGCTGCGTCGCTTCGCCACGCGCGTGACGCACACGGACCAGACGGTTACGTGCATCGTAATAGTAGCTGCGCTGGCCGTGGCGACTGTCGGCGATGGTCGCCAGGTTGCCGTTGACCCCATAGCTGTAGTGGCGCATGTACAGCGGACGGTCGGGTCGGCTGAGCGCATGAACCTGCAACCGACCCTGTTCGTCGTAGTGGTAGTCGCTGAGCAATGGGCCTTGCTGGCGCTCCTGCTCGCGACCGGATTCAAAGTGATGACGGGTCAGCCGCTCGCCATCGAAATCAATGGCAGACAACATACCGTCCTCGGCGTAGCGATAGTCGAGGACGCGGTTGTCCGGCAACTGCACCTGGTTGAGTCGGCCAGCTTCATCGTAGCGGTAACACAAGCGAGCCCAGCCCTGATGCTCGCTGATCAAGCGGGCCTGGAGGTCGTACGTGAAGTTGAGTGGCCAGTGATTGCCATCTTCGACCCTCAGCAGTCGGCCGAGGCTGTCGTAGCCATACTCGACCTGATTGCCATCTGGCAAGGTCTTGATCAGCAGGCGCCCTACCCCGTCACGCCGGTAACCGGTGATCAGTGTAGCGCCGTCATCGCCGAACTCGGTTTTCTCCAGCAGATGCCCCTTGGGGTCGTAGCGATAAGTCGTGCGCCGCCCGTCGAAACCGGTTTCCTGCTCGATCAGTCCGGTGCGGCCGTACACCAGCCGATACTGTTCGCCAATCTCGTTTTCGATCTCGCAGAGCAACCGCCGGGCATCGTCATAACCATAACGAAGCTGAGTGCCATCGGCATTGATCCGACGCCTGAGCAGGTGCAGTTTGTCGTCGTACTCGTAGCATATGACCTGCCCCAGCTCATCCTGCTCGGCCGTCACCTGGCCACGGTCGTTGTAGCTGAAGGTGCGGATTGCGCCGTCCGGCAAGGTCACGTGCAGCCGTCGGTCCTGGACGTCATAGCGGTACTGGGCAGGTGCGAGCATCCGATGTCTCTGGTGCAGAATGAAGGTGAGCGATTCTGCATGAGCGAAACGGGCTGTTGATCGGGCTGCCGAAAATTCAGACTCGGCCTGGTATTTTGCAGACTAATCCTTCAAACATCTGACAAAACGACTACAGACACGCCTGTGGAACGCCGCGGTGGCGCTCCATAGGCGTGGTGCTGTCGATCCCTACGACGGCACTTGGAACGGCACAAACTCCACCACTTCCAGAGCGAACCCCGACACGGCCTTGTAGGGAACTGGCGAACTAAGCAGGCGCATTTTGCGCACATTGAGATCGCGCAGGATCTGTGCACCAACCCCCAGGGTACGTTGCGCGAACTGAGGTGGCTGGATCTTGCCGCCGCTGCGTTGACACCGTTGCTCGATTAACGTTTGCGCGGACTCCTGCTGGGCCAGCACCACCACCCCACACTCGGCCTGGGCAATGTTCGCCAGGGAACACTCCAGATTCCATTGCCGGGGCCCACCTTCGGCTTCACAACCGAGGGCATCGCGCAGGGTCGAGCCAAAGCCCTGCATTTAGTACTGAAAGCGAATATCGATACTTTGGCCCCAAAGCTTGCCGATGCCATCGCCGACTGTATTGAGCTCAGGTCATGTACACCGCACATGTTGCCACGCACAAAGGGCTGGCTTTCTGTCGATACCCTGAGTGTTCCTTTGGGTGGAGGAAGGACCGCGCGCAAGCCATTTTGGATAGTCGTCGGTGCTCACGCGTTGGTGCTGAGCGTGGCCAGTCTTGTACCGTTGATTACAGAGTCTGCGGAGCCCGAGCTAACACTAAGTGCAGCAGAGATTTTGCTTCGTGACGTTCCACCAGAGCTTGCCTTCGAGGGCGCGCTGCTGGGGAAACCTGTTCACTTTGTCGTTCAAGACTGCAAGGTCTACAGAATAAATGGCGCGTTAAAAAATAGGGAGGCACTCCTGGTTGTCGAACCTGAATTTTATCCATTTTTCACCGTCTGTGATCGGCAATTTCTCAAAGCAGAAGGGGCCGCAGTAACCGTCTGGCTTGGACGGATGGCGTTCGGAGCGGGTGGATGTTGTGCGACAGGAGGCACCTTTCGAACGACCGATGGGCGTGTATGGAAAAAAATAAGCAATGACAGTTCTCCTTGGAGAGCGGCCGAACTTAATGGAAATTGAGAAAATCATGAGTGTCTATACCCTGCTACTACGCGTATTGCTTGCTGTAACGTCAGTCATAAGCCTGCAGGTCCACGCCGAGGATAAACAGTCTTATGAAGCTCAGGCGGCAGAGGGCGCCGAGCAAGAGATGACCTGGATTCAAAAAGCCCGAGAAGGCGATGTCCAGGCAGCGTTTAATCTAGGCTACACGTATTACACACAACAGAATTACTCCGGTGCGTTGCGCTGGTATGGTAAGGCTGCAGAATTAGGTAATGCACGCGCAGCGTTTGAAATAGCGATCCTTTATAGAGATGGCGATGTTGGAGAGCCTGACGAAAAAAGAATGATTTCGTATCTGCAGCAGGCAGCCAAACGAGGCTTGGATTTAGCGCAAATGGAGCTTGGATTTAGCTACTTGCGAGGAACCGGGGTCGAACAAGATGTAATGAAAGCCATGTATTGGTATGAGCAAGCTGCCAAACAGGGCAATGCCGAAGCTCAATATACCTTGAGTACATTGTACTGGACCGATACTCGCGGCATCGAACAGGCCGCCATGGAAGCAGACGCAAGCATGAACAAAATGGACGCCGCGTATTCTTCCAACGATCGCAAAGCCGCATACTGGCTCTGTCAGGCAGCCCTGCAGCATCACGGGCAAGCTCAATTTACCCTTAGTAAAATTTATGGATCAGGGGATCATCATGTCGCCGTGGATTCGAAACAGAGCAGGCTCTGGCTTCAAAATGCGGCGAACAGCGGGCTTGAAGAAGCCGAAGCAGAATTACTTGATGTCAATGACCCCTGGTACGCCTCTTTGGGAGTTTGGGCAAGCGAGTTCCTTGGGCGCTCACCTGAAAATGCAACCTGCCCGAATATTGCAATAATTTAGATAGACCGTTCATGGTTCGCGGGCAAAGATCAGGCATTCGTTAGCTGTTACGGCGCGCATTTGAAACCGGCCCGGCTCGCATTTATCCCGTTTTTCGGCTCAATTTACTTGCACATGACAGAGTGCGCTGGATTGCCGCGCTGCCCTCGATCAAGAGTCGCAAAGGGTACATGTCGGGACAGCGGCCGACCTGGCCGATGTGTTGTAGGGTGGAGGAACGTACGTCTCTGGCGATGCGAGCTACACTGGTGCTGCCACACAATCGAAGCATGCGGAACGGGACATCATCTGGTCGATAGCTGCGCGACTGAGAAGTTAGCAGCATTATGGCATAAGCAACGAGCCTCCTTGACGGATCAAAATCGTATATATGAACCTAATCATCTCATTTCTTACCATTTCCGCACTCAGCGTATTGGCGGGTTGCGGTTACCAGGACTCTCCCCCGCTTTTTTCTAGCGAGAAAATAGAAAAGCTACCCACTGAATTCGCAGATTATAAATACATCGACGAAATCACAGAGTTCGAGAATCACACCATTGAAAAGTTTAAAACTCCACCGCGAGCCACAGTCGAACACAACATTAATAAAGTCACAAACAACGTTATCATTAAAGTCGCAACAGACGTTGACGACAGTACCCGCCTGTACGAATTCTACAAACTGGACACCTCTGGAAATATTATTGACAGACGTCAATTTACAAGAAGCTTCCTGATAAAGGAGAACACCGGCGATGAAGAAATGGTTGATGGTGTTTTTCTGGTAAACAAAGAGAAGGCTTACTACTCCACCTGGCCATTCAACGGTGACAATACAAAGAAACCGTTTACTCCCATCAACCAAGAGTTAACCTGGAGTACCGAACAGGTCGACGCTTACTACAAAGAAGTCGTAAGAAAAAGCGCGCGACTGGATGACGTTGCAGCTTGGGAAAAAATCAGCCCGCAAGAAAACAAGCGACGAATTCGAAAAATATACTATCTTAACTCAACGAGCGAGTGGTACATCCTGTACGGGAATTCATTAAAATCTGATTATTCTGGCAAAAGAATATCAGGCTTCAACACCTTATTCACAGACTTCACTGACACTGAACGTAGTTTTGGACGATATGTACCGCCAAACAACATAACAATCCCATATTTCGAAAGACAAACATACAGTAAATTCTGCGCCTCAGATCAGGTGGGTTGCCACATGTCTTACAGTTGGGATGGCGTGGGTTATTATCAAGTGACGGTGGGTGAAAGCAGCTTGAAGTTCAAAAACAAAGGCAGCTTGTCCCGCACTGACTTCAAGGGTGAAACTTTTCCACCCAAAGAGAGCTTACTCGTAGATTTTGCTTACTACACAAATCCAAATTTAAAATACTCTCTATTTTCAGCGAATGAGCACCTTTATATAATTAAGCGAAAATAACCATTTCAAACGCATCAATTGACCATGAAAATGATAGCAAGGCCACTCTTGAAAGACGACTCAGCGCCAATTGACATTAAGCATGCCGCCCTGTGAAAACCATACAGCGAGCAAATAATGAGATTTACATCGTTAGTAGTAATTTACGCGCTTAGCCTCCTAACGACGGCTTGCAGCAATGTGGTTTACCCCATCCCGACCGGAACGATAGAGAGCACAGGAAGTGTGACCACTCCATTACACGACGACGGTAAAAAAATCATATCGGCAACATGGATGGCAAGTGACTTTTCTATCGAACTTGAAAGTGCATCTTCTGGAGACACTGTGGGACTCCTCATTAAAACAAGTGGCTATACACCAGGAGAAAAGATTACGGTCTTGCTTGATGACAAAAAAACCAATGACGATGGGGGTAGCTATAATATCGTGAGAAAAATAATAGGCACCGTAGATAAGCACGGCGAAGTCAGAACATCCATTAAACCCTAGGATTTGTACGAAATCAGTCGAACCTCATTTGAACCCTGCAAGCGTCGCGATTCAGTAGAGTCCGCGCCCATCAAAGGCAAGAGCCCACGATGGCCAAACATCATAGGTTCGCTTTGCGGGCCTACAGCCGGACCTCACCTTTGAGGATGTCGAACAACGCCTGGGCCGCCGTCGACAGTTCGGCACCGGGGCGGGTCAGCACGCCGATGGCGCGTTCGATGGTCGGTTCACTCAGGGGGATACAACGGGCGCCGAGCTCGCGCATCTGTTCGGCGCACAGGGCAGGTACGGCGCTGACACCCAGCCCGCTGGCGACCATGCGCCCGACCGTGGCCAACTGATGACTTTCGAACGCCACCGGCAACCGGGTCTGGCTCGCCTGCAGGTGTTCTTCCAGCATCACCCGCACCGTGGACGGTCGTTGCAGGGTAATGAAGGGTTGTTCCAGCAGGGTGTTCCAGTCGATTTCAGTCAACTCGGCCAACGGCGAATCACTGGGCACCACCGCGATAAACCGGTCGAGGTACAGCGGGGTGAATTCCAGCGAAGAACTCTGCATCGGCTCGAAGGCCACGCCCAGCTCCACCTGGCGGTCGCGGACCATTTCCAGCACCTGTTCGTTGATCACATCGTTGACCGTGACGTTGACCTTGGGGTAGCGGGCACGGAAAGTCTTGAGGATCGGTGGCAGCAGGTTGCCGGCAAACGAAGGCATGGCCGCCAGGGTCACCCGGCCGCGCTGGAGGGTGAAGCGCTGGCGCATTTCGTCCTCGGTGTTGTCCCAGTCGGCAATCAGCCGTCGGGCCAGCGGCAACAGCGACTCACCTTCCGGGGTCAGCGCCACGTTGCGCGTGGTCCGGCTGAACAACCGTCCGCCCAGGCTTTCTTCCAGCGCCTTGATGGTCAGGCTCAACGCCGACTGCGACAGGTGCAGGCGCTCACAGGCCACGGCGAAGCTCAGGCTCTGGGCCACTGCCAGAAATGCCCGGATCTGCTTGACGGTCATCGGTCGTTCCACTCCCGCTATCAGTTGCAGGCTGCACGCTGTTCGCAGCCAATTAATGAGACTTATCAATCAATCTAACCTAAAAATCAATTTAACAAATATATCCATCGGCGCAACACTGCTCCCCTACGGCTAGCCAGCCGCCCACAAAGAACAAAAGAGGTGCATATGGCAGGTTTCGACAAGCGCGTGAGTTCCTATGAAGAGGCCATGGCCGGCCTTGAAGACGGCATGACCGTGATTGCGGGTGGCTTCGGCCTGTGTGGCATTCCGGAGAACCTGATCGCCGAAATCAAACACAAAGGCACCCGCGACCTGACCGTGGTTTCCAATAACTGCGGCGTCGACGGCTTTGGCCTGGGCGTACTGCTCGAAGACCGCCAGATCAGCAAGGTGGTGGCCTCCTACGTGGGCGAAAACGCCCTGTTCGAGAAGCAGTTGCTCAGCGGCGAAATCGAAGTGGTGCTGACCCCGCAGGGTACCCTGGCGGAAAAAATGCGCGCAGGCGGCGCTGGCATCCCGGCCTTCTTCACCGCGACCGGTGTCGGCACCCCGGTGGCCGAAGGCAAGGAAATCCGTGAGTTCAATGGCCGTCCGTACCTGATGGAAGAATCCATCACCGGCGACTTCGCCATCGTCAAAGGCTGGAAAGCCGACCACTTCGGCAACGTGGTCTACCGCCACACCGCACAGAACTTCAACCCGTTGGCGGCCACCGCCGGCAAGATCACCGTGGTCGAAGTCGAAGAGATCGTCGAGCCTGGCGAACTGGACCCTACCCAGATCCACACCCCCGGTATCTACGTTGACCGGGTCATCTGCGGCACGTTCGAAAAACGCATCGAACAGCGCACCGTGCGCAAGTGATCCTCGCCCCCAGCCCGACGAACAACGGAGAATAAAAAATGGCTCTTACCCGCGAACAAATGGCTCAGCGCGTCGCCCGCGAAATGCAGGACGGCTACTACGTGAACCTGGGCATCGGCATTCCGACCCTGGTCGCCAACTACATTCCCGAAGGCATGGAAGTCATGCTGCAGTCGGAAAACGGCCTGCTCGGCATGGGCGCCTTCCCGACTGACGACGCGGTCGACGCCGACATGATCAACGCCGGCAAGCAAACCGTTACCGCCCGCACTGGCGCGTCGATTTTCTCCTCTGCCGAATCCTTCGCGATGATCCGTGGCGGCCATATCGACCTCACCGTGCTCGGTGCCTTTGAAGTCGACGTACACGGCAACATCGCCTCCTGGATGATCCCTGGCAAACTGGTCAAGGGCATGGGCGGTGCGATGGACCTGGTGGCCGGTGCCGACAACATCATCGTCACCATGACCCACGCCTCCAAGGACGGTGAGTCCAAACTGCTGTCCTACTGCAGCCTGCCGCTGACCGGTGCCAACTGCATCAAGCGCGTGCTGACGGACCTGGCTTACCTGGAAATCCACAACGGTGCATTCATCCTCAAGGAACGTGCGCCAGGTGTGAGCGTCGAGGAAATCGTCAGCAAGACCGCCGGCAAACTAATCGTCCCTGACCATGTTCCGGAAATGCAGTTCGCCTGATTCGCGTACTGAGGAGATATCTGATGCAAGAAGTCGTGATTGTCGCCGCCACCCGTACGGCCATCGGCAGTTTCCAAGGCGCACTGGCCAGCATTCCGGCACCGGAACTCGGCGCGGCGGTGATTCGCCAGTTGTTGGCGCAAACCGGCCTGGCGGCCGATCAGGTCGATGAAGTGATCCTGGGCCATGTGCTGACCGCCGGCTCGGGGCAGAACCCTGCCCGTCAGGCCGCGATCCTCGCCGGCCTGCCCCACGCGGTACCGGCGATGACCCTGAACAAGGTCTGCGGTTCGGGCCTCAAGGCCCTGCACCTGGGCGCCCAGGCAATTCGCTGCGGCGACGCCGAAGTGATCATCGCCGGCGGCATGGAGAACATGAGCCTGGCCCCCTATGTGTTGCCGGCCGCTCGCACCGGCCTGCGCATGGGCCACGCGAAGATGGTCGACAGCATGATCAGCGATGGCCTGTGGGACGCGTTCAACGATTACCATATGGGCATCACCGCCGAGAACCTGGTGGACAAGTACCAACTGACCCGCGAGGAACAGGACGCCTTCGCCGCGGCCTCGCAGCAAAAAGCCACGGCCGCCATTGAAGGCGGACGTTTTGCCGACGAGATCACGCCGATCCTGATCCCCCAGCGCAAAGGCGATCCGTTGTCCTTCGCCGTGGATGAACAACCCCGCGCCGATACCAGCGCTGCGTCACTGGCCAAGCTCAAGCCGGCCTTCAAGAAAGACGGCAGCGTCACCGCCGGCAACGCCTCGTCGCTCAATGACGGTGCCGCTGCAGTGCTGCTGATGAGTGCCGACATGGCCCGCCAACTGGGCCTGCCGGTCATGGCGAAGATCGCCGCTTATGCCAACGCCGGCGTCGACCCGGCCATCATGGGCATTGCCCCGGTGTCCGCCACCCGCCGCTGCCTCGACAAGGCCGGCTGGAGCCTGGAACAACTGGACCTGATCGAAGCCAACGAAGCCTTCGCCGCTCAGGCACTGGCGGTTGGCAAAGAGCTGCAATGGGATGCGGGCAAGGTCAACGTCAACGGTGGCGCCATTGCCCTGGGCCACCCGATTGGTGCCTCGGGTTGCCGCGTGCTGGTGTCGCTGGTGCACGAGATGATCAAGCGCGACGCCAAGAAAGGCCTCGCCACCCTGTGCATCGGTGGTGGTCAGGGCGTGGCACTGGCCCTCGAACGGGCCTGAGTCTTCAAGCGTTCAACAGTCAGCGGACGGACCCACGATATCCGCGCGCTGGCTGGCAACACACCCGGCGTGACTTCGGTTGCGCCGGGTTTTTTATGCCTGACACCAACAGGGTTATCGCAGTAACGCGGACCTTTGCAGGAGCGAGCAAGTGCGACATCACCAAGGTGAAACCCTGGACGAATTGATCTTCCGATCGCGCGCTTCAGCCTGATCGCCATCACCTGGCGCAGTTCAATCATCCAGCGGCTGAGGAGGTTTGGCGGGTTTGGCGGGTTTGGTCCCTTTGCCGCCCTTGGCAGGTGGAGTTTCCACCACCGGAGGGGGTGGCGGCATCGCTTCTTTCTCGGCGGCAGGCAGTTGGTCAACGGTATCGAACACCACCTTGGTCTCGATCGGCCCCAGGTGGTCGAGCTTTTTCTCGCCGTCCTTGCCCACCAGGATGACCTTGGTCTCGCCGCTGACACCCAGTTTCAGTTCGCGGATCAACGCCATGGTGGTTTGCGCGTCAAGGTCCTTGCCGTCGCGTTGGCCCATGAGGTTGACCACGGTGTAGAGCACCATGTTGCGTTCTTGAAAGGCTTTCTTGTTGGCCGGCTCATCCAGTGATTTTTTAAGATTGACCAGCGTCGGGTCGATGCTGCTGGGGGCGATGACAATCAGTGGGCGGGTCTTACCGCGTTCCTGGGCCAGGGGTGCGTCGCTATCGGCAGCGAACAAAGGCCCGGAAACAGCGAGCAGCGTAGCGAGGGTCAGTGACCGAATGAGCATGCGCATCTCCTTTTGATATCCACGCTATATGATTGCGCATCAAGGCGAAAGATCCAGATCAGCTGCCTGAAATTTCTGTCGCCATGTTGCCAAGCTTAGGTCAGCGGGCTTAATCCGCAACTTGATCCCGGGCCGCGAACTAGCCTGAAGAGACAAGCCACAATGCAGGATCACGGAGGTTTCAGCCATGAGCGTGCAACTCAATCACACCATCGTCTGGTGCCGCGACAAGCAGCGTTCGGCACCTTTCCTGGCCAACCTGCTCGGGCTGCCCGCCCCGACACCCTTCGGCCCGATGCTGATCGTGAAGTTCGATAACGGAGTGTCGCTGGACTACTACGACAATGACACGATCAGCCTGCAGCACTATGCCTTTCTGCTCGACGACCCGACCTTCGACCAGGTGTTCGCGCGCCTGACGGCGCAGGGCTGCCGTACTGGGCGGAGCCCGGCAAACAACGCCCCGATCAGATCAATGAAGTGGGTGGCGGGCGCAGGGTGTACTTCGATGACCCGGACGGCCATCTGCTGGAAATCATGACCCGCCCCTAGCGTCCGTTTGTCCAGATGCCCGCGGCAAACATCCCGCGATCAACGCAGGGTGTGTTGACGCGGACTACACTCAAATTGTCTCCAGTAGGGGGACATAGCCAAATTCGCGTCCATCAGCAGCGTGCCTGCCCATTACCACGCTCATGACGCTGGAACCAATGGCCATTCATAATCGTCCTGTGGGGCCCTGCCCCACAGTGACACCCAGCAGGACGACGGCATCGCGTCCAAACTGCCCGGACATACCCTGTGTCCGGGCATTCGCGTGGCAGACGGCATGGCCTCGCATCACGTCTGCGCGGTTGCCCTGATCATCCATCCGACCACCGCCTGAAAGGTCGCTGTCATTGCACGCCTCCTCGTTCGCCGGTGGCCTTTTTTTGGGAGAGCCGGCGATGGACGAAGGCAAACTGAATGACTTCATGGGCAAGTTGGTGACCGACATGGGCGGCGCGGCGATGCTTGCCAACGTGATTCTGGGAGAAGAACTGGGCTTGTATCGGGCGATGGCCGACAGTCAACCCGTCACCCCCGAGGCACTGGCCGGCAAGACCGGTTGCAATGCCCGGCTGCTGCGTGAATGGCTTAGCGCCCATGCGGCTTCAGGCTACATGGAGCACAGCGACGGCACGTTCCGCCTGCCGGAAGAACAGGCCCTGGCGCTGGCCGTCGAAGACTCACCGGTGTACGTCGCCGGCGGTGCCGTGGTGATTGCGTCACTGTTCCATGACAAGGACAAACTGGTCACGGCCATGCGCGGCGATGGCGCACTTGCCTGGGGTGATCACCACACCTGCATGTTCAGCGGCACCGAGCGTTTCTTCCGGCCCGGCTACCGTGCGCACCTGGTCGGCGAGTGGTTGCCGGCACTTGAAGGCGTGGTCGATAAACTGCAAGCCGGGGCCAAGGTGGCGGATGTCGGCTGCGGTCACGGCGCTTCAACCGTGGTCATGGCCAAAGCCTTCCCGGCCTCGACCTTCGTCGGCTTCGACTACCATGCCCCCTCCATCACCACGGCGACCCAGCGCGCCGAGGAAGGCGGCGTGGCGGACCGTGCACGCTTCGTCCAGGGCACGGCCAAGAATTACCCTGGCAATGATTACGACCTGGTCTGCTACTTCGACTGCCTGCACGACATGGGCGACCCGGTAGGCGCCGCCAAACATGCCTATCAATCGCTCAAGCCCGACGGCACGGTACTGTTGGTCGAGCCTTATGCCACGGACCAGCTCGACCAGAACGCGACCCCGGTCGGACGGTTGTTCTACGCGGCATCGACGTTCATCTGCACGCCCAACTCGCTGTCGCAGGAAGTCGGCCTGGGGCTCGGTGCACAAGCGGGTGAAGCACGGCTGCGAGATGTCTTCATCGAGGCCGGCTTCAAGCAGTTCCGCCGGGCAGCCGAGACACCGTTCAACCTGATCCTGGAGGCGCGCAAGTAACGTCCTACACTCAAAAGCCACTACTCCCTGAGACATATAAGTAACCTCCTACTGGCGTGTCGGGTCCTGGGGCACCCTACACGCCATACATAAACGCTTACATCCATCGATTGGCGACCCGCCATAAACCACCTACAGTTGGCCACCTCTCGACGTCACTGCTTGCTCTGCGGGAGCGGCGCAATTCTTCAACCTTCAGGGATACAGGTTCAATCATGCACAACGCCTCTCCAACCCGGCTGGGCCTGCTCAGCGCTTGCCTGCTGATGTTCGGTACCATCCACTCTGTCAGCGCCAACGAGCAAGACCTGCGGATCAAAGCCGTGGTGGACGCCAACCTCAAGCCAGTGATGCAGGAGCAGGACATTCCCGGCATGGCCGTCGCGGTCACGGTGGAGGGCAAGGTGCATTATTTCAATTACGGAGTGGCGTCCCGAGAAAGCGGCCAAGCCGTCGGCAATGACACCCTGTTCGAACTCGGGTCCGTCAGCAAAACCTTCACCGCAACCCTGGGCGCCTACGCCCTGGCCACCGGCCGAATGACCCTGAGTGATCCGGCGAGCAAGTACTGGCCAGCGTTGCGCGGCAGCATTTTCGACAACGTCAGCCTGCTCCAGCTCGGCACCTACAGCGCGGGCGGCCTGCCCTTGCAGTTTCCGGCCGACGCCGACGACGCGCAGCGCATGCTCGGGTATTTCAAACAGTGGACGCCACGCTACCCCGTCGGCAGCCACCGGCAGTATTCGAATCCAAGTATCGGGCTGTTCGGCTATCTCGCGGCCCGTAGCCTGGGCAAACCCTTCGATGACGTGATGGAGCAAGACCTGCTGCCAAGACTTGGCCTCAAGCACAGCTACCTCAAGGTCCCGCAAGACCAACTGAGCCATTACGCACAGGGCTATGACAAGTCCAACGCACCGGTCCGGGTTGGCCCCGGAGCCCTGGATTCCGAAGCCTATGGCATGAAGTCCAGCACCGCGGACCTGATTCGCTACGTCGAAGCCAACATCACCCCGGTACGGCTGGAGCCTGCGCTGCAAGCGGCAATCGCCACCACCCACACCGGCTTCTACAGCGCCGGCGAAATGACCCAGGGCCTGGGATGGGAGCTCTACCCCTACCCGGTCACGCTGGATCGACTGCAAGCGGGCAACTCGTCGGACATGGCCCTGCAAGCGCAAGCAATCACCTGGCTCACGCCAGCGCAATCGCCGCAAACCGATGTGCTGATCAACAAGACCGGATCAACCAGTGGTTTCGGCGCCTATATCGCCTTCGTGCCCAGCCGGAAAATCGGCATCGTGATTCTGGCGAACAGGAACTACCCCAATGCACTCAGGGTAAAAGCCGCCCACAGTATCCTCAGTGCACTGGAGTCGCGCGATTAGAACGCCAGCTTGTAGCCGATAAACACCAGCATGGTGGCCAGGCAAGGACGCAGTACGCCATCGGAGATCCGCCCGGACAAGTGACTGCCGACGTAGATCCCCGGCAACGAGCCCATCAACAGGAACCCCAACAGGTGCCAATCCATGTTGCCCATGCTCGCATGCCCCAGGCCCGCCACCAGGGTCAGCGGCACGGCGTGGGCGATCTCGGTGCCCACCAGGCGCTTGGTGGCCAGGAACGGATAGAGGACGAACAGCGCCACCGTGCCCAGGGCCCCGGCACCGATGGACGTCAACGCCACCATCACACCGAGCAACGCCCCCGTGCCGACCGTCAGCAGGTTCAGGCTCCTGCCGCTCAGGTGGTAGTGGTCGCCCGCGTGTTTATGGGCGAAGGCCAGCAGACGACCCTTGAAGAAGATGGCCAGCGCCGTCAACAGCAGCACAAAACCCAGGGCCTGCCTGATGATCGCGTTGGTCGCTTGCGGATCGGTATTCAAGTACTTGAGGAACAACAGGGTCAGCGCCACGGCAGGCACGCTGCCCGCCGTCAGCCAGCCGGTAATTTTCCAGTCGATGTTGCGGTTCTTCTGATGAACCAGCACACCACCGGACTTGGTAATCGCCGCATAGAGCAGGTCGGTGCCGACAGCCGTGGCCGGGTTGATGCCGAACCACAGCAGGATCGGCGTCATCAGCGATCCGCCGCCAACTCCGGTCATCCCGACAATGAACCCGACAAGCAAGCCTGCAACTACAAATCCAACGTTACCGAAGTCCATTGCCATACCTTACCGAACCAGCGTGACGACCTGAAAAAGCTGGCAGCAGCATAGCGATTTTTCTTATAACCACTTATACCAATATGATCTGACTTTATAACCTGCGACCCGCCCTGCTCCCTGCCACGATCAATGCCACAAGGGTCGGCAACGACCCTGTCTGAAGTACCGGGTTGGACCCTAGACCGTCTTGCCCCTGGCCTGCTGCTCCAGATGCACCTGCAATTGCGGATCGATGCTCAGTGCCGCCGCCAGCTCGTCAAGATACGTACGTTCGGCCTCCTGCTGGTCGTCCACCAGCATGACACTGGCCAGGTACATTTCCGCCGCGATGCCCGGGTCGGTCGCCGAGGTCGCGACATCGGCCGCGTCCAGTGGACGGGCAACTTCCTCATCGAGCCATTGCTGGAGGTCCGGGTCATCGGTGTGACGACCGATCTCGGTGCTGATCGTCTGCTTTTCCTGCGGGTCGATGCGACCGTCCGCCTTGGCCGCCGCAATCAATGCCCGCAGGACCGCATGGCTGTGATCTTCGACTTCAGGCCCACCCAGCAACTGGTCAACCGTCTGCGGTGCCTGTCGAGGTGCCGATGCCTGCTGCCGTTGCCAGCTCTGGTAAGCCTGGAACGCCAGCATGCCCAGGGACGCCAGCGCGGCATAGTTGGTCCCGCCCGAACGGCCCTGGGTTGAACCGCCAGCATTACCGCCCGCGCCCCCCAGCATCCCGCCCAGTCCACCGAGCAAGCCACCCAGCCCGCCCATCCCCGCCCCACCGGAACCAGCGCCGCCGCCGGCGCCGCCCAGCAGGCCGCCGAGCAATCCGCCCAGATCGCCCAGGCCGCCTTGCCCTGCCAGATCACTGCCGCCCTGTTGGCTCATCGAGCCCTGGCCGGCCCGCAACAATTGTTCAAGCAGATCGCTGGTGTTCATGACGGTGTCCTCTTCGAAGGCAGTAATTCAGTCAGGCAACGATAGCCCTCGCGGCCGATTGCGCCATGACCGTCCGACCGAAGCAACAATGCAGGTTGATATTTTTATTTTCATTTTGTTGATTTGTGATTTATTTCGTGTCAATCATAGTCGCCATGGAGGCACTCCCGCCAGACCGGACGGCACTCACTCCCAACCCCAACCCACGGAGTCAACAAGATGAACAAGACAGGACTTCTGGCTGCTCTGGCACTTTTCGCCGCCAGCACCCTCGCCCACGCCGACGAAGACAGCCTGCGTATCGGTATCGAGGCCGCGTACCCACCCTTCTCCTTCAAGACCCCGGAAGGCAACATCAGCGGATTCGACTACGACATCGGCAACGCCCTGTGCGCAGAGATGAAGGTCAAGTGTCTGTGGGTGATCCAGGAATTCGACGGGATGATCCCTTCGCTGAAAGTGCGCAAGATTGATGCGGTGCTGTCGTCGATGTCGATTACCGACGACCGCTTGAAGTCAGTCGACTTCAGCAAAAAGTACTACCACACCCCTGGCAAGTTCGCGATGAAAGCCGGCCAGGTCATCAACGACCCGCTGATCGATCTCAAAGGCAAGAAGGTCGGCGTGCAGCGCGCTTCGACCTACGACCGCTACGCCACCGAACAACTGGCGCCGGCCGGGGTCGATGTCGTGCGCTACGCCTCCCAGAGCGAAGCCTCGCTGGACCTGGCCTCGGGCCGGCTGGATGCGACCCTCGCCGACATCGTCAACACCAACGAGAGCTTTATCAAGACCCCGGCCGGCAAGGACTTCGCCCTGGTGGGCCCGGACATCAACGACCCGAAATACTTCGGCCGGGGCGCCGGCATCGCACTGCGTAAGGGTGACGCGCAGAACACCGTGCGCCTCAACGCGGCCATTGATGCGATCCGTGCCAATGGCACGTACCAGCAGGTGATGGACAAGTACTTCGCCTTCGATATCTACGGCGAGTAAGCCGATCCGTAACGCTGGCGTGGGCCCCGGGCCGACGCCACTTCTCTTGTTGGTCCCGCGCGCCTGGCGGCGTTGCGGGAGAGGACCCTCATCATGCTTCACGGCTACGGATCGAGCATTCTCGATGGCGCCTGGCTGTCGATCAACCTGGCGCTGAGCGCCATGGCACTGGCCATTACCCTGGGCCTGATCGGCGCGGCGTTTCGCCTGTCACCGCTCAAATGGCTGGCGACACTGGGCGAAGGCTACACCACGGTGATTCGCGGCATTCCCGACCTGGTCCTGATCCTGCTGATTTTCTATGGCGGCCAGGACCTGGTGAACCGCATCGCCCTCGGGCTCGGCTACACCCACTACATCGACATCAATCCCTTTGTGGCGGGTGTCTGCACCATGGGTTTCATTTTCGGCGCCTACCTCTCGGAAACCTTTCGCGGCGCCTTCATGGCCATCCCCCAGGGGCAGGCCGAAGCCGGGGCCGCCTACGGCATGAGCGGCCTCCAGGTGTTCTGGCGAATCCTGGTGCCACAGATGATTCGGCTGGCCATTCCCGGCTTCACCAACAATTGGCTGGTGCTGATCAAGTCCACCGCGCTGATCTCGGTGATCGGCCTGCAGGACATGATGTTCAAGGCCAAGAACGCCGCCGATGCGACCCATGAACCCTTCACGTTTTTCCTCGCGGTGGCGGCGCTGTACCTGGTGATCACCAGTGTCTCGCTGCTGGTATTGCGCGGGCTGGAAAAACACTATTCGGTCGGCATCAAAGCCGCCGATCTTTGAATGGGAGCTCCGCTGATGCTCGACTACACCCTGATCTGGGACAACCTGCCGCTGTATTTCAATGGCGCGTGGCTGACCCTCAAAGTGCTGCTGATTTCCCTGGCCTTCGGCTTGGTGCTTGCCATTCCACTGGCACTGATGCGCGTGTCGCGCTCACCCCTGATCAACGCACCCGCCTGGCTCTACACCTACGCCATCCGTGGCACGCCCATGTTGGTGCAGCTGTTCTTGATCTATTACGGCCTGGCGCAGTTCGAAGCGGTTCGCCAGAGCCCGCTGTGGCCGTACCTGTCCAGCGCCACGTTCTGCGCCTGCCTGGCCTTTGCCATCAATACCAGTGCCTACAGCGCGGAATTGCTGGCCGGGAGCCTGAGGTCCACCTCCAGCGGCGAGATCGAAGCGGCCAGGGCCATGGGCATGTCACGCCTGACCCTGTACCGGCGCATCCTGCTGCCCTCGGCCCTGCGCCGGGCGTTGCCGCAATACAGCAACGAAGTGCTGATGATGCTGCAGACCACCAGCCTGGCATCCATCGTCACCCTGGTGGACATCACTGGTGCAGCGCGCACCCTCAGTTCGCGGTACTACCTGCCGTTCGAAGCCTTCATCACCGCCGCGCTGATGTACCTGGTACTGACCTTCATTCTCGTGCGCCTGTTCAAGCTCGCCGAACGCCATTGGCTGGCCTACCTGGCCCCACGCAAGCACTAAGGAAATCCCATGCAGCACATTCAACACGTTCTGCCCTGGAGCGCCACGGGCACCGAACGCACGCTCTCGCTGTTTCGCTTTGGCAGTGGCGCGCGCAAGGCCTATATCCAGGCCTCCTTGCACGCCGATGAACTGCCCGGCATGCGCGTGGCGGTCGAGCTCAAGCGTCGTCTTCGAGAGCTGGAGGCACAAGGCCGGTTGACCGGGGTCATCGAACTGGTCCCGGTGGCCAACCCCATCGGCCTCGGGCAAATGTTCCAGGCCACCCACCAGGGCCGCTTCGAATTCAATAGCGGCAAGAACTTCAACCGCGACTTCCCGGACCTGGCCGACGCCGTGGCCAGGCGCCTGGAAGGCCGGTTGGCCGACGATGCCGAGGCCAACGTGGCGATGATCCGTCGCGCCATGCTCGAGCTCCTCGCCGACCTGCCGCCGGCCGGTTCGGAACTCGACGGCCTGCGCTATCGGCTGATGCAGCATGCGTGCGATGCCGATCTGGTGCTGGACCTGCACTGCGACTTCGAGTCGATCATGCTGCTGTACGCCCTGCCGCAAAACTGGCCGCGCCTGCGTTCGTTGGCGGCACGCCTGGGAGCCGGTGCCGCGCTGTTGGCCGAAGGCGCCGGGGGCAATGCCTTCGACGAAGCCTGTGCGATGCCCTGGTTACAGCTGGCCGAACGGTTCCCCCAGGCCAACATTCCCCTGGCCTGTGTGGCAACCACCGTCGAACTGCGGGGCATGGCCGACACCGGACGCGAACAGTGCACCGCCAGTGCCGAGCAGATTCTCGGCTATCTGGCCGAACAGGGCCTGATCGACGGTGAATGGCCAGACGCACCGTCGACCGACTGCCAGGCAACCCCCTTTGCCGGTGCGCAATATGCCTGTGCCCCCCATCCCGGGGTGGTCAGCTTCCTGCAACCGCTGGGCGCCCGGGTCAAGGTCGGCGACCCGCTGTTCGAAGTCATCGACCCACTGACCGACCGTCACAGCGTGGTCACCGCCACCACCGACGGCATCCTCTACGCCCGCGAACGCCTGCGCTTTGCCCAACCCGGCTTGTGGCTGGCCAAGGTCGCAGGCGCCACCCCCATTCGCCAAGGTCGCCTGCTCAGCGACTGACTCCAGAGAATCGAGACCATGAACACACTTGAAATCCAGGACCTGCACAAACGCTACGGCACCCACGAAGTGCTCAAGGGCGTATCGCTCCAGGCCAGGGCCGGCGACGTGATCAGCATCATCGGCTCCAGCGGCTCAGGCAAAAGCACTTTCCTGCGCTGCATCAACCTGCTGGAGCAACCCAACGCCGGCAGTATCCTGCTCAATGGCGAACCGCTGAAACTGGTCGCCAACAAACTGGGCGGGCTCAAGGCCGCCGACCCCAGGCAACTGCAACGCATGCGCTCCCGGCTGGCGATGGTGTTCCAGCACTTCAACCTCTGGGCGCACATGAGTGCCCTGGAGAACGTCATGGAAGCGCCCGTCCATGTCTTGGGGATGGACAGGAAGCTGGCCCGGGAAAAGGCCGCGCACTACCTGGACAAGGTCGGTGTGGCGCACCGCGCAGGGGCGTACCCCGCGCACATGTCCGGTGGCGAACAGCAGCGCGTGGCGATTGCCCGTGCACTGGCGATGGAGCCTGAAGTGATGCTATTCGATGAGCCCACTTCGGCACTGGACCCGGAACTGGTCGGCGAAGTGCTGAAGGTCATGCAGGACCTGGCGCAGGAAGGCCGGACCATGGTGGTGGTGACCCATGAAATGGGCTTTGCCCGCGAAGTGTCGAACCAGCTGGTGTTCCTGCACAAAGGCGTTGTCGAAGAACGCGGCAACCCGCGTGACGTGCTGGTCAATCCACAGTCCGAACGCCTCCAGCAGTTTCTGGCCGGCAGCCTGAAGTAAGCCGCTCGCCGACCGTGGGCAGGCGCTGCGCGCCGACGGTCGGCTTCGGATACACTGGCGTCCACTCCAGTCGGGGGATCGGAACAGGTCCCTTGCAACCTCCAGCAGATGTCGAGCCGGTCATGCCTGATTCTTCGAAAAACACCACGGTCTACGCCGCCCCGGTGCTGCGCAAACTGGCGCAGATCCTCGCTGACTTGCCGCCGTCGCTGCGCAAGGTGGCGGACTTTATCCTGCGCCACCCGCTCAAGGCCGCCACCCTGACCATCGACGAGATGGCCCACGCAACGTCCACTTCACCGGCAGCCGTCAACCGCCTGGCCAAGGTGCTGGACGTGGGGGGCTACAGTGGCATGAAGGCCGAGCTGGTGACGACCTTGCAGCAGATGGTGTCCCCGGTGGACAAGTTGCGCAACGAACTGGCGCACCGCCCCGGTGGTGCATTCGGCCTGCACGAGCAAATCCAGAGCGCCACCAGCAACCTGGAAACCGCTGGCACCAACAATCACCCCGACACCTTTGAAGCCGTGGTCACCTGCCTGACCCAGGCCCGCAAGATCTATATCCTGGGTTTCGGCAACAGTGTCTACCTGGCCGGCCTTGCGGCCTCAACCCTGATGCCCTTCTGCGCGGACGCCACCGCCATCAGCATGGAGGGCGGCAACGAAAACGCCGCCTACCGCCTGGCGGCCATCACCGACCAGGATGTACTGCTGGCGATCTCGCTGCCCCGCTACTCCCTCGACACCCTGAAACTGTCGCGCTTTGCCCACGAGCGCGGCGCCACCGTGCTGGCGATCACCGACTCCCCGGCCTCGCCCTTGACCCACATTGCCCGGCACGTGTTGTTTGCACCCGCCGACCACCCGGTGCTGACCAGCTCCAGCATCGCCGTTCTGGCACTGATCGAAGGCTTGGTCGCCGGGGTGATGGCGCGCAACAAGGAAGCGGTGAAGCTGGCCACCGAGCTCACCGAAAGCGTGATGAGTTACCTGCATATGCCCGGCAGCGACAAGACCTCGAAGAGTTGAGGGCCCAGGTCACAACCACCAGCGCAGAAGAAAAAAGAACGCCATGCTCAGCAGCATGCTGATCAAGGTACTGCGGGTGTAGAGCACCAAGCCAATGGCCACCAGCGAACTGAGCAGGTACGGATTGTCCCATTGCAGGTTCAGTTGGTGGTCCGGCATGAACACGATCGGCCCGCAGATCGCCGTGAGCATCCCCGGTACCGCGAACCCGAGGAACTGCCGCGCATTGCTGCTCAGGCGCACCGGCAAGCGTGGCTCCAGGAACACGTAGCGATTGAGAAACACCAGCAGCCCCATGCCGAAAATAACCGCCCAGACCATCATGTGCGTACTCCATAAAACTTGTTGCAGACAAACCCGGCACTCATCCCCAGCAATCCGGCCAGCACCAGCGCCGACCCCACTTGCCAGTAGTTGAACAACACCGAACAAAACAACGAAACCGCTACGCACACCACCGTCGGGATACTGCGCACCACCGGGGTGATCAAGGCGATAAAGGTGGCGGCGATGGAGAAGTCCAACCCCAGGTGTTCCAACCCCGGAATGCTGCTGCCCAGCACAATGCCGGCCAGGGTGAACAGGTTCCAGGCCACGTAAAACGTCAGCCCGACCCCCAGCGCGTACCAGCGGTTGAACTGCTGCTGGTCGAATTGACTGGTCAGGGCGAAGAGTTCGTCGGTGAGCAAGAAGCCCAGCCCGACCCGCCAGCGGCCCGGCAGTGGCGACACCACGGGGCGCATGCTCATGCCGTACAGCAGGTGCTGGGAAGTCAGCAGCAAGGTGGTCAGCAGAATCGAGAAAATCCCGGCCCCGCCCTTGAGCATGCCAATCGCCACCAACTGCGCGGCACCGGCAAAGACGATGCTCGACAAGCCCTGGCCTTGCAATGGCGTGAGATTGGCCTCGATGGCCATGGAACCCGCCAGCAAGCCCCAGGGCGCGGTCGCCAGGGACAAGGGCATGACGGCAACGGCTCCGCGCAGAAAGGCACTGCGCGGCAATAAAGTGTCAGACATAGCGCTCTACAACAAAGAAAGGGTTTGCAAATGTGTCAGCCAAACGGCCGCGCGTCTTGAACAATCTTGCACGGTTGCGCCTGCTTAAAGCGTACTGCTCATCGCGGTCACCAACACGGGGTCGCGACTGTAGATATCCGGGGCATACAGCAATCGGCCATGGTCGTCGGCTTGTACGGTCCAGTAGCTGAGCAGGATCGGCACGGGCACCGACAGCCTGAATTCGTGCGTGCGCCCGGTGGCCAGCAACTCGGTGGTGCGCAGGCGTTCCGCCGGGCTCAACAACAGGTCGCGCAACTGCATGGCATGCTCGACCCGCACACAACCCGAGCTGAAGGCCCGTGGACCTTTCTGGAACAGCGCCTGGCTGGGGGTGTCGTGCAGGTACACGGAAAACGGATTGGGGAAGCGCACGGCCATCTGCCCCAGCGGATTTCTCGGCCCGGCGTCCTGGCGCAGGAGGATGTTACCCGGGTTGTCCCAGTCGATGTCCTCCGCCGCTAGCGGGTTTCCATCACGGTCGAGCACCCGCAGGTCCTGCCGGCTGAGGAATGCCTGGTCCCGTCGGATTTCCGGCAGCTTGTCTTCACGCATGATGGTCGGCGGCACCGTCCAGGTCGGGTTCAGCGTCAGGCGTGTGACGTGGGACTTCAACAATGGGGTCTGGCGCTCGGCACGCCCGACCTGGGTGCGGGTCTGCCAGACCGGGACACCGTCCTGGAACACGGTCAACTGGGCGGCGGCCACGTTCACCAGCAGGCTGTCGGGCTCCATGTCCTGAGCCAGCCAGCGAAAACGCTCGAGGTTGATGCGCAGCTGTTCACGTCGTACCTGCGAGCTGATGTTCAGTTCGGTCAAGGTGCCCGGCCCGATAACGCCATCGGCTTGCAGCGAATGGCTGAGCTGGAAATTTTTTACCGCGCTGGCCAGCTCAGCAGTGTAATCCGTGCCGGCCAGCACCGGCATGTAGGGCAAGTAACCCTCGCTGAACAGCCGCTGGGCCAGTCCGGGAATGCGTACATCCTGCATGCCGGGGCGCAATAAAGGCCCGCTGGCCACTACCGGCCAATGGGGCAGCAATTGCTGACGTTGCAGGGAGTAGACCTCGCGAAGGCTGCGGTATTGCTCAAGGCCCGGGCGGGCGGCGTCAAAGGCCGCCGCCATGTCCTGCAAGCCGGATCCGGCAATGGCCAGCAGTTCGGCATTGCGATCCGTTTGCGATGGCTGGGCATGCCACACCGGTTCGAAACGGCTTTGCTGCAAGCGCCCGTAACGCAGCTCCCGCAACGCTTGCAGGTAACGCAGGCTGATGCCGATATCGGTACACAGCGGGCCGCCCACCGCCTCTTCCTTGGGCAGGCTGTAGCGGTGAGGGTCCAGGCCGTCATCGGCCAACTGCGCCAACTGCGCCTGCAAGGCCGGCAAGCGTGCGTCACCCGACCACACCGGGGCCTGGTTTTGCTGCTGGTAAAAAGCCTGCACCAACGCCAGCGCCGAAGCATCCGGACGCATTTTCAGGCCCGGGCAATCCACCGGTAACTGGGTCAGTGCCAATGGCAGCGGCGCGTCGTGATCAGCGAGCTCATTCTGGGCAGTCGCGACCAATGGCACAGCGAGCAAATAAAGGCTCAAGTAACATGCATGCTTTTTGAACAACTGCTTTACTCCAATCCATGGCCGTCAGGTTTTGACGGTCGACCTCTGCAGCAGGTGCGGCGAGCGTCAGGCGAGCCCGTAAACGGACCTGCCCGGGGAGCGACAGGAAGTCGGGAGCCAACAGAAACAATGAGGACTCTCTACCCATGCTGACTTTTTTGCGCCGGATCTGTCTGGCAGTCACCACCCTTGGCGCCCTCTGCAGTCCGGCGCTCGCCGCCAGCACCACTCATCAGGCGTTGTATAACAGCCTCGCGCACGCCGCGCCGGAACTCAATCCCCAAGCGCTAAAAAGTGCCCTGAGCGCCATGCGATGCGCCGTCAACAATGGCGCCCGGCGGGCCGAGCACCTGGCCGTGATCGATTACTCGCAGCCGTCCACAGAGCGACGTCTGTGGATCTTCGATCTGCGCAAGAAAGCACTGGTGTTGCGCGACCTGGTGGCCCACGGGCAAATGTCCGGCGAAAACTTTGCCACCCGATTCTCCAACCGCGTGGGCAGCTACCAGTCCAGCCTGGGGCTGTTTCGCACCCAGGAAAGTTATCAGGGCGCCCACGGCTACTCCCTGCGCATGGACGGCCTGGAGCCCGGTTTCAATGACCTGGCCCGTGATCGGGCGATCGTGATTCACGCCGCGGACTACGTGAGCCCGCTGTGGAGTGAGCGCCAGGGCCGTATCGGCCGCAGTCAGGGCTGCCCGGCGGTACGGCCACAGGTGGCGCGCCAGGTGATCGACAAACTCAAGGACGGCCAGTTCATGTTTTCCTGGTATCCGGACCAGCGCTGGTTGAAGTCATCGCCCTATCTCAACTGCCAACCGCGCCAGGTGGCCAACATCCTTGCCAACAACAAAGGCTAACCGGTCACCTGAAAGGCTCCGCACAGGCGATTTTCCAAAGGGAGACCATGACAGCCTCTTTGCCGATACGCTCACCCTGCCCACCCGGCGCCTGCGATTGCGGGCGTGACCAGTTGCTGGAATCAGTCGGCACTGATGCGCGCATCCTGCAACTGACCCGGCATGAGGAAAAGCGCCTGCTCGAACGTCTGGAAAACCTGCAGAGCCTGAGCGATCTGCAGCGCCTGCAGCAGCGAATGTACGAGCAACTGGGCATTCGCGTGGAAATCACCCCCAGCTTCCATGAAGTGCGCAGCATGCGCGGTATCGGCATTCGGCTGCTGGAGCTGCCCGGGTTGTGTCGCAAGACCCGCCAGAGCATCCCCGCCGCCATACGGCGCGGCCTGGAGAACCACCCGGAAATAGCCTACGAACTGCTCAACGCACACGACCTGTTGCGCGACGCCTGAGCCGGTGCAACAAGCACCCCACTCTTTCGGGTGGTGCCCTTGGATTCAGCTGCCGGTTTTCACCTTGCTCCACACCCGGGTTCTCACCCGCTCCATCTTCAGCGGCAAAGGCTCCAGCGGGAACAGCGTCGCCATGGTGGTTGCCGAGGGATACACACCCGGGTTGTCGCGCACCTTCTGCTCGACCAGTGCGGTGGCGTCCTTGTTGGCGTTCGGGTAGCCCAGGTAGTTGGACGTCGCGGCAATGACCTCGGGGCGCAGCATGTAGTTGATGAAGCTCAGACCCTGTTGCGGATGCGGTGCGTCATTGAGCAGGACCAGGTTCTCGACCCAGACGGGCGCGCCCTCATGAGGAATGCTGTACACCAGGTTGCGCACATTGCCGGCCTTGGCGGAGGCCAGTTGCGCGTCATACACACCGCCCGACCAACCGAGCACCACGCAGACGTTGCCGTTAGCCAGGTCGGAGATGAACCGCGAAGAATCGAAGTAGCGGATATACGGCCGGACCTTGAGCAGCAAGGCTTCGGCCTTGCGGTAATCCTCGGGGTTCTGGCTGTTGTAGGGCAATCCGAGGTAGTGCAAGGCGATCGGAACGATTTCGCCGGGCGAATCCAGCATGGCCACGCCGCACTGGCTGAGCTTGGCAATGCTCTCTTCCTTGAAGATCAGGTCCCAGGAGTTGACCGGCGCCTGCGCGCCCAGCAATGCCGTGACCTTGTCGGCGTCGTAGCCCATGCCGGTGGTGCCCCACAGGTAGGGCGCGGCGAAACGATTACCCGGGTCGTTGCGCTGCACCTTGGCCAGGATCTCGGGGTCCAGGTGCGGCAGGTTCGGCAGCTGGCTGCGATCCAGCTCCTTGAGCACCCCGGCCTTGATCAGGTTGGGCAGCAGTTCGCTGCTGGCGACCACCACGTCATAACCGCTGCGCCCGGCCATGAGCTTGCTCTGCATCACATCGCCATTATCGAACACGTCATAGACCGTGGCGACGCCGGTTTCCTGCTGGAAGTTTTTCGTGGCATCCGGTGCGATGTAGTCGTACCAGTTGTAAATCGAGACGCTGGGTTCGGCGGCGCTGGCGCAGGCCATTCCCAGGCTGAGCAAAGCGGCCGCGGCCAGTTGCACGCTACACAGAGGTTTCATCGCAAGACTCCAGAACGACGGCACGATCATCGGCCCGTTCGCGGGCGATGTCTGCTGAAAGTGAAGGATAAGGCCAGTGCCACAATCGGCGCTGGCAGGCGCTGCTCAGGGGATCAGCAATTCGCGGCGCCCATCGGCGTGGTTGATCTGCTGGCAGGCCAGCGGCAATCGCCGGTCCTTGAGGTAGTCATAGTCCTGGCGCGAGGTGTGCAACGCCGTAAAATCCAGCTCGACGACGTGCCGGCATTCCTCGCGCCCGGCTTCGAACAACAGCCGCCCCGACGGATCGACCACTGAGCTGGCGCCGGCAAAGATCAGATCGCCATCACCTTTCCCACATCGATTGACCAGCACGGCAAACGCCTGGTTTTCCTGGGCTCTTGCCAGGATCGCGGTACGGTGCACCGGACCGAACGGGTCCATGTTGGCGTTGATCACCAGCATCAGGTCCACTCCCAGTTGTGCCAGCGCACGGGCCGGTTCCGGGAATTCGATGTCGTAGCAGATCAACAGCCCCACCCGCACGCCTTTGTACAGGGTGGTGGCAAATCGATCCCCGGGCTGGACCACCCCGCACTCCGAAGGCCACAGATGGGTCTTGCGATAACTCAAGGCAATACCTTGGGGGGTCAACAGCAACGAGGTGTTGAAGAAGTCCTCGCCCTCACGTTCGGCGAACCCCACCACCACCGCCACATCCCGTTCACGCACCGCCTGCAGCACCGCCTGCACGGTCGGCCCGTCCACGGTTTCGGCTACCTCTCCGAGTCGTTCGGCGCAGGCAAACCCCATCAGGTGGGTTTCCGGAAACACCAGCACATCGGTGTCCGCAGCGCACGTGGCGATAGCGTCCAGGGTTCGTTGCAGGTTATAGGCCGTGTCGCCATCGCGACCGGCCAGCTGTACCAGTTCAATCTTCATGGGTTGTCCTTCGACCTCGTCACAGCGGATTCGATAGCCCTGAACCAGGGCTGCAACCGAGTATGGAGCGCCGGCCAACGGCGGCGTAATTACGTCGAAGGGGTAACCCTACTGGGGTAGAGCCGGCTTCAGTGCGGCGTTTGCATGGCGGCAAACAACACGTTGACCTCGGGGAAGCGGGAAATGAAATCGGCCGGCATGGCGATGACCTTGCGGCTCGGGTAGTCGAAAAACACAAAGCCCGATTTCGCCAGGGCAATCAGTGTCCCGTCGGCCGGGCGGGTGATGCGCAAGATGATGTCGCCGCCATATTTGTTCAGGTCCATCAGCCCCACCTCGAACCGCAACTGATCCCGGGCGCGGGCTTCGGCGCGATAGACCGTCGCCAGGTCAGTCACGATGATGTCGTCGATGCTCACCCCATACTCAAACAACATTCGCGCACGCGCCTCGGAAATCATCGAGATCATCGAGTCGTTGGCCAGGTGATGGGCGGCGTTGACGTCCGTCACCCGGACAGTCAACGAAGTGGCATAAAAAAACGGGTTCTGCGGGAAATCCAGGTGCAGGCGGGCCATGCTGATTCTCGTCACGGGAAAAGAGTTGGCCACTGTTGTTCAGCCGTGGGCAAACAGCCTCAGCGCTATCAGACAATTTGCGATCATGGGGCAGCCGCAAGCGCTGATGGCCCACGCTCCAGGTCAGCGACATTTGCATTCATGACCGCACGCCTAGAAGATGGCGACAGCACGATCGCTTCGGCGCTGACTATCCTGATGTTATCGAGCCTGTCGGCCCGCTCTCATCGTTCTCAGGGAATTTAGAATGACAGCAAGACAAGTAATCAATGCTTCGGTGAGCCCCAAAGGCAGCCTGGAAACACTGTCCCAACGCGAAGTTCAACAATTGAGCGCCGCAGGGTCAGGCAGCATCTACTCTCTCTTTCGCCAATGCGCCCTGGCCATCCTCAATACCGGCGCCCATGTCGACAACGCCAAGACCATTCTGGAAGCCTATCGGGACTTCGAGATTCGCATTCATCAACAAGACCGTGGTGTACGCCTGGAGTTGCTCAACGCACCGGCGGACGCCTTCGTCGACGGCGAAATGATCGCCAGCACCCGTGAAATGCTGTTCAGCGCCCTGCGTGACATCGTGTACACCGAGAACGAACTGGACAGCCAGCGCATCGACCTCGACTCCTCGCAAGGCATCAGCGACTACGTATTCCACCTGCTGCGCAACGCCCGCACCCTGCGCCCCGGCGTGGAGCCCAAGATTGTCGTGTGCTGGGGCGGTCACTCGATCAGCAGCGAGGAATACCAGTACACCAAAAAGGTCGGTCACGAACTCGGCCTGCGCAGCCTGGACGTCTGCACCGGTTGCGGGCCGGGGGTCATGAAGGGCCCGATGAAGGGCGCCACCATTTCCCACGCCAAGCAACGGATCATCAACGGCCGCTACCTGGGCCTGACGGAGCCCGGCATCATTGCCGCCGAGGCGCCGAACCCGATCGTCAACGAACTGGTGATCCTGCCCGACATCGAGAAACGCCTGGAAGCCTTCGTGCGTGTCGGCCACGGCATCATCATTTTCCCGGGCGGCGCCGGCACGGCTGAGGAGTTCCTCTACCTGCTCGGGATCCTGATGCACCCGGACAACCGCGACCTGCCCTTCCCGGTCGTCCTGACCGGCCCGCGCAGCGCAGAACCCTACCTGCAGCAGCTGCACGCGTTCGTTGGTTCCACCCTGGGTGAAGAGGCCCAGAGTCACTACGAGATCATCATCGACGACCCGGCCGAGGTCGCCCGGCAAATGGTCCAGGGGCTCAAGGCGGTCAAGCAGTTCCGCCGCGAGCGTAACGATGCGTTCCATTTCAACTGGCTGCTGAAGATCGACGAAGGCTTCCAGCGCCCGTTCGACCCCACCCACGAAAACATGGCCGGCCTGCAACTGCGCCACGACCTGCCCGCCCATGAACTGGCGGCCAACCTGCGCCGCGCGTTTTCCGGGATCGTCGCCGGCAACGTCAAGGACAAGGGCATTCGCCTGATCGAAGAACATGGCCCCTACGAGATCAACGGCGACGCGGCCGTCATGCAGCCGCTGGACAAACTGCTGCAAGCCTTTGTGGCCCAACACCGCATGAAGCTGCCAGGTGGCGCCGCGTATGTCCCGTGCTACCGGGTCATCCGTTAAGCGCACCCTCGACTGACCGGCCCGGAACCCAGGTTCCGGGTCTGCCCAGGCCCCAGCCCCTGCCTTACGATTGCTCCCACTGCGCCACCTGCCGGGCACTGATACTCACCCCGCCACAGACCACGATCACCACATCGTGGGCATCGGCAATGGCCGGGTGGTCCAGATAGGCCACGGCCAGCGAAACACCACACGCCGGTTCCACCAATTGGCGCAAATCATCGGCATAACGCACGACCCCCATGATGGCGTCGGCATCCGGCAACACCACACTGGTGTGGGGGAACCGGCCGATGTGCTGCACCGGCCACTGCGCCACCTGCAGTGCACCCAATGAGCTGGCAACACTGTTGATCCCGGCGAGCTTGACCGGGTGCCCGGCCTTGAGCGCCGCCGCGAATGAGGCCGTGCCCTCGGTTTCGCAGGCAATGATCCGACAATCCAGCCGGGCGTGGCGGATCAGTCCGGTGAGCACGCCGGCCAGCAAGCCACCGCCCCCAACTGACAGTACTACCGTGTCGACCTGAGGACAGTCTTCAAGAATCTCATCGACCATCGTGCTGTGCCCTTCCCACAGTGTCGGGTGGTCGAACGCCGGCACGTATTCGGTATCCGCGTCCCTGGCCAGTTCCAGCGCCAACTGATTGGCCTCGTCCCAGACCTTGCCGTGTACCCTCACCTGGGCCCCGGTCCTGGCAATGCGCGCCCGGGTCGATTCAGCGGTGGTGTCCGGAACAATGATGATCGCCGCCAGGCCCAATGCCGCAGCCGCGACAGCGGTGGCATAGCCGGCATTGCCACCGGAGGGGCAGACCACTTTCTGCTTGCCCTGCAAGGCCGCCTCGGTACACAGCAGGCCCATGCCGCGCATTTTGAAAGAGCCGCCCGGTTGCAGGTTTTCCAGCTTGAGCCAGATGCGCCGGCTCGCGGTGCTCAGCCCCGGGTGCAGCACCAGGGGTGTTCTGATATGCAGCATTAAGGCCTCCCGACACGACCGGATGGACGGCAACCCGCTAGCGGTGCCGACTGAAAATGCGCTGTACACCTCAGTCTAGCTTCCTGCGCCCTCACCCACGCGAGCCTGCCGATTACCGCACGGCGGGAACTGCCAGGGCCGCGGTCCCCGGGTGCCTATACTCACATGCGTTGATCCTCGCGCCGGAGAGCTGTCATGCGCACCGTTCACATCATCGAAGCCGACCAGACCCCGGCGCCCGTCAAGGTTGTGGGCGAAAACATCACCATCCTTGCCGAAGGCGACCTGAGCAAACCCTTCGAAATGCATATCCAGGAAGGCGTACAGGGCGGCGGCCCACCCCCGCATTTCCACCCCTGGGACGAAGCCTTCTACGTCATCGACGGCCAGGTCGAGATCACCGTGGATGGCTGTTCCACCACCATGACCCGCGGCGGTTATGTGCATATCCCGGCCGGCACGATTCACGCTTACAAAAACCTCAGCGCCCGCGCCAAGATCATCGGGGTGGTCTCCGACCCCAGGGGCGGCAAGCTGTTCACCGCCCTGGATCAACTCAAGGTGCCCGAGGACCTGCCGCAGATCCTGGCGATTGCCGAGCAGTTCGGCGTTACCTTTCTACCGTGGGCTGCACACGAGTAAACATGCAGCGACCGGCCAGTGCGGGAGCAACCGTCATTTAGCGCCGTAGACGTCGAAATCGAAGTACTTGTCGTTGATCCGCGCGTACGTGCCGTTGGCCAGAATCGTCGCCAGCGCCTTGTTCAGGTCTTCGCGCAGTTCGAGGTCGTCCTTGCGCACGCCGATTCCATCACCGACGCCAAAGAACTCGGGGTTATCCAGGGTGCCACCGGCAAAGGTGTAATCCTTGCCCACCGGCTTGTTGAGAAACCCGTAGCTGGCCTGGATCGAGCCCTGCAACGAGGCATCGAGCCGGCCTACCACCAGGTCGGCATAGACCTGGTCCTGGTTCTGATAGGACAGTACCTCCACGCCCTGGGTGCCCCAGACGGCTTTGGCAAAGGCCTCCTGGGTCGAGCCCTGCTCCACGCCGACACGCTTGCCCTTGAGCGACTCGACGGTGGGCTGCAGGTCCGCCCCACGCTTGATGACCAGGCGGGCCGGTGCGTTGGACACCTTGTCGGTAAAGGCAATCCGGGTCTGGCGCTTGGGCGTGACGGTCATCGACGACGCAATGGCGTCGAACTTGTGGGCCAGCAGGCCCGGAATCATCCCGTCCCAGCTGCTTTCAACCCAGACGCATTTTGCCTTCAGCTCTGCACACAGGGCCTGGGCGATATCGACGCCAAAACCGGTCAGCGTGCCATCCTGGTTTTTGTACTCCAGCGGTGGGTACGTCGGGTCAACCGCCAGCCTCAACACTTTGCCGGACCAGTCGGCCGCACCGGCCAGGCCGGATGCCGAGATCAACACCAGTGAAACCGCCGCAATCATCTTGTTCATGGTTATTTTCCTCCAGGGAGCTCGCTGAGCCGGGTTGCCAGCACGTGGGTACAGACGGGTTGCTTGAACCACTGCGCCTCAGCGCAGAAAACCTTCCACCAGCTTCACCCAATAACTCGCGCCTATCGGCAGGCAGGCATCGTTGAAGTCGTAACCGGGGTTATGCAGCAAACAGCCGCTGTCGCCCTGGCCATTGCCGATCACCAAATAACTGCCGGGGCATTGTTGCAGAATGAACGCAAAGTCCTCACTGGCGGTAAAGGGCCGCAGGTCATCGATCAGGTGCCCCGCTCCCAGCCAGTCTTGTGCGACCTGGCGGGCAAACGCGGTCTGCTCGGGATCGTTGATCAACACCGGATGACAATGCTGGTAGTCGATGTCGGCCCGCGCCCCGAAACTGGCAGCCTGCCCCTGCACCAGATCGGTGATCCGCCGCTCAAGCAAGCCGCGCACCTCGGGGGTCAGCGCGCGCACGCTCAGGCTCATCTCGGCGGATTCGGGAATCACGTTCGACGCACTCCCGGCATGGATTGAACCCACGGTGATAATCGCCATCTCCTGCGGACTGACATTGCGCGAGACGATACTTTGCAAGGCGATCACGATCGAGGCGCAGACCACCACCGGATCGACCGCCTTGTGCGGTACCGCACCATGGCCGCCCGTGCCAATGACCTTGATCGTCACCGTATCGGCGCTGGCCATGAACGGGCCACTGTAGAAACCCAGTTGCCCCGCCGGATAGCCCGGCACGTTGTGCATGGCAAACACCGCATCGCAGGGGAAGCGCTCGAGCAGCCCGTCTTCGAGCATTGTTCTTGCGCCACCCAGGCCCTCTTCGGCCGGTTGGAAAATCAGCTGCACGGTGCCATTGAAGTCCCGGGTGCGGGCCAGGTGCCTGGCCGCTGCCAGCAGGGTTGCGGTATGGCCATCGTGGCCGCAGGCATGCATCACACCGTCGACCCGGCTGGCATAGGGCAAGCCGGTGGCTTCCTGAATCGGCAGTGCATCCATGTCGGCTCGCAGCCCGATGGAACGCCCCGCGCCATTACGCAGCGTTGCCACCACGCCGGTCCTGCCCACACCGGTGCTGACGTCATAGCCCCACTGGCGCAGACACTGCGCCACCAGCGCACTGGTGGCGAACTCCTCGAACCCAAGCTCGGGATGGGCGTGTATGCGTTGACGCAGGCTGATCATTTCCTCTTGCTGTGCAGCGATTCCCGGCAAAACATGACCCGCGTCCACGGCGCTACTCCTCGATAGATTCAGTCGGCGGCCAGAGCCTGATCGACATTGCTGGCGTCGATCTTAGGCACTGGAATGCCGGCTGGGGAGCCTCAGTTTGGTTATGATGACAACCAATGGTTGTCATCAGGGTGAGCGCATGAAGCTGCATCAATTACAAGCGCTGGTCGCCAGTGCCGAAACCGGCAGCATCCGCGCCGCCGCCCGCTCGCTGGAGGTGTCCCAGGCAGCCGTCACCAAGGCTTTGCGCGAACTGGAAAGCACACAGCAGCTGCCTCTGTTCGTCAGAACCCCCAGCGGCCTGAGTTTCACGGATTACGGCAAGGTGCTGCTGACCCATGCCCGGCTGGTGCTCAAGCAACTGGAGCATGCGCAAACCGAGCTCGATCACCTGCGCGGCAAGGCCCGGGGCCGGCTCTGCGTCGGGGTCACGCCCTGGGTCGCGCTGACCTTCCTACCGGAAGTGGTATTGGCCTTTCGCGCACGCATGCCGGACATTCAGCTGGAACTGTTCGAAAGCCTGATGGCGGTGGCCCAGCCGTTGCTGCGTGACGGCAGCATGGACTTCGCCATCGGCCAATTGCACCCGACCCAGGCGACCACGGAATTTGCCTGCGAAACGCTGCTGGACTACCAGACCTCGGTGCTGCTGCGCCAGGGCCACCCGCGACAAGGGGCACGGTCGCTGCACGAACTGCTGGATATGGACTGGACCCTGAACTATGCACCCGACGGCCACGACGCCTTGATGCAGGAATTGTTCTGGAAGCACGGCGCGCAGATCGACGAGAAACGCATCGTCCGCGCCCATTCACTGGCGATTTTGCAAATGATGGTGGAGCGGGCGGACATGTGCACCTGGGGGCCGTCGCTGCTGAGCACCGCCCCGCCCTTTCTCGGACGCCTGGTGTCGCTGGAGCTGCAGGAGCAGTTCGAGCCGCGTCAACTGAGCATCGTCACCCGTCGCAATGGCGCTCTCAGCCATCCGGCGCTGTGCTTCACCGATTGCCTGTTGCAGGTCATTCGCCGCCACGCCCGCTCCGCGAAACAGGCAGACCGGGCGCTTTTCCAGACGATGCGCGTGTTGGTCTGAAGCGCGGGCGCCCAGCCGCCGGTCACCCTTCCAGCGGCCATTGGGCCAATGCCCGATAGCGGCCTTTATGGGATTCGAACAGCACGAAGTGCCTGGCGCTGAGCTGAAAATCCGGGGCCGTCGCCGACTCAGGAACCGACGCCCGGTAATCACGCATCAAGGTCAGGTGCGGGCGAAACTCCCGTGGCGCGTCCTCCAGCCCGAGCGGCAGCATCGCTTGCTGCAAGGCATACACCAGCTCAAGCAATGGCCGCGACGCCTGTTCCGGAGCGAGGAGCAGGATACCGGCCCGGCGCCAGACATCCAGGCGGTCGAGGGCCACCCTCAGCGGCTCGCCTGGTGGTCGAACCGCCGCGGCCGCGCTGCAGATCGCCGGAATCTGCCGGACCGGCACAGCTCCCAGAAACATCAGGGTCAGGTGAAAGTTCTCGGCCGGTACCGGCCGCCCAAGAGATTGCCCCAGGGCACTGCGCCATTGGGCAATCGCCCGGCGCTGCGCTAGCGCACAAGGCAAGGCGAAAAACAAACGCTTGAAGGGTTCGCGTTGTTCATCAGGTCCGCTGTTCATGTCCACGACCTCGAGGCTTCCACGCCGGTTACTGTTCGGGTGCAACCACGCGAAAGCGGATGTTGATCTCGTTGGAGACCACCCCGAAATCCGCCCACTCACCCTCGCCGATGTCGAAGTCGGCGCGCTTGAGGATGAAGTTGCCATCAAAAATGCCAATGGCACTGTCCGGCTTCAAGGTGATCTGTGCGCCCACCTTTCGGGTCAGGCCCTTGAGTGTCAGTAACCCTTCGACCTGATAACGGTTATTACCCAGCGCCGTCACCCGGCTCGAGACAAACCGGGCCTGCGGGTAGACGGCCGTGTTGAACCAGCCCGTTTTTTTCAGTTCGCTGTTGGCGTCACGGTTGCCGACATCGATGCTGTCCAGATCAATGGTCAGCGCTGCACGGGCCGCCGCCGGGTTGGCCGAGTCGAAGTCGATGGTCGCCTCGAACCTGCTGAAGGTGCCATACACCCGCGACCCCATCTGGTGGTAGGTGAAGGTGATCTGGCTGGCAGTCGCATTCACCTGCTGGTACCGAGCCGCGTCGACACCGATCGGCACCGCGAAGGCCAGCATGACCAACCAGGCACTTGCGCGCGCAACTCGATCGCTCATGGGAGGCTCCAAAGGGTGAGCGGGCTCATGGGTGAGGTTTTTGCCGTCCGGGCAGCATGCGCTCAAGCACCTCATCACGGTCAACGAAATGATGCTTGAGCGCGGCACCGGTGTGGATGACCACCAGCGCCAGCAGCAGGTAATTCAGCGCCTGGTGCAACACTATGAGGCGCTCCCCCAGCCCGACGTCCCTGGCCAGCAAGTCGGGTAACGGCAGGACGCCGAACCAGGAGGTCTGGAAGCCCAGGGCTGAACTCATCAACCAGCCGCTCAGTGGAATGGCGAGCATCAACCCGTACATCAATCCATGGTTGATGTGGGACGCCAGCCGCAACACCGGGGCCACCGTGGCGGGCAACGGTGGCGCGGGGTGGCTCAGGCGCCAGCCCAACCTGATCAGCACCAGCAGGAACAGGGTCACCCCGGCCCATTTGTGCCACGCGTACAGCTTCAGCTTGGTGGGTGACAGGGCAAGATCGGGCATGTAGAGACCCAGCGCAAAGGTACCGATCAGCCCCAGCGCCACCAGCCAATGCAGATAAATCGCCGTGCGGGTATAACGATCATTCATGAGCGCTCCGTGACGACCGACGCGGTGCCCGATGCAACGACACTGCCTGACGAGGTTCGCTACATTGTTGATCCGTACCGGTGCCTGTGCAAATCCAATAAGCAGGCCTTGCCCTAATACCGATCAGTTAAGGAGATGAGGTCGAATGTGTAGGAGCGAGCGTGCTCGCGATGAACTCAAGAGCAACGCGCTTAATCAGAAAACACGCGCTATCGTTAACGTCCATCGCGAGCACGCTCGCTCCTACAAAGTTCGGCGCTCGCTTAACTGACTGGCATTAGGCCTTGCCCCCGGTATTGTGGTTAAAATGCCGCCCCCTCACATTGCTGGCCCCTGCTCGATGAACCCTGACGCCCTCGCCACCCTGCACCACCACTTGTTGACGGCCCTGGCAGCGATACCCGATGAAACCCGTCGCCTGTTTCACGGCCGGGGTCGCTGCTGGCCAGGGCTGGAGCAACTGACCGTCGACTGGATGCAAGGCATCGTGCTGGTCGCGTTGTTCAAGGAGCCCGAGCCGCAACAGCTGGAGGCGCTCAAAGCGCTGCTGATGCAGATCAGCCAGTCGCCCGAATGGCAGCAGTCCGGCGCCCACTCCTTGCTGCTGCAACACCGCTACCTGCCGCAAAGCACCACCGAATGGCTACTGGGGCAGGAAGTCGAGGAATGGACGCTCACCGAGGGTGGCCTGCGCTACCGGATTGACCTGGGCAAAAAGCAGAACAACGGACTGTTCCTGGACATGCGTTACGGGCGCAATTGGGTCAAGGCCAATGCTCAGGGCAAACGGGTCCTGAACCTGTTCGCCTACACCTGCGGCTTTTCCGTAGCGGCCATCGAAGGCGGCGCCGAGCATGTGGTCAACCTGGACATGTCCCGCGCCGCCCTGAGCCGGGGCCGTGACAACCATCGGCTCAACGGGCATGACCTGGGCAAAGTGAGCTTTCTCGGTCACGACCTGTTCAAGTCCTGGGGCAAGGTCATCAACAACGGGCCTTACGACCTGGTGATCATCGACCCGCCATCCTTTCAGAAAGGCAGCTTCCTGCTGACCAAGGACTACCAACGCGTACTGCGCCGCCTGCCGGAACTGCTCAGCCCCCGGGGCACGGTGCTGGCCTGCATGAACGACCCGGCCTTCGGTCCGGACTTCCTGATTGACGGCGTCACTCGCGAGGCCCCCGCCCTGCACTTTGCACAACGCCTGGAAAACCCGCCGGAGTTTCCCGACACCGACGTGCAAAGCGGCTTGAAGGCCCTGGTGTTTACCCTGGCTGAGTAAGTGCGCAAACCGCCTGCGTCGAAGTGCTAAACAACCCGCTCAGGATAACGATGCGCAGATCATCATGCTGACCGGGATGTCTGATTGAAGGGCACCGCCTGTCGGTCCATGGGAATGGCTGCTGGATAGTGCTTACATTGAGTAGATGCTGTTCACTCGACTGCAGCCCCCGCACCTGCAGGCAGAGCCCTTGCACTTGTCCAGCGGCACGGCGTCGGTGCGGGGCATGAATACCCGGCCGGGCACTGGTTGGAGACAGGACATGAAAATCGTCGTTATCGGCGGTACGGGCCTGATCGGCAAAGCGCTCTGCAACAAACTGCACGAGATGGGCCATGAAGCCCTGGCCGCATCGCCAAGTCGGGGCGTCAACACCCTCACCGGCGAAGGGTTGCAAAGCGCCTTGCACGACGCCGAGGTGGTGGTCGACGTATCGAACTCACCGTCATTCGAGGACGTCGCCGTCCTTGCCTTCTTTGAAACCTCCGGACGCAACCTGCTCAAGGCCGAGGCCGCCGCCGGCATCAAGCACCATGTGGCGCTATCGGTGGTGGGCACCGAGCGGATGCTGGACAGTGGTTATTTCCGGGCCAAGATGGCTCAGGAACAACTGGTCAAGGACTCGGGTATCCCCTACACCCTGCTGCGGGCCACGCAGTTTTTCGAGTTCATCGAGAGCATTGCGCAATCCGGGTGCGAAGGCAGTTGTATCCGGCTGACCACCGCCGACCTGCAACCGGTCGCCTCGAGTGACGTCGCGACGGCACTGGCGAAAATCGCCGTGCAGGCACCCGCCAACCAGACCCTGGAGGTAGCCGGTCCCGATCGCTGGCCGCTGGTGGAATTTGCCCGGGTATGGCTGCACCACAATCACGATCCGCGCCAGGTCGTCGCCGACGATAAGGCCCATTACTTCGGTGCGCAGATCGATGACTTGTCCCTGACACCCGGAAACCAACCGATCATCGGACCGACCCGCTTCGAAACCTGGCTGAAAAGCCAGGCCTGACGGCTCAGCCCCCCGTTGAGGGAGGCCCGATGCCGGTGCTGGCGGTGGCGACGAAAGCGGGTTGATTCAGCGCCTCGCCCGCCAGCACCCATTGCAGGAACGCCTCGCACGATAGCGGCGCAGAGAACAGATTGCCCTGCCCGACCTCATACCCCTGGGCCTGGAGAATGTCACGCTGGACGGCATGCTCGATACCCTCGGCCACCACCAGCAGGCACAGCCCCTTGCCAATGCCGATGACCGATTCGCTCAAGGCACGACAGGAACCATCGCGCTCCAGATCGTCGACAAAACTCTTGTCCAGTTTCAGCTCACTGATCGGCAGATGGCGCAGGTACCCCAGGCTGGAGTAACCCGTGCCAAAGTCATCGATGGCCAGGCGCACACCCAGTGCATGCAGGTCCCGCAGGGTTTGTTCCGGACCCGGGCTGCTGGACAGCAGTACGCCCTCTGTCACTTCCACGCACAAGTCGGCAGGCTGCAACGCCCATCGCTGCAACTGCTGGGCGATCTGCCCCGCCAGGTTCAGATTTTGGAAATTGAGCGGAGACAGGTTGATCGACAGGGAAGGCACCGTCACCCCTTGTCGACGCCACTGCGCCAGGTGCTCGCAAGCCTCCTGCAGGACCCATTGGCTCAGGTCGTTGATCAACCCGCACTCCTCCGCCAAGGGTATGAACCGATCGGGCGAGATACTGCCCAGGGTCGGATGGTTCCAGCGCGCCAGTGCCTCGACACCCACCAGGCGTCCACTCTTCAATGCCACTTGTGGCTGATACACCAGCACCAGCCCATCGTTGGCCAGGGCGTCACGCAGCGCGGTCTCCAGCATCAAGCGCTCCAGGGCAATCTGGTTCATTTCCTCGAGAAAGAAACGGAAGCTGCCAGGTTCCGTGCGCTTGGCCTGGTACATCGCGATATCGGCACACTGCAGCAGGCTCTCCATATCCTGCCCGTCACCGGGGAACATGCTGATGCCGATACTGGCCGACAGCACCACGGGGGTGCCGGCAATGCTGGCCGGTAAACCCAGGACCATTTTCAGCCGCTCAAGAAAGCCGGTGACCCGCATGGCATTGATCCTGGGCAGCACCAGCACGAACTCATCGCCGGACAAGCGCCCGGCGATGTCCGACTCCCGAAGCACACTGCGCAAACGCTGCGCCATGACTTGCAGCAACTCGTCGCCGGCGGCGTGCCCCAGGGCATCGTTGACCTGCTTGAAGCGGTCCAGATCGATAAACAGCACCGCAAGCTCAGCCTGCTCCTGCTCCACCTCGACCAGGCAGCGTTGGGCTTGAGCCAGCAGGAAGTCGCGATTGGGCAGGCCGGTCAAGGCATCGTAGAAGGCCATCCGGCGAATGGATTGCCGGGCCTCTTCACGTTCCAGCGCCAGCATGCACAGGTGCGTCCCGGCCGTGACCAGGTGTGCATGCAGCGGATCCGGTGCGCGGCACTCCCTGAAGTACAGCGCAAAGGTGGCCACCACCCGTCCGGCGCCATTGCGCACGGGAATCGACCAGCACGCGCGCAACCCTGCCTGTTCGGCCAGCGACCGGTATTGCGCCCACAACGGGTCGTGATCGATGTCGGTGACCAGCACCGACTCGCCGCGATAGGCCGCCGTACCGCACGACCCGGCCACGGGCCCTATGGACAGGCCTTCGATTGCCCTGGAGTAGTCCGTCGGCAAACCAGGACCGGCCAGCGGGTGCAGGACCCCATCCGGGTCCACGCTCAGGATCGAGACGATGACTTCAGGCGCAATGCGCTCAATCTCCTGGCACAGCAGGGTCAACACGTCTTCCAGCGGTTCCTCTTTCAACAACGCCCCGATGACCTTTTCCTGTAGCACCTCGTGCAGCTTTGAGCGGGTAATGTCGGTCAGCACGATCACGATGTTGTCGACCTTACCTTGGGCATCGAACACCGGGGTGGACGAAACATGCACCCACAACCGCTGGCCATTGCGCTTGCTGATCAGCGCAATGGCTTCGCTCGACTGCCCCAGCAGCACTCCTTCCAGCGCCGTTTGAGCAGAGGTGTCAGCCAGACCGTCGGCAACAAAGAACATCATGGGCGAATGCCCGATCACCTCCTCGCGCCCATACCCCAGCAATTGCACGAGCCCGTCATTGACATAGATCAGGCGCGTATCGGCGTCGACGATGCAGGTGGCCGAACTGGTGACATTGACCGACATCGACAGCAAGCGGTGCTCGATATCGTTCAACCGTGCCTGGGTAATGTCCTTGAGGAAGGCGGCATACAGGATCCGGCCCGGCAAGGTGATCTTCGAGATGGACATGGCGCCCCAGCGCTCTTCACCATCCTGGCGCGCGATGCGCACATCGCGGCTGACCCCGACGATCTTGTTGACCCCGGTCTCGCGGTTCGCGCTGACATAACCATCGTGGTGGGCGCGTATGGCCTCGGGCACCAGCGAACTGACATTGCTACCCAGCACGTCCAGGCGAGGACAGCCCCAAAAGCGCTCGGCCGCGGCATTGAAAAACACTACGTTGTTCAGGTCATCAATGACCACCACTGCATCCACTGCCTGTTCCAGGGTCTGCACGAAAAAGTCTTGCGCATCCCGGGCACTTGCCAGCCTGACTCTGGTGTCCATTGCTGTCACTTGTTCAAGCCACCACTGACCCGCATCCCTGACTGCAGGTGGGGCGCCATAAGAACCCTCAGCACTGGAAGGAGTCCTTGATCGGAGTAACGCTAAATGCTGTTTCCTACTAATGAATAGCGGGGTTATTCACTTTGGTACGACAACAACGGCACCGTTCTGCCGGTGCAAAATCACAGAATAGTCGCGAAATGATGGCCCTATCGGAAATAGTCAGGCAGCTCGTCAGCCCGCGCAAATACCTGCGCTGCATGCGACTAGCGGTACTTGAGCCCGCCCCCCCATCTTTCTACGATAACTTTACGCAAGGGCTTGAGTGCTCCAGCCGTTGCGTGAGTGGCGAGTGTTCTGAACCCCAATCAAGCTCGCCACTGGTTCCACGTGCATCTTGAGCCTCTGGGCTCTACTTCCTCCCCATCAAAGAGCTTTGAGGCTCTTTTTTAGTTGCACGAAACCCGAAAAGCATAAAGCCCGGCACAGGCCTGGGCTTTTTTTCACCTGTGTCACGCCCTGAACACGGTTTACACCTGTCTGAGGACGAGACACCTTGTGACGCGGAACATCAGCGTATGTCCCGCCTTCAAGCGTCGTGGGATGCGCCGTGCAAGCGGGCCTGCACGAACGCCCTGGCCTTGGTCGCCAGTTGATCCAGATGCCGGTCGCGCTGTTTCTCGGCATCGAGCATCGCCCGTTTGCCGTTCTTTTGTAGCAGATAGGTATGAATCTGCCGCACCTCGGTGGAGCTGTAGATCGGCGTCACATCCAGCACCCCCATCAAGCCGTCCGTGACGTGGTCCCGGGTGTTCATCAGCACCTGGTGACCGCGGGTGCCCAGCACCTGAAAGCCCAGCGCTTCGAAATACGGCACCTTGCCCACGGCACAGGTCAGTTCGGCATGGGGGTAGCGGCCAAGCATGTCCTGCACCATCGCGCGGGCAATGCCTCGGCGCCGATGACTGGCGTGCACGGCCAAGAAGGCCACGCCGCAGGCCTGGGGATCATCCTTGACCGGCAGGTACAGCAAGAAGCCGAGCACCTTTGACGGATCCTCCTCATCCATCGCCGCGATCAATTCGACCGCAATGCCTTTGGAGCCATCGAGGGCCTGCAGGTAGAGATGAACCTCATACCCCACCGCATATTGATAGACGGCAAACAACGGGTTGCTTGGCGGTAAAGCGACGGCGCTGATATCGGTCAGATTGTCGACGACCATCTGCAGAATCTGATCATTGACGTGCTCGGAGCACGGCGCAGCAAAGTGGTTGATCGTGAACATCGGCGGTCTGGCTCCGAGGGTTAAGACGTTGAAAGTGGGCAGTGTCATGAGGGGGCATCTCGTCGGCACCGGTTACGCCTTGGCCTTCACCACGGCTATCCACTCAGGGTTCAACCGGGTCTGCTCGGTCTCGAGCCCCTGCGCCTCCATGTTGGCCTTGTGCTGGTCCATCTCGTGCACCATCTGGCTGAGGCTGCTGGTGTTGCCGTCCAGTTGATGCATCTGCGCCAGCCCCAGGTGATAAAAACGCAACAGCTTCATCGCGCTCGGGTTGCCGGCCTGCACCGCATCGGTGACCTGGTGCATGACGTTGGTGACGCTCATCAGGCTGCGCTTGAGCTGCCAGCCGTACACCGCCGCCGCCATCCAGGGCTGGGACCAGAATTTGAGCTTCATCAGCGCGGCGCTGATGACCACGGCTGCAATGACGCCGCCCAGGTTGTAGCGGAAATTGTCGCCACCGGGCTCACCGAACACCATCACCGCCAGCGTGGACAGCGCCATCGCCAGCGCAATGAAGGTCGCGGCAATGATCAGGGTGCTGCGACGCGTCTGCTGGCGAAAGGTCTCGGGGTTCCACGGTTTGATCTCGAACATCACGGCAGCGCTCTTTGGCTAGGTTGAAAACAGGATTGCGCGGCATTATCGCCCGTAGCGCCCGATACAGACACGTTTAATGCACGGCAAGGCTCACACTGCGGAATCGGTCGAGGACGCTCGGTCGACGACTGGACCGGGAATTGAACAGCGAGGGCCTGAGACACCCCCGGTTGATACGTCGCGGATACATGACCCGAGCCGGCTGTATCCAGATTGTTACCTTACCGGCCCGGTTGTCACTTCTGCGCCGCGCGACAGGCCAATAGAGTAGTGCCGTCGGTATGTTTGCAGGGAAGTGAACACTTGTCGGCCCTGCTACCCGCCGATCCCCCATCACGGAAGAGGTGACATCATGAGTTTCGTAACCGTTGAGAAAAACCAGAGCAGTGCCCCTTCAGAGGCCGATCTGAAAAAAGCCATGGTCGAGTCGGGCGGCAAACCGGGCGAGGTCACCGGGAACAACGCCGCCCGGACCCTGACCTACACCGGCACGGTCAATCACACCGTGTATGAAAACAAGCTGATCGAGGTCGCCAAAGGCAAACGAAACAGCTGGAACTTCGTCTGGGCCGATGCGCGGGTCAGTAGCCCAGCGCACTGAAGCCACGGTGGGGCGGTTGCACGACCGCCCCGCTGTTTTTCACCACACAGGTCCCGGCGAGGCCCTCCCGGTACACATTCCCGTTGGTGCAACACCGATATGCAGCATACCGCCGGGACAATCTTGCGCTTTCCCCCCACCACTCAGCACGCGTCTCCCCTGGCGAAATAGCCCGTCAGCGACTGACAGATAGACTCCGCCAGGTCTTCCTGGGCGGCGATGCCGCAGGGCTGATTGCGATCGAACTGCGCTGACCAGCGAATCCGGCCTTGAGCCACATCAATCAGGCGCAATGACGCCCGGACCCGGGTCGGCTCCACCCGCACGCTGCCTTCCAGGCAATAGCTGCCACGCCCGGCCCGCACCGTGTCCGGTACTTTCACACTGTTGCGCGGCACCTTCATCAGCACCTGACTGGTACCGCTCTGCGACTGCTCGAACGACTCGAACAGCCGGCAGCTCAACTCTTCGCACAGGCCCCGGGTAAAGTCGTCGCCATCGTGGGTGATGCAGGTAAACGGTTGGACGTGTAGAACAGGATGACGAGGGCTGACCCCCTTGGGACGCAGCCGCTGGTAAGCCAGCCGATAACAACCGGCCGGAATGCTCAGGCGTACGGTTTCCTGTTGGCCGACGGTGGCGTAATGAGTGGCGAGCTTGCGTCGCAACCGGCCCACCTGCACCCGCACCACCGGATCGTCGCCCGTGCAGTAGACCGCCGGATCACGACGAAATACCGCGATACCGATGGCGTGCTCGGTCAGGGGAATGTTCAAGCATTGCGGGTCATGCTCCACCAGAAAACGCAGCAGGCTGCCCATCCGCCTGGACCTGGCGAACGAAGGACTGGCCAGCAGTGACACCAGCACCTGCTCAAGCTCTTCATGACCGAGCGGCTCAAGAATACCGTCCGCACTCGAATCGACCCTGCACTTGATCACCATCGACTGCCTCCTTGCAGGTTGCCGACAGTCGCTCCCACCTCAATGGAAGCGGAGGTTGAAACCGAGGACACGCCCTCAACGTCTGGCCATGGACTGGCACGGATGCAGCCAACTCGAAGCTTAGCAGCCGTAGCGCAAGGGGGAAGATATTGTGGCGATTGCCACCCCCCTCATTGGCATAGGCACTCCCCGGCACCCGGGACCAGAACTGCTAAGCTTGTGACGAGGGTCTGCGGCGCTTGCCAGGATGCTGGTGCACGCACACGCAATGGTTTTCCTGGCAATGACACGGTGGGCTGACGAAACCGACGCATGACCCGGTCCTGTGCCCAAGCGAGTCAGACTTCGTTGAGCAAAGGAGTGGATATGGCTCCCGGCACCAAGCGCTCTGGCAAAAACTCCCCCCGCAAAGTAAAGGACACCGGGGACGAGCCGGTCTTTCGCTCACGCAAGGAGCGCCTGAGCGCAGGCGAGCAATTACGCGAGGGCGTGCCACATTCGGCGCACGCCGTATGGAACCCGCCGCGCAAACATCGAAACCCTCTCGAGTTGCTCGAGCAGTCCAACCGCTATCGACTGCCCGATCTGGTGCCTGTGCGCTACGGGCGCATGTTGCGCAGTCCATTCACCTTTTTACGGGGCTCTGCGGGGCTGATGGCCCATGACCTGGCCACGACCCCTCTCACCGGCATTCGGGTGCAAGCCTGCGGGGATTGCCACCTGTTGAACTTCGGATTGTTCGCGACACCCGAGCGCAATCTGATTTTTGACATCAACGATTTCGACGAAACCCTGCCCGCCCCCTGGGAATGGGATATAAAACGCTTGGCGATCAGCTTTGCCGTGGCCGCACGCGACAACCGACTCAGCGATAAAGAGGCACGCAGCGCCGCCGTCGAATGCGTTCGTGCTTACCGTGAGCACCTGCGCAAACTGTCGAAGCTGAACCCGCTGGAGGTCTGGTACGACTGCCTGGACGCGCAAGCGATCATTGATCTGGCACCCAACGCGGAAGTTAAAAAATTTCGCGAGCAAATGATCGCAAAGGCCAAAATCCGGATAGGCGATTACCTCTATCCCAAGATCAGTGGCGAAGTAGGCGGACGGCGACGACTGATCGATCAGCCGCCCATTCTGTTTCATGTCTATGAAAAGGGCTTTCTGCAGCGAGTGCAGATGGCGCTGCAAGATTATCGATTGTCCCTGCCCCATGAACGGCGCGTGCTCTTCGATCGTTACCGCCTCGAAGACATTGCCGTCAAGGCGGTCGGGATCGGCAGCGTCGGTACCTATTGTTTCGTCGGTCTGTTCTTTTCCGCGGAAAACCACCCTTTGCTCCTGCAATTCAAGGAAGCCTGCCCCTCGGTGCTGGCGCCCTATGCCGGCAAGAGCGACTACGAGAACCAGGGCCAGCGCGTTGTCACCGGACAACGACTGATGCAGTCCTCCAGCGACATCTTTCTGGGCTGGACACGAGGCCGCAATGGCCGGCATTTTTTTGTCCGCCAGTTACGGGACATGAAAATGTCAGCGCCGATTGAAGGGGGCACGGCCTCCCGAATGAAGCTGTACGCCGACCTGTGTGGTCGTACCCTGGCCCGCGCCCACGCCAAATCGGGAGACTCCGCACTCATCAGTGGGTATTTGGGCAAGACGGACACCTTCGACCAGGCCATCGGCAAATTTGCCATAAGTTATGCGGATCAAAACGCGAAAGACCATGCCGCACTGCTGGCTGCGGAAAAGTCCGGACGGATCCAGGCGCTGAGAGAAGAAGAGTGAGCCCAGATCAGCCTGGCAGGCAACGGGGTTTCTGGATGGGCGCAATGGGCCGCACCCCTTGATCTCCCAGAGAGTTGAAGTGCGCGGTACAGGTGCCGACATTCGTCTCCAGCCGCACCGCGCAGCGACAACCGCTTCCCGAAAAGATCGACCACGTTCAGGCCCCGACAGCATCGTGGGGCGCTATCCACGTCAACTACTGATACTTGACATCCCGCGCGGTATCGCGCGTGTCCTGCTTGGTGTCGCGCTTGTCCTGGCGACATTCGGCACGGTTCTTTTCATCACCCTCTTTGCACGCTTCCTTGGTTTCCCTTGCTGCGTCGCGTCCTTCCTGCTTCGTATCCCGCGACTCCTGCCGTTGATCAGCCTGGTCGGTCGCGTAGGCCGTCAGTGGCATCCACTGCGCGCCTGCGGCGATGGCCAGTGTCGCCAGGGCAATCAAGTAGTGCTTGCCCATCATGATTTTCCTCCTGTTCAAGAGTACTCAATCACTGTGCTCCCCGAGCATCGGCCGTACACGGCTGGGCGGGGATATTCTTTGCCTCACAAACCGAAACTGCCTCGTTGTCAGTGCCTGGAATTTAACGATAGGTCGACATCGGCAGACCCGCAAGGGAGTTGATGTCGCACGCCGTAGCGGGCTGTTCTTCAATGTCCGGGGACGATCCTGCTGCCTTCTACCAAAGGGGTTTAGGGCGTCTTTGCCAGGAGCAGGAGGGGCTTGATTGCTGTCCACTCGGCCCCTCGATACTCCCGATTGCGGTTTGGTCACAGGCCCGGATTTCTACAGAGGCAACCCTGGCCATTCATAGGGGAAGCGAACGGTCTTGAATGACACGCTTCATCACAAGGGTGGAGGTCAATCGCTGGACGTTGGGTAACGTGGAAAGGCGCTCATCATAGAGCTGTTGAAAGGCTGGCAGGTCGCGGGTGATGACGTGAAGCAGATAATCGGGCTCGCCAAAAAGCCTTTGAGCCTCGACGATCTGGGGTATCTGCTCAAGCGCCCCTTCGAATGCTGCAACCGCCTGGTGATCACCCTCGCGCAGCGTCGCAAACACCATTGCCGAAAAGTTCAGGCCTAGCGCGCTGGGCGAGAGCTGCGCGCGATAGCCCTGAATCACGCCCGCCTCCTCCAGCGCACGCACTCTTCGGTGGCAGGGAGACAGGCTCAGACCGACCCGTTCTGCCAACTCGGTAACCGACAATCGTCCATCAACCTGAAGTTCGGCAAGAATCTTCTGATCAATCCTGTCCATATAAAATTATCTACCTTTATTAAGTATTTACATTGGAATAATAGAGAAAATATTTTAAGCATATTCAATTATTCTTTCCGTGAACTTTATAACCACTGGTCGTCCGCCTTTGCCTGGATGAGGTCGGACGCTGCCTTGATTTCTACGAGAAAGAACAATGCGAACCCCCGCTGAGAACACCCGAGATGACTCGATAAAAGCCACTTCCGGCTGTCGATCAGGCCAGAACAAGAACTCGTACAGCAGCAGAAGGTAAGACAGGCATGAGTCTTGGTATTTTCGCCGCGTTCTGGGCGGTGTCGTTCTTGTTCGTGATTACACCCGGGGCGGATTGGGCCTACGCGATACCGGCCGGCCTGGTGGGTCGTGTCGTGATGCCCGCCGTGGCCGGATTGTTGATTGGACATCTATTGGCAACGCTGATCGTGGCGGCCGGTGTCGGCGGCCTGGTTGCAAGCAACCCCATTGCCCTTTCGATACTGACCGTTGCCGGTGCTGCGTACCTGCTTTGGCTGGGAATCAACATGCTCTTGCATCCCTCGACACCTCGCGCCGGGGAGAACCAGGCATCCGGCTCCTGGGCACGCTGGACCTTTAAAGGTGCCTGCGTGAGCGGTCTGAACCCCAAGGTTTTCCTGCTGTTTCTCGCCTTGTTGCCGCAGTTCACCGACCCGACGGCTTCCTGGCCGGTGCCGATGCAGATCATCGCGCTAGGACTGCTTCACGCCTTGAGTTGCGGCGTGATCTACCTGTTGGTGGGTTTCGGCTCTCGAGCCGTATTGCAGGCGCGCCCCGTGGCCGCTCAAGCAGTCAGTCGGCTCTCGGGAGCAATCATGATCATGATCGCCGTACTGTTGTTAATCGATCAGATCCTGCGCTGACCGTCATCTCCAGAATCTGCCGAGCTGCGTCGACATGCGCGGCGTGCTACTTGGCGCTGCCCGCATCTTCACCTCCAAGGTAAAAACAGGCTACTTTCCATGGGCCGGGCATTCTTTGCAGATCGATAAGACAAGGGACTTCAATGAAAAGCTTTAGACAGCGTGCAGCCGAAGGGCTTCAAACGGGCGATAGCTTCACCCTCTCCCGCCGCTTCTCGCAGGATGACATCCAGCGCTTTGCGCAGATTTCCCGCGACTACAATCCGGTGCATTTCGATGCGCATTTCGCCGAAGCCCGTCACTTCAGAGCACCGGTATCCCACGGTCTGTTGACCGCCAGCCTGGTGACCGAAATCGGCGGCCAGATCGGCTGGCTGGCGTCGGCAATGACATTCAACTTCAAGCGCCCCGTCTATGCTGGCGATACCGTGACATGCCATTGGGTCATTGTGAGCACGGATGAAAAAGGCCGTGCAACGGCGGTGATCACCCTCACCAACGAGGACGGCATCATCGTGCTGGAGGGAGAAACCCGCGGGGTTTTACCAGGCGCGAAGGAGCAGGAACTCCTGGTGCAGATGCTTGCCAAGGGCGATCCCACAAACGGGGTAACGCACGCCAACTAATGAGCGTTATGGATTGGAAGCTGCCCCTCATGACTGGCGGCTAATCGCCCTTGGTTTTCTAGACGCTGTGACGGGCTGCAATGGGTTGTGGATTGCAGCCCTTGGCAACAGGCCACTTTCGACCAAAAGTAGCCGGTGGTCGTTGCATTTCGCTTGTCTCCGGCGTTTGGCTAAGCTTTATAAATCGGGGCGAATTGAACCTGAGTGATAGCGGCCATCAGCAGATCTGGATTGGCATCAAGACGGTACTCCCAAAGGAGACGACTATGTATGCGGTTATAAGAACCTACTTGGGTACTGGAGCAAAGCAGCTTTTCGAGCTTTTAGAAAAGCGCCAAGCCGACGTCGAAGCTACCCTGCGGACAGTGCCTGGCCTCGTAAGCTACACACTGCTCAATACGGGTGATGGCGGTACGTCGGTGACTGTTTGCACGGACAAGGCCGGCAGCGATGCGAGCTTGAAAGTCGCGCGTGAGTGGATTCAGAAAAATGCCTCGAGTATCCACGCGGATCCGCCGATCGTAACGGAAGGTCCAGTCATTGTGCAGATCAAATAGCGCGCCCTTGCGATTGATCTCACGACACTATCGCTGTCGCAAGTTTTGAAGGAAGCCAGACGAGGACGGCCGGTAACAAAGTATTCCGTTCGGTGATGACGTTCAGTGCTCGTTAAACCTGCGGGGCTCATCAAGATGAGTCCCGCAGACTGTTCTGAATCCCCCGACAAGCCTTCTGCATTAAGCCGCTGCTTAAAGCGGCGGTGTGCCATCGTGAAACATGGTCTTCAGTTGTGCGCGTAACTCTGGCGAATCGATGTGTTTGTGAACCAAAACCGCATGCTGCGCGGCGGCATCCAGCAATTCTTGTTCAGAGTCGGCACACAGTGCGACAGAACACTTGGTGTCACTTGGAAATTCGCGGCAATCGATGTATTTGCGCGCCATGATGTTCTCCTCCATACGAAGGCAGGCCAGCGCCTGCGTGAACGACCGCTCGACACGCCACGGGGTACATCGAACACAATTGCGCGTCGCATCAAGTGTGATTATCCCTGAAGTATAGGTCGGTCAAAGGATCGCTGAAGGCGTTCCGCCATGAGGCGCCAGACCTGCCGAAAGAGACAAGCCTGGCGAAGCCCTACGCGCAGTGCCAGTATGCGTTGGAGTTATCTGCATTTTCCGGGTGCGCACCATGGCCACCACCGAACGCTTGCCATCACTGACCGCCAGCCGTCTGCGGGCCTTGCACCGAGAGGGTTTCGTACTGCTGCGCGGCGTGCTGGATAGCGCCCAGATCATCACGCTGCGCACTGCAATTGATTGCCTTGATCCGCAGCACTGGGACTACAGCGGCCTGCTCGATCATTACAAGTGCGTGTTCAACCGCGACCCGTTGTGGCTACCGTTTCTCGATCTGGGCGGGATCATCGAATTGGCCGAGGCTGCCCTGGGAGAAGACTGTCACATCATCGGCCAGACTGCCTGGCGCTGCCATCCGGGCTTTGTCGGCGCCGAATTGCATGTGGATTACCTGGCGATGAAGCTGCCGCAAAGCCTGCTGGCCGACCCCGCCTTCGAGTTGCCGATGCAGATCTGCACCGCGCACCTCTACCTGGACGATATCGATACCGAGCTCTGCCCCACCCGGGTGATCCCGGGTAGTCACCGAGCCGGCCGGCCGCCTGCTCGTGGCGAAAGCCAGTGGCAGGGCCATACGGCGCAACCGGTGCTGTGTTCGGCCGGGGATGTTCTGATGTTACGCAGCGAGCTGTGGCACGCCGGTAGCAACAACCGAACCCTCGACCGCACGCGCTACCTGTTGCAGGTGCATTACGGCCGACGCATGGTGGCGCAGAAGTTCTCCCCCTATCTGCACTGGCGCTTCAACCCGACGGTGCTGGCTGCCGCCACGCCACGTCAGCGGCGCTTGTTAGGAGAGCATCAGGAAGCGGAATACGACTGACCCGATCGCACACTGTACGCAGAACCGCCTGCGCGCTTGACCCGTCAAGGGGTTTGGGCTCTTTCGGTCGTCGCTCCAGCGATTATGATGAGAGGGCACACCACTGCAGCCCCCCACCGCTTTGAATATCAGAAGTTAGCCGGCGTATTCGCGCTGATAATCTCCGCCTCGTCCGCCCCGATATTGCGGAACCGATGCGGCAAGGTCGTCGGAAAGTAATAGCCATCCCCGGCATTCAACACACTCACCTGGCCGTCCACCGTGAGTTCGACGGTACCGCGCGTTACCAACCCGCACTCCTCGCCTTCGGTGTGCACGATCGGTTCTTCGCCCGAGCTGGCGCCCGGTGCATATTGTTCGCGCAGCAAGCGCATCTGCCGGCTGGGTACGGAGGCGCCGATCAGCAGCAGGCGCAGGCCGTGGCGGCCGAGGTCGGGTTGCTCGTTGGCGCGGAAGATGTACTGGTGCTCGCGGGGCGGCTGGTCGAAGGTAAAGAAGTCGGCCAGGGACATGGGAATGCCCTCCAGCAGCTTCTTGAGTGAGCTGACAGATGGACTGACGCGATTCTGTTCGATCAGGGAGATGGTGGCATTGGTGACGCCGCTACGCCGGGCCAGCTCGCGCTGGGACAGTTTGTAGCTTTCGCGTACTAATTTGAGTCGAGAGCCCGTGTCCATGACAGCCTTATGTGAGAACAACTTAAGGGTAATGTGGGGTGGATGGCGGGCGACTTCTGTCGCGAAATGCGCCGTTCCTCTGTCCCGAAGACGTGAAGGCGGCTATTAAATCACGTTTGCCCCCCACCGCTCAGCAGGTTCGGTAAAGGGTCCGTAAAAAATCCGACGGCCTCAATCAGCAAGGCCGTCGGTGAGGTTGAAACTAGATGCCGAAACGGTCACGCATGGCGTAATACACCGCGCCCATGGCGGTCAGCGGTGCCTGGAAGGTGCGGCCGCCGAACATCGGCATGTGCGGCAGGGACGCAAACGCATCGAAGCGTTCGGCATCGCCGCGGATCATTTCCGAGATCAACTTGCCAGCCAGGTGCGAGCAGGTCACGCCGTGGCCGCTGTAGCCCTGCATGTAGTAGGCATTTTTCTCGATACGGCCGAACTGCGGCATGCGCGACATGGTCAGCAGGAAGTTGCCGGTCCAGCGGTAGTCGATCTTCACGTCCTTGAGTTGCGGGAAGGTCTTGAGGATTTTTGGCCGGATCAGTTGCTCGATGTCGTCGGGCTCGCGGGCACCGTAGACCACGCCGCCGCCGTACAGCAGGCGGTTGTCGGCGGTCAGGCGGTAGTAATCGAGCAGGTAGTTGCAGTCTTCGACGCAGTAGTTGTTGCTGATCAGGCTCCTGGCCACTTTCTCGGACAACGGCTCGGTGACCACGATCTGCGAACCGCAGGGCATGCTTTTACGGGTCACACGGTTGTCGAGGTCCTGTGGCAGGTAGGCGTTACCGGCGATCAGCAGGTACTTGGCGCGCACCACGCCCTTGGCGGTCCGGACCACAATCGGCTCACCGTAGGTAATTTCCACGGCCGCCGACTGTTCGAAGATTTTTCCGCCCAGGCCGATGATGGCGGCGGCCTCGCCCAAGGCCAGGTTCAGCGGGTGTACGTGACCGCCCTGCAAGTCCAGCAGGCCGCCGACGTAGTTTTTCGAACCGACTTCCCTGGCGATTTCGGCGGCATCGAGCATGCGCAGGTTGTGGTTGCCGTAACGCTCCCAGCTGCTTTTCTGCTCAGCCAGGCCTTTGAGCTGCTTCTTGTTCAGCGCGGCAAAAATGCCGCCGGGCTTGTAGTCGCACTTGATGTCGTACTGTTTGATGCGCGAACGAATGATGTCGGCACCTTCGAAGATCATGCTGCCGAGCACTTCGGCGGTTTTGTCGCCATAGCGCTGCTCGATGACATCGACGTCGCGGCTGTAGGAGTTGACCAGTTGCCCGCCATTGCGACCGCTGGCGCCGTAACCGACCTTGGCGGCTTCCAGCACGGTGACGCTGTAGCCCGCTTCGCTGAGAAACAGGGCCGACGACAGACCGGTGTAGCCCGCGCCGATAACACAGACATCGCACTCGACCAGCTCTTCGAGCACCGGAAAATCGAGGGTCTCGTTGCGGGTCGCGGCGTAGTAGCTGTTTACGTGTTTTTGCATGATTGAATTCCCGAGCGGTCGCACGCCGATGCCTGCAACCGCTGCTGTGTAAAAGGTTAGAGCTTGATCCAGGTCGCCTTGAGCTCGGTGTACTTGTCGAAGGCATGCAACGACTTGTCGCGACCGTTACCCGATTGCTTGAACCCGCCAAACGGCGCCGTCATGTCGCCACCGTCGTACTGGTTAACCCAGACGCTGCCGGCCCGCAGGCCACGGGCGAAGGTATGGGCCTTGCTCAGGTTGCAGGTCCAGACCCCGGCTGCCAGTCCGAAGAGGCTGTCGTTGGCAATGTGCAGGGCTTCTTCAACGGTGTCGAAGGTGATCAGCGACAGCACCGGGCCGAAAATCTCTTCCCGGGCGATGGTCATGGCGTTGGTCACGCCATCGAAAATCGCCGGCTCCACGTACAGGCCACCGGTGTCTTCGAGGGTGCGACGTCCCCCTGCGATCAACTGCCCGCCCTGCTGCTTGCCGACTTCGATGTAACGCAGCACCGACTCCAGCTGACGCTGATCGACCACCGCGCCCACGTTGGTGTCCGGGTCCAGCGAATGCCCGGGCTTCCAGGCTTGCAAGGCTTCCACCAGCAGCGGGATGAACTGCTCGCGAATCGAGCGTTCCACCAACAGGCGCGACCCCGCAGTGCAGACTTCACCCTGGTTGAAGGCAATGGCACTGGCCGCAGCCTGTGCTGCCGCGCGCAAATCCGGCGCGTCGGCGAACACCACATTTGGACTCTTCCCACCCGCCTCAAGCCAAACGCGTTTCATGTTGCTTTGCCCGGCGTAGATCAGCAGTTGCTTGGCAATTGCCGTCGAGCCGGTGAAGGCCAGTACGTCGACGTCCATGTGCAGGGCCAGGGCCTTGCCGACGGTGTGGCCGAAGCCCGGCAGGACGTTGAACACCCCTTTGGGGATGCCCGCGTCCAGCGCCAGCTGAGCGATGCGAATCGCGGTCAGCGGTGACTTTTCCGAAGGCTTGAGGATGAACGAGTTACCCGCCGCCAGCGCCGGGGCGAACTTCCAGCTGGCCATGATCAGCGGGAAGTTCCACGGCACGATGGCTGCTACTACGCCGGACGGTTCCCGGGTAACCAGGCCCAACTGGTCGTGCGGCGTGGCCGCGACTTCATCGTAGAGTTTGTCGATCGCCTCGGCGCTCCAGCGGATCGCATTGGCGGTCGCAGGAATGTCGATGGCCATGGAATCGCTGATGGGCTTGCCCATGTCCAGGGTTTCCAGGAGCGCCAACTCTTGCTGGTTCTCCAGAATCAGATCGGCGAAACGAATCAGGATGCGCTTGCGCTCGGCCGGGGCGAGTTTGGCCCAGACACCGGACTCGAAGGCCTGGCGAGCGACCTGCACGGCGGCATTGGCATCGGCTTCGTCGGTGCTGGCGACGTTCGCCAGAAAGCGCCCGTCCACGGGGCTGATGCATTCAAACGTATCGCCGCTGATTGCCGGGCGGTATTGGCCGTCAATGAATGCCCGACCTTCTATGGATAAGGACTGAAAGCGTTGCTCCCAGTCGCTGCGAGTGTTTGTCATGGTTGTGACTCGACGCAGAGAAATAGGTGATCGTGTTTACACATGAAACGAGCGCTGAGTAACGTGTGGCGAGGGAGCTTGCTCCCTCGCCACACGCGGGGTGTCAGCCTCATCAAACCGTGTGCAGGTACCAGTTGTACTCAAGGTCCGAGATGGAGTTCTCGAACTCGGCCAGTTCACTTTCCTTGCACGCCACAAACACGTCGATGTAGGTCGGGTCGATGTAGCGGGCCATAACCTCGCTGTCGTCCAGCTCGCGCAGCGCATCGCGCAGGTTGTTCGGCAGGCTCTGTTCGTTCTGCTCGTAACTGTTGCCTTCGACCGGAGCGCCCGGCTCGATCTCGTTGGTCAGCCCGTGGTGAATACCGGCCAGGACCGAGGCCATCAGCAGGTACGGGTTGGCGTCAGCACCGGCAACCCGGTGTTCGATGCGCACCGAATCCGGCGCACCGGTCGGCACGCGGACCGCCACGGTACGGTTGTCGATGCCCCAGCTCGGCGAGTTCGGCACATAGAACTGCGCACCGAAACGACGGTACGAGTTGACGTTCGGGCAGAGGAACGCCATCTGCGCCGGCAGGGTCTCGAGCACACCGCCGATCGCGTGACGCAGTGCGGCGTTCTGCTCGGGATCCTCGCTGGCGAAGATGTTGTTGCCGTCTTTATCAAGGATCGAGATGTGCACGTGCAGACCGTTACCCGCCTGGCCCGGGTACGGCTTGGCCATGAAGGTGGTGTCCATTTCATGGTCGTAGGCGATGTTCTTCACCACGCGCTTGAGCAGGACCGCGTAGTCACAGGCCTTGATCGGGTCGGCCACGTGGTGCAGGTTCACTTCGAACTGTGCCGGGGCGCTTTCCTTGACGATGGCGTCGGCCGGGATGCCCTGCTCTTTCGCGCCTTCGAGGATGTCTTGCAGGCAGTCGACGTACTCGTCGAGGTCGTCGATCAGGTACACCTGGGTCGAATGCGGACGCTTGCCGGAAACCGGCGAGCGTGGCGACTGCGGACGACCGTTCACGTTGTCCTGGTCGATCAGGTAGAACTCCAGCTCGAACGCGGCGCAGATGGTCAGGCCCATGGCGTCGAACTTGCTCACGACCTGGCGCAGGACTTCACGTGGGTCGGCGAAGAAGGGCTCGCCTTCCAGTTCGTGCATGGTCATTAACAGTTGCGCGGTAGGACGCTTCTGCCAGGGCTCGATGCTCAGGGTATTGGGGATGGGATAGCAGATTCGGTCAGAGTCGCCGATGTCCAGACCCAGGCCGGTGCTTTCCACCGTAGAACCGTTGATGTCCAGGGCAAACAGCGAGGCCGGGAGATTGATGCCTTTTTCGTAGACCTTGTGGAGACTGGTGCGCTCGATGCGCTTGCCGCGCACCACGCCGTTCATATCCGCAATCAGAAGGTCGACGTACAAAACCTCAGGATGTTTCTTAAGGAATGCGTTCGCTTCGTTGAGCTGAACGGCACGCAGGGGTACCGACATGATGCACCTATTATGTTAATTATTATGTTCACCGCCCTTTCACGAGCCCAGTCAATCCGAAAGGCAAAGTGAAGTCAATAGCGAGAAAAGCGCCTTTTTTGTTGATTTTATTGGCCGCCACAACCATCAAACCAGCAAAAAACCGCCCAAGAGCTGCAGTTGGCCTACGCCTCCACTCACCAGCCGTTTAGAATCTTTTACATTGGAGTTGTTAAAAAAAATCAACGAGGCTAAGCTCTGGAAAAGCTCGTTCAAGTGTGAAACTTCGAGGTGATAAAAATGGCATTCAAGCCATTGATCGGCGTTACTGCGTGCGTCAAACAGATTGGCCTGCACCCCTACCACATCAGCGGCGACAAGTACGTACGTGCTGTCAGCGTCGGCGCCCTGGGGTTGCCCGTCGTCATTCCTTCCCTGGGCGAGCTGACCGAAATCGACGATCTGCTCGCGCAGCTCGACGGTCTGCTGCTGACCGGCTCGCCGTCGAATGTGGAACCTTTCCACTATCAGGGCTCCGCCAGCGCACCCGGTACGGATCACGATCCGGCGCGAGACGCCACCACCCTTCCCTTGCTACGTGCGGCCATTGCGGCCGGCATTCCGGTGCTCGGCATCTGCCGCGGCTTCCAGGAGATGAACGTGGCCTTCGGTGGCAGCCTGCACCAGAAAGTCCATGAGCTGCCCGGCATGCTCGATCACCGCGAAGCCGATCACCCGGACCTGGCCGTGCAGTACGCACCGGCTCACGCGGTCAAGGTGCAGCCGGGTGGCGTGTTCGAAGCCCTGGACCTGCCTGCGGTGTTCCAGGTCAACTCGATTCACAGCCAGGGCATCGACCGCCTGGCCCCCGGCCTGCGCGCCGAAGCCATCGCTCCCGATGGCCTGATCGAGGCGGTCTCCCTCGAGCACAGCAAGGCCTTCGCCGTCGGCGTGCAATGGCACCCGGAATGGCAGGTGCTGAGCAACCCTCCCTACTTGAGTATTTTCCAGGCGTTTGGCGACGCATGCCGGCAACGGGCAGCGCTGCGCAACCAGCGCTGACGACAGCACACTGCATTCAACGATTGAACGGTCCCCCGCGAGTCAGGCGGGCGCGTCTTTGCGCGCCCTCCCCTCACGAAAACCACCAAACGCAATAACAACAAGTACGACCAGGCAGCCAGGACGGCGGCGCCGAGTAAGCCCGACCGGCATCTCCCGGCACGGGCTTGCAATCACCTATTAAGTCAGGCCGCGTTGGCCCGGCGACTGAAACCTGTTGGGAGTTTCACATGGCAAACGCCTCCAGCATTTACAGGAAGACGCTTGAAGGTCATCAGCAACCGAAAAAGGTGTTGGTGAAAGTCGATCGCGTCACCAAGAAATTCGACGAAACCACTGCGGTGGACGATGTGTCCCTGGAGATCCATCAGGGTGAGATATTCGCCCTGCTCGGCGGCTCCGGGTCCGGCAAGTCGACCCTGCTGCGCATGCTGGCCGGTTTCGAACGCCCCACCGAAGGGCGGATCCTGCTCGACGGCGTGGACATCACCGACATGCCGCCCTACGAGCGGCCGATCAACATGATGTTCCAGTCCTACGCCCTGTTCCCGCACATGACGGTGGCGCAGAACATTGCCTTCGGCCTCAAGCAGGACCGTTTGCCCGCCAGCGAAATCGACGCCCGGGTCGAAGAAATGCTGCGCCTGGTGCACATGACCCAGTACGCCAAGCGCAAGCCGCACCAGCTCTCCGGTGGCCAGCGCCAGCGTGTGGCCCTGGCCCGCTCCCTGGCCAAGCGTCCGAAGCTATTACTGCTCGACGAACCGATGGGCGCCCTGGATAAAAAGCTGCGCTCGCAGATGCAGCTGGAACTGGTGGAGATCATCGAGCGCGTGGGCGTGACCTGCGTGATGGTGACCCACGACCAGGAAGAGGCCATGACCATGGCCGAGCGTATCGCGATCATGCACCTGGGCTGGATCGCCCAGATCGGCAGCCCGGTGGACATCTATGAAGCACCCGTCAGTCGCATGGTCTGCGAGTTCATCGGCAACGTGAACGCCTTCGACGGCACCGTGGTCGAGGACCTGGAGGGCCACGCGATCATTCACAGCCCTGATCTGGAACAGAAGATCTACGTCGGCCACGGCGTCAGCACCTCGGTGCAGGACAAATCGATCACCTACGCCATCCGCCCGGAAAAAATGCTGGTCAGCACCCTCAAGCCCGAGACCCGCTACAACTGGTCCCAGGGCAAGGTGCACGACATCGCCTACCTGGGCGGGCACTCGGTGTTCTACGTGGAGCTGCCCGGCGGCAAGATCGTCCAGTCGTTCATGGCCAACGCCGAACGCCGTGGCGCGCGCCCGACCTGGGACGATCAGGTCTATGTCTGGTGGGAAGACGACAGCGGCGTGGTACTGCGCGCATGAATACCCTCACTCAGCAGTTCCAGCGGTTTTTGCCGAGCGGTCGCAAGGTCGTCATCGGTATTCCATTCCTGTGGCTGTTTCTGTTCTTCATGCTGCCGTTCTTTCTGGTGATGAAGATCAGCTTTTCCGAAGCCGCCCTGGCCATTCCACCCTACTCCGAGATTTACAGCTTCGCCGAACAGAAGTTTCAACTGCTGCTGAACCTGAGCAACTACTCGCTGCTGGCCGCCGACGAGCTGTACCTCTCGGCTTACCTGGGCTCGTTGAAAGTGGCGCTGCTCAGTACCGCCATGTGCCTGGTGATCGGTTTCCCGATGGCCTACGCCATTACCAAGGCCAGCAAGGAAACGCAGAACGTCTTGCTGTTGCTGATCATGATGCCGACCTGGACCGCGATCCTTATCCGCGTGTATGCGTGGATGGGCATCCTCAGCAACAACGGCCTGCTCAATGGGTTTTTGATGTGGACCGGCCTGACGTCGCACCCGATCGAGATCCTCAACACCAACACGGCCGTCTATATCGGGGTGGTTTACGCTTACCTGCCGTTCATGGTGCTGCCGCTGTACGCCAACCTGGTCAAGCACGACGCCAGCCTGCTGGAAGCCGCCTCGGACCTGGGCTCGAGCAACTTCAACAACTTCTGGAAAATCACCGTGCCGCTGGCCCGCAACGGCATCATCGCAGGCTGCATGCTGGTGTTCATCCCGGTGGTGGGTGAGTTCGTGATTCCGGAACTGCTGGGCGGCCCGGAAACCCTGATGATCGGCCGCGTGCTGTGGCAGGAGTTCTTCAACAACCGTGACTGGCCGGTAGCCTCGGCGCTGGCGGTGATCATGCTGGTGATCCTGATTGTGCCGATCCTGCTGTTCAACCGCAGCCAAGCCAAAGAGATGGAGGGACGGGCATGAACCGTTTCGGATTTTCAAGAATGATGCTGGTGTTCGGCCTGACGTTCATCTATCTGCCGATGCTGATTCTGGTGATCTACTCGTTCAACGCCTCGAAGCTGGTGACGGTCTGGGGCGGCTGGTCGGTGAAGTGGTACGCCGGCCTGCTGGACAACAGCCAGTTGATGGGCTCGGTGGTGCGCTCCCTGGAAATCGCCTGCTACACCGCGATTGCCGCCGTGGCGCTGGGCACCCTGGCCGCCTTTGTGCTGACCCGGGTGACCCGCTTCAAGGGCCGCACGCTGTTCGGTGGCCTGGTGACCGCGCCCCTGGTGATGCCGGAAGTGATCACCGGCCTGTCGCTGTTGCTGCTGTTCGTGGCCATGGCGCAAATGATCGGCTGGCCGCAGGAGCGTGGCATCGTCACCATCTGGATTGCCCACACCACGTTTTGTGCCGCTTATGTCGCGGTGGTAGTCTCGGCGCGCTTACGTGAGCTGGACCTGTCCATCGAAGAAGCGGCCATGGACCTGGGGGCACGCCCGTTGAAGGTGTTCTTCCTGATCACCATCCCGATGATCGCGCCGTCGCTGGCGGCGGGCGGCATGATGTCGTTCGCCCTGTCGCTGGACGACCTGGTACTGGCCAGCTTCGTGTCCGGCCCGGGTTCCACCACCTTGCCGATGGAAGTCTTCTCGGCGGTGCGCCTGGGCGTGAAGCCCGAGATCAACGCCGTGGCCAGCCTGATTTTGCTGGCGGTATCGATCGTGACCTTCATGGTCTGGTACTTCAGCCGCAAGGCCGAAGCCAATCGCAAACGGGCGATCCAGGATGCGATGGACCAGACCGCCAGCGAATCCTGGCAGCAACCCGCCCGGCCACTGGCAGGAGCGACGGCCTAGTGCCTTGTGGCGAGGGGGCTTGCCCCCTCGCCCCAGGCTTTGTGTTCACTGCACTTTTACATTGAGCCTGAGACCGTCTCGCCTCAAACGCTTTACGTCATTTGTATAAAAAGAAAATGGAGTTGTACCGATGAAAATGTTTGGCAGGACTCTGCTGACACTGTCCTTATTGGGCGCAATCACCACGGGCGCCCAGGCCAATGACAAGGTTCTGCGCGTCTACAACTGGTCCGACTACATCGCCCCGGACACCGTCAAGAAGTTCGAAGACGAGACCGGGATCAACGTGACCTACGATGTATTCGACAGCAATGAAACCCTGGAAGCCCGCCTGCTGGCTGGTAAATCGGGTTACGACATCGTGGTGCCGTCCAACAGTTTCCTGGCCAAGCAGATCAAGGCCGGCGTCTACCAGACGCTGGACAAGTCCAAGCTGCCCAACTGGAAAAACCTCAACCCGGTGCTGCTCAAGAACGCCTCGGCCAGCGATCCGGACAACGGCCACGCGTTCCCCTACATGTGGGGTTCGATTGGCATTGGCTTTAACCCGGACAAGGTCAAGGAAGTGCTCGGCAGCAATGCCCCTACCAACTCCTGGGACCTGCTGTTCAAACCGGAAAACGCGGCCAAGCTGAAAGCCTGCGGCATCAGCTTCCTCGATTCGCCCACCGAAATGCTGCCGGCCGCCCTGCACTACCTGGGCTACCCGGTAAACACCCGGGACAGGCAGCAGATTGCCGAGGCCGAAGCGTTGTTCATGAAAATTCGCCCGTCAGTGGCCTACTTCCACTCGTCCAAGTACATTTCGGACCTGGCCAACGGCAACATCTGCGTCGCAGTCGGTTACTCCGGCGACGTGCTGCAAGCCAAGGCCCGGGCCAGGGAAGCCGGCAACAAGGTGAAGGTCGACTACAGCATCCCCAAGGAAGGCGCCGGCAGTTTCTATGACATGGTCGCCATCCCGCACGATGCGGCCAACGTCGACAACGCCTACCTGTTCATGAACTTCCTGATGCGCCCGGACATCATGGCCGAGATCACCAACAACGTCGGCTACAGCAACGCCAACGCTGCGGCGACGCCACTGGTGGATGAAGCGATCCGCGACGACCCGGGTTCGTACCCGCCCCAGGCCGTGATGGCCACGTTGTACGCCATCCCGGACATGCCCATCGCGACCCAACGAGTGGTGACCCGCGGCTGGACCCGGGTCAAGCTCGGCAAGTAACCCACTGCGCCCGTCGGGGGCGCAGTCTGCAACACCGTTCACAGGGCGCCTTACCACCGCCGCGGCATCACGAACGGCCTCACCAGGCTCCCTCGGTCATGGTGATTCAGGCGTCCAGGGGTGAGTGCCCGCATTCCCCCCTAGACGCCTTTTTTCCAGCATCGCTCATGGCGCGTTGACCACCACGTAGCTCACATTACTGCCCTGGTACTGTGGCTGGAACCAGGTCGATCCGCATTGCATGTACGCCGTGTTGTTGCGCATCACCTGCACACAGTCGCTGGGCATTTCCGACGGGCGCATGACCGAACCCACCACCGCCGCGGTGACCACAACCGTAGCCGTGATGGCTGCGGCCATGGCGAGCGGATGGTCGTAATCATCGTCATCGTCATAATCGTGATCATAATCGTCGTCATCGTAATCGCCGTGCCCCTCGCTATCGATATTCACATCGCGAGTCTTGTTGACGTTGCGTTCACTGTTGTCGACCCGCACCCGGTTACCGACGTTGTTGCCGGCATTCACACGGTTGCCCGAGTTGACCTGATTCCCCACATTGGCCTGATCAATGCGTTGCTTGGCCTCATCGCGCTGGGCGGTGCTGAGCCGCTGGTCAGTGCCGGCTCTCTGGCCGGTGTTGGCTCTCTGGCCGGTACTGGCCCGCTGGTTGGTGTTGGTGCGCTGGGCGGTCTTGGCCCTCGGGGTGCTGACCCTCTGGCCGCTGCTGAGCTGCGGGTTGGGGTTGATCCGCTGTTTGGCGCGAACACCCTGATTGGTATTGATCCGTTGACTGGTATTGAGCCGTTGGCTGGTATTGGCCCGCTGACTGGTGTGGGCTCGCGGGGCGTGCGCCGGCGGTGCCCGATTGACCGACGACCGGGCACCGCCCTGGGCGCGCAGCTGACGGGCGTCGACCAGTTCAGCGACACCGACGGTCAGCATTGCGGTCGCCAGCAGAGACACCAGAACCGCGTATGGAGGAATTCTGAACATGATCCTGCCCCCCTATTGGCTGGCTTTCTTCAAGGGGATGGCGACATCGCCCTTGCGCGGCGTAAAGGTGAACGCCGAGGAGGTGATCTTCGGGGCAAGGTTCCAGCTGTAGACCGCGCTGTACTCCGGAAAGCTCGCCACGTCGGTGGTGGTGATCACCAGCTTGCAGGGCAAGGGTTTGTCGGCACGGGTGATCCACAGCTGCCAGTCGACACCCGCCTGGCGGAACGCCAGATGATCGCACAACGTGCCCTTGATGTAGGAGGGCCCGACATAGATCGCACTCTTGAGTGCGTCGATTTGCGCCTGGTCGCGGCCCAGGAGGAACAGGTCTTCCGTCGGCACCTGGATACCGTAGTGCTGCTCGATCTTGTGCAGGGTTTCGCTGACAGTGGCCGGTGCATCCACGGTGGTGTAGTACTTCAGATAGGGCGAGTACTGTGTCAGGTGCTTGCCGTCGTAGAAGAACTCCCGGGTTTGCGTGTCGCCATCGGCCTTGGCGTACAGGCGGTCATGCCCCGCCACCTTCAGCGTGGTTCGCGAGCCAGTCTGGATTTTCTGCCCGGAGTCCAGCACGGTATCGCGCGTGACCTCGGCGTTGACCTCGAATTTGGGCAGGCTGCGCAGGTAGTCCCCTACATCAATGAGTTTGTCGATTACGTGGGGGTTCAGGGGAGGCGCGGAATCGTCCGCCGGGGGCGCGTCCTCGGCCTGCGCGCCAAGGGTCATGGTTGCGATCAACAGGCAGAAGGCTCGTGCTTGACGCTTCATCATCACACTCCCGAGTGGCGCGCTGCATGCGCGGCCGCCGTTCCGGTGAACGGCAGGACAGTTCAATGAAAGGACGCTTTCGCAGGTTCGTCAATTTTGTGCCTGAACTGGGCTATCGTTAGCGTCCATCGCGAGCACTCGGACCCGGATCGGCCGCTCGCGCCCATACAACCTGGAGATGGTCATGCGAACACTTGAACTGGCCGGCGTATCGGTCCCCGTCATCGGCCAGGGCACCTGGCGCATGGGCGAAGACCGGCACCAGCGCAGGCGCGAAATCGATGCCTTGCGTACCGGCATCGACCTGGGCATGACCCTGATCGACACCGCCGAAATGTATGCCGAAGGCGGTGCCGAGGAGGTGGTGGGCCAAGCCATTGCCGGTGTACGTGACCAGGTATTCCTGGTGAGCAAGGTCTACCCGCATAACGCCAGCCGCAGGGGTATTCCCCAAGCCTGTGAGCGCAGCCTGAGGCGCTTGGGCACCGACTACATCGACTTGTATCTGCTGCACTGGCGGGGTCAGTATCCCCTTGAGGAAACCGTCGAGGCCTTCGAGCGCTTGCGTGAAGATGGCAAGATCGGCCGCTGGGGCGTGTCCAATTTCGATGTCGCGGACATGGGCGAGCTGCCCTCCACCGACTGCGCGACCAATCAGGTGCTCTACAACCTTGAAGAGCGCGGTATCGAGTTTGATCTGCTGCCCTGGTGCCAGCAGCAGCGCATGCCGTTGATGGCGTATTGCCCGATTGCCCAGGCCGGCAACCTGTTGGCCGAGCCGACACTCAAGGCGATCGCCACACGTCATCGCGTCACCCCGGCGCAAGTCTCGCTGGCCTGGTTGCTGTCTCAGGAGGGCGTGATCGCCATCCCCAAAGCGGTCCGCCCCGAACACGTGCGGTTGAATGCCGCCGCTGGCGCGTTGCAACTCGACCCAGCGGACTTCCAGGCACTGGACCTGGCCTTCGCGGCGCCCACCCGCAAGCAGCGGCTGGCGATGGTCTGAGGCTTAGAACAAGCCCAGTTGGCCACCGATCAGGGTACTGAAGTCGTCGTCGACAAACGGCAGGATCGCGTCAGCCACCGGTTGCAGCTGACGGCTGATGTAGTGGTCGTAGTCAATCGGTGCGCTGCGGGTCTCCAGGGGTTCGGGCCCCGCGACCGTGATCACGTAACTGATCCAGCCGCCGCGCTGGTACTGGCGCGGCCGGTGTTGCCGGTCGTTGTACTCGTCGGCGATGCGCGCGGCACGGACATGGGGCGGCACGTTGCGCTGATAGTCGTCCAGCGGCCGGCGCAGGCGCTTGCAATAGATCAGTAACTCATCGTGCTCACCCGCCAGCGTCGCCCGCACAAACTCGCGCACATAGTCCTGATACGGCCGCCGATGGAAAATCCGCAGGTAGAGCTCTTGCTGAAACTGTCGGGCCAGCGGCGACCAGTCGGTGCGCACGCTTTCAAGGCCCTTGTAGACCATCTCGTCGGTGCCATCGGCGCGGGTCACCAGGCCTGCATAGCGCTTCTTGCTGCCCTCCTCCGCGCCACGGATGGTCGGCATCAGAAAGCGTCGGAAATGGGTTTCGTATTGTAGTTCCAGCACGCTGTGCAAGCCGAACTCGCTCAACAGATGCTCACGCCACCACTGGTTGACGCAGGCCACCAGCGAGCGGCCAATCTGCGCCGCTTCTTCCTGGCCATGGGCGCGCCGTAGCCAGACGAAGGTGGAGTCGGTGTCGCCATAGATCACCGTATGGCCCTGGGCTTCGATCAATTGCCGGGTGCGCTGCATGATTTCATGCCCGCGCAGGGTGATCGAAGACGCCAGGCGCGTATCGAAGAACCGGCAACCACTGGAGCCCAGCACGCCATAGAAGGCATTCATGATGATTTTCAAGGCCTGGGACAAGGGCGCGTTGTGTTCGCGCTTGGCCGCCTCCCGACCCTCGGCGACCCGGGCGACAATCGCCGGCAGGCAGTTCCGGGTACGCGAGAAGCGCGCCCCCCGAAAGCCCGGCACCGACTCACTGTCGTCGGGGTGACGCAAGCCTTCGACCAACCCCACCGGGTCAATCAGAAAGGTGCGGATGATCGACGGGTACAGGCTCTTGTAATCGAGCACCAGCACCGACTCGTACAAACCGGGTTGCGAATCCATGACAAAGCCGCCGGGACTGGCCTGGGGCGGCCGCTCGCCCTGGTTCGGCGCGACAAAACCCTGGCGATGCATCAACGGCATATAGAGGTGGGTGAACGCGGCCACCGAGCCGCCGCTACGGTCGGCCGGCAACCCGGTGACGCTGGCGCGCTCCAGCAGGAAGGTCAGCAGCTCGGTCTTGTCGAAGATCCGCGTCACCAACTCGCAGTCCTTGAGGTTGTAGCGCGCCAGGGCCGGCTTGTCCTCGGCGAACATGCGGTTGATTTCATCCATGCGCTGGTACGGGTTGTCGATCGACTTGCCCTCTCCCAGCAGCGTCTGCGCGACGTTTTCCAGGCTGAACGAAGGAAAGCTCCAGGTCGCCGAACGCAAGGACTCGATGCCATCGATGATCAGACGTCCCGCTGCCGCGGCAAAGAAGTGGTTATTGCCCGAACCGTGTTCGCGCCACTGCATTTCCTCGCCACCGCGTCCCAGGCGCAACGGCACCGCCAGGCGCCGGGCATGCTCGTGCAAGACGCGCAGGTCGAACTGCACGAGGTTCCAGCCGATGATGGCGTCGGGATCGTGCCGGGCAAACCAGGCGTTGAGCTGTTTCAGCAGCAGGGTTCGGGAGTCGCAATACTCCAGGGCAAAGTCCACCTGGGTGGCGTCACCGTTTGGCGCTCCGAGCATGTACACCTGGCGCTGACCGCAACCCTCCAGGGCGATCGAATACAACTCGCCCTGTTCGGTGGTTTCGATATCCAGCGAGACCAACTTCAAGCGCGGCCGATAATCCGGGGCCGGCTTGAGCTGGGCATCGAGCAACAGGCCGCTGGCGTCAGGCGTTCCAGTGAATGACACGGGGGCGGTGATGAAGCGCTCCATCAGGTAACGCTCGGGTGGACGAATGTCCGCCTCGAAGACCTCCACGCCGGCCCTGCGCAGTACCGATTCCAGGTGCATGAGCTGGCGATGTTGCTGGCAATACAGGCCGAACACTGGCCGGTGCTGGAAATCCTGCAACCCGAGCGGCCGCAACTCGACACCCTGCTCGCCGCGCGCCAGCTCCAGGGTCCGCTCGCGGTACTGCTCGGGAATGAACGCCACCGACGGCTGCGCGGGCAAGCGCACCAGCCGTGGACCGGCATCGGTCGCCAACCAGAACTCGACTTGCGTGCCGGCCGGGGTATCGCGCCAATGCCGAGTCAAGACGAAGCCCTGCTGTAAGTCCACCACTGCAACCTCGAAGATGATCTGAACCTTCGATTCTACCCGCCATCGATGTTCAGGGCTGCCTTTACCTGAGTCACGCAAGCGATTGTAGGACAAGGTTAAACCGCTCCGGTTCGGTGCCGGGATTATTTTTGTAGTGAATGAAATTTTTCACTACAAACCCGTTGACGAGTTGTTTTTCCCCTTGCATGATGCGGACGTCTCCCCGATCGGGAGCGTAGGCAAAAGTGTTGTGAAAAGGCTCGACTGACCGCCGAGCTGCTCCCGGATGTGTACTGCCCACAAGGCAGATTGATGAAACTGACCCGGCATGAACGTCCCTGCAGGACCGGAAGCGCTGGCGAATACTCTTCAAGATGGCTTGTGACCGAGCAGGTTTGTATCGGGCAACAACATCCAGGTAATCGCTGCTTCTCCCCGTTGTGACGCCAGTACGTAGCAGTTTCTCGGCAAGACTACATGCATCCTGCTCAAGGCCCTGCCGATATTCGGCAGACAACCACTGTCGCCCTGGTTTCGGTACCAGATATCAACTTACCGAAGTAGAGAAGTGAATTAGCGAATCAACTAGACAGATCAAACATTGGTCAAGGGGCTTTAACATGAATCTGAACAATCAACCGACTATTGATGAACTGGCTCGTATGTTCGCCGCGCACAAAGACAGCCATGACAGCCATATCCTGTGGATTGCCGAATCTGGCCAGGTGCATATCGACTGCCTGTCGCCCCATGCCCATGAAGCCGAGTTCGAACAGAACAAGCGTGACTTGCGTGCCCGACTGAAGATGTACCGTCGCGGCCAGGGTTATGTTGGCAAGAAAGCCGCCGCGGACAAAGATTTCGTCGGCCGCGTACTGGCCACCCTGACTCAGGAATGGCAGAACCTGCAGTCCCGGCCAGACGTCAGCGTGATCGACCGCTACTGCTAAGTTGCCTTGCACAGCCGCTGATAGCCTGAACCGGTTATCAGCGGCTTTTTTGTCTGCGCATTCCAGCCGCAGGCGCCCCGAACGCCGCCGATGACGCATTTAGATTGTGTAAATGCCGCTTTACCCCCTTGCTCCATTAGCCTGCGTCTACGATTCTGTATAGGCCGTCCTCTAACACAGACAACAGCGGAGAGACCTCCATGAAGACCGTCGCGCAACTGCTCAAGTTAAAAGCCAGTCACAATCAGGAGGTCCACACCATCAAGTCTCATCAAATGGTGCTGGAAGCGTTGATGGTGATGGCCGCGAAAAACGTAGGCGCGCTGCCGGTAATGGACGACGGCAAGATCGTCGGCGTGATCAGCGAACGTGACTATGCGCGCAAGCTGGTGCTCAAGGGCCGCTCCTCGGTGGGCACCCCGGTCAGCGAAATCATGAACTCACCGGTGATCACCGTGGATTCCCATCAGACCGTCGAAACCTGCATGAGCATCATGACCGACAAACACCTGCGTCACTTGCCCGTGGTTGAAAACGGCCAATTGCTGGGGTTGCTGTCCATTGGCGATCTGGTCAAGGAAGCCATTGCCGAGCAGGCCGAACTGATCCGCCAGCTGGAACAGTACATTCGCGGCGAGTAGCTTTCGCCCCTGCGCCCAATCGCGTCGCTGCGTGCCGCCGGTTTCGGTCGTGCGCAGTATTTCGTTTCAGTGTACCGAAACGGTAAACACACGCCTCTATTGTTGTGCACTGAACTTTATATTTGCTCTATCTCAAGGCGCTTCTATATTCAGTTAACCCCCTGACACGTCCGGCTTTTTTCTTGAGTGTGAACCATGGCCAGCAACGACCACCTGATCATTTGCGAGCATTGCGATGCCGTGTATGAAAAAGCCGTGCTCGCCAAACACCAGACCGCCCTGTGCCAACGCTGCGGCGGGGTGCTCCAGCGCTACAACGGGATGACCCTGCAACAACGCCTGGCATTGACCCTGACCGCGTCCGTGCTGTGGATCTTCGCCAACTTCTACCCGGTGATGAGCATCAGCCTCAAAGGTCTGAAAAACAGTGCCACCCTCTGGGATTCGGTGGTGGCCCTGAGTGACGGCCCGATTACCTTCATCGCCCTGGTCGCGGCCATTTCCATCATCATCGCGCCCGTGTTCCAACTGCTGTTGCTGATCTGGGTGCTGAGTTTCGCGCTGACATCCAGGCGCGCACCGGCGTTCAAGCTGTGCATGCGCTGGCTGGAGAGCTTGCGGCCCTGGAGCATGCTGGAAGTCTGCCTGCTGGGGGCCATGGTGGCCGTATTCAAACTGGCCGGGTTACTGGACGTGATTCCCGGCATCGGCCTGTTTGCCCTCGCGGTGTTGAGCCTGTTGCTGATCCGCATCGCCGGACGTGACGTTCGTGAACTGTGGGACTGCCTATGAATAGCCCGTCCGAAGCCCGCGATCTCAACCTTTGCCTGTGCCACAGCTGCGGCCTGGCCTGTGACATGACCGACCAGCCCCCTGTGTGCGAGCGCTGCGGTGCTCCCCTGCATAGGCGCAAGAGCAACTCCCTGCCCCGCACTTGGGCGTTCCTGGTCGCGGCGCTGGTGTTTTACATCCCGGCCAACCTGCTGCCCGTGATGAACACCAGCATGTTCGGCAGTGGATCCGACAGCACCATCATCGGTGGCGTGCTGGAATTCTGGGAGCATGGCGCCTGGGATATCGCCCTGATCATATTCATTGCCAGTATCGCCGTGCCTGGCATCAAGTTTGTCGCCCTGACGCTGCTGCTGGTAACCGCCCAGCGGGGCAGTCTCTGGGCCCGCAAGGAACGTTCGCAGCTGTATCGTTTCGTCGAGCTGATCGGCTACTGGTCGATGCTCGACGTCATTGTCGTTGCGCTGGTCGCCGCCCTGGTGAAGTTCCAGGCACTGGGTGATATCGAGCCACGACCCGGGATTCTGTTTTTTGGCATGGTGGTGGTCTTCACCATGCTCTCGGCGATGAGTTTCGACCCACGCCTGATCTGGGACAACCCACAATCCGAGGAGGTCATGGATGGAATCGAAAGCCACTGAGGGGCAGCCGCAACCCGGCAAAGCCGACGTCAAGACCCGCCGCTGGAGCGTTTCGCTGGTATGGATCGTACCCATCGTTGCGGTGCTGGTCGGGCTGTCCCTGGTGGTGCACAACCTGATGCAACAAGGGCCGGTGATCACCCTCAACTTCAAGACCGGCCAAGGCCTGACGGCAAACAAGACCGAGGTCAAATACCGCAACGTGGTGATCGGCCATGTCTCCGATGTGGCGTTGAGCGATGACCAGAAGAGCGTCAACGCCACGGTAAAACTGTCGAAACAGGCCGAATCCTTCACCCGCGAGGACTCCAAGTTCTGGGTCGTACGACCGCGCATTGGCGCGGGCGGGGTGTCCGGGATCGACACCTTGCTTTCAGGTGATTTCATTGGTGCCGACGCGGGGCAATCCGATGCCCGCGCCCGGGTCTTCACCGGGCTCGAAGCCCCTCCGCCCATTACCTATGGCGAACCCGGCAAGCGCTTCATGCTGCACGCCCAGGACCTGGGGTCGCTGGACATCGGGTCGGCCGTCTACTACCGCAAGATCCCGGTGGGTCAGGTGGTTGCCTATGCACTGGACACCGACGGCAATGGCGTGAACATCGAAATCTTCGTCAATTCACCGAACGACGTGCATGTCACCGAAAACACCCGATTCTGGAATGCCAGCGGCATCGACATCAATGTCGGGGCCGACGGCTTTGCGGTCAAGACCGAGTCGCTGTCAGCCATGTTGCTCGGCGGCATTGCCTTCCGCGCCCCGAACTACAGCCCTGGTGACAAGAGCGCCGAGGAAAATCGGAACTATGAGCTGTTCGAGGACCAGGCGACCGCCCTCGCCCCGCCCAATGGCAAGCCGCAGTTCCTCGTCCTGCGTTTCGATCAGGCCTTGCGCGGTTTGAAGGTGGATGCGCCCGTCGAGTTCCAGGGGCTGGAAATTGGCAAAGTGGTGGCGATAAACCTGGATTTCGACGAAAAATCCCGCACGTTCCCGATTAATGTCGGCATCGTGATCTATCCCAAACGTTTGGGGCAAGCCCATCTGAAGATGCTCAAGGCGCTGGAGCATAACCCTGACGACGAAGCCGCATCGGTACGACTCATGGGCACCTTTGTCGACAATGGCCTGCGCGCCCAGGCCCGTAGCGGCAACTTGTTGACCGGGCAGTTGTACATCGCCCTGGAATTCTTCCCCAAGGCGCCAAAAGTTGCCTTCGACCTCAATGCTCGTCCCGTGATGATTCCAACCGTGCCGGCCAGCCTGGAACTGCTGCAGGAGCAATTGCAGGCGATGGTCGACAAGATCAACAAGCTGCCGATCGAGCGCATCGCCAACAACCTGGATGGCAACCTCACGGAAATGCGTAAAGGCATCAAACAGTTCAGCACCCAGACTTTGCCGGGAGTGGAGAACACCTTGCAGGAGGTGAGCAAGACGCTGCAATCGGCCAACTCGACCCTCGCCGAAGACTCTCCGCAGCGCGAACAGTTGACCCAGACCCTGGAAGAACTCGGACGCATGTCACGCTCTCTACGCGAATTGTCGGACTACCTGGGCCGGCATCCGGAATCCTTGCTGCGCGGACGTCAAAAAGACGCCACGCCGCCAAACCTGCAACCGTCTTCGAACCGCTGACCACAGGAGTGCGTCCATGTCTTTGTCGTTGAGAGTTGGGTTGGTCGGTGCGCTGCTGATGTTGGCAGCCTGCAGCAGCGACCCGGTGCATTACCACACTTTGATTCCGGCCCAGCCGGCATCGGCAACCCGCAGTGCGGCCAGCATCCAGTTCGAGCAGGTCAGCGTGCCGGCGCAGGTCGACCGCACACAGATCGTCATCCGCCAGGGCAACAGTGGCCTGGCCGTCCTGGAAACCGAATGGTGGGGAGCAAGTCTGGCGGAAGAGCTGCAAAGCGCCCTCGCCGATCAACTGTCTGGCACAAGCAATGTCAGCAGAATGTCCTTGCGTGTCGATGTGCAACGCTTCGACTCGATTCCCGGGCACTATGCCCTGGTCGACGCGCAGTGGCGTTTGCGAAACCTCGACTCAGACGATACCAGTACGTTCCTCAACTGCCGGACCACGGTTCAGACCCCATCAGGCGCAACTATCGACGATCTGGTGTTGGCACATCAGAAGAACGTGAAAGGCCTGGCCGCCGCGATCAGCCAGGCCGCGGCCGGCGGACGCTGCCCCGGGGCACGGTAAGCGTCGCGATTATTGAGCGAAACCTGAGGCCGGCTGGGCCTGATCAGTCGGCACTGGCTGGTAAACGTCGCTGCGTTGTTCACGCTGAAGGGCCGGTTCGTTAGGCCGGGTGCGCACAGGCTGCGGCATGACCGACAGGTTGGCGACAAGACCTTGCTGGATTTGCCCGGAAATGTAGTTGACCCCGGCCATCACACCGTTCGCCTCGTTCTCCATCAAGCCCAGCCATGCCTTGTCGAATGCCGCGCTCAGGCTTTGGCGCATTTGCGCTTGTGCGATCGGCCGATCACTTTCATTCGACATGGCACCGATGCCCAGGGAGACCACGGAAATTACCGCCCCGGCAACCCGGCCGACGGCTGCCGCCACCGCGCTGGCGACGCTGCGAGTAGCAATCTGGGCTTCGAGCCGTTCGCTTGCACGCTTGGCCACCGAAGAAATCCCGGCATCCGACAGCCCTGCCCCGGCACCGCTGTTGGAACTGCGGACCTGTTCGACAAGCGCCGTGTAAGCGGGCAATCGAGTGACCGGTTCAGTATGAATGATCTGATAGAGCGAAGCATTGCGTGCGGGAGGAGGCGCCAGGGTGATGGCCGGGACTTGGCTGAGCCTACGGTCGAATTGATCCTGGGGGACTGCATACTGCTCCTGTATCTCGGCCATATGAGCGCTGAGCATCTGCAGGTACAACCTCACGGCATCGCCCATGATCACGTTCGGATCGGTCACCCTGGAGACGGGATCCAGCACACGCTCGTGGTACTGTTCCTGCAGGTAGACCGTCAGTCGATTGACCGGCGAATCCGTCTCGCCCTTGGCGCTCATCCTGTACCAGCCCACCTTCACGCCCAGCCACTGTTGGGTCCAGTAGCCGGTAAACCAGGGAATGAAGTCGGTTTCGGTACGGCGGAACACTTGCTCACGCCAGCGCCCCATGGCTTTGCGGGTGTAATCCCTGACCGCCTCCCTGGAGGACAATGAAGCGCTGTCTATATCCCGGTCAATCTGTAACCAGGTCGCTTCCGTGATCACGATGGGCGCCGTCGGCTCAGAGCGACGCACCGTGGAGCATCCCGCCAGCAACAGCAGCAGGATCAGTAACAAGGCCAGGCACAGGAAACGCAGACTCAAGATCGCAGTCCCCGGTAATAACAGGACAGCCGTCGTCACGCCTCGATCGGTTTGGGGCCGCTGAGACTTGTGATGGCGGTATTTTGAGTATAGGTGGTGCAAGACCGGCTCAGGCGGGATGCCGAGCGAGGTGCTCCCCCCCCGTTCAAAGGAGGCAGGCCCCATGTTTTACCGAATAGCGGCCGATGGGCTGATGCTGATGCATTTACTATTCATTGCGTTCGTGCTGTTGGGCGCACTGCTGGCCTTCAAATGGCGCCAAGTGATCTGGTGCCATTTGCCCGCGGCCGTCTGGGGCACCCTGGTCGAAATCTTCCACTGGAACTGCCCGTTGACCCATTGGGAGAACCTCATGCGCCACAACGCCGGGCAGGCCGGCTACAGCGATAGCTTCATCGAGCATTACGTCTGGCCGCTGATATACCCCGCCGGGCTGACGCTGGAAATCCAACTGGGGTTGGGGGCCTTTGTGCTGTTGGTCAACCTGATTGTCTATGGACTCCTGATCAGGCAGTGGAAGCAGACGTAAGCAGCCGGCTAGAGAATCGCCACTCTTTCGCGCACAAAAACAAAACCCCTATCTGCAGATGCAGATAGGGGTTTCGGAATTTAATCTTGACGATGACCTACTCTCACATGGGGAAACCCCACACTACCATCGGCGATGCATCGTTTCACTGCTGAGTTCGGGATGGGATCAGGTGGTTCCAATGCTC